>NZ_JBJHAF010000005.1:0-288782 GCF_054050855.1 Blastococcus sp. SYSU DS0539 | reverse complement strand
GCGTCCTCCCGCACGGCACACGGTGCGGGAGGACGCGCCACGATCAGGTCACCTGATCGTCGCCGAGGGGATCAGTGGCTGTGGCCGTGGCCGCCGTGCGAGTGGCCGTGGGTGTGGTGCCCGCCAGCGTGCTCGTCCTCCTCCTCGGGGGCCTCGACGACCGCGGAGTCGGTGGTGAGCACCATCGCGGCGATCGAGACGGCGTTGCCCAGGGCGGCCTTGGTGACCTTGACCGGGTCGATGACGCCCTGCCCGGCCAGGTCGCCGTACTCGCCGGTGGCGGCGTTGAAGCCCTGCCCCTGGCCGGCCTCGCGGATCCTGCTGACGACGACGCGGCCCTCGAAGCCGGCGTT
The DNA here is from genome assembly GCF_054050855.1 of Blastococcus sp. SYSU DS0539. NCBI lineage: Bacteria > Bacillati > Actinomycetota > Actinomycetes > Geodermatophilales > Geodermatophilaceae > Blastococcus > Blastococcus sp. SYSU DS0539. The sequence goes on along the minus strand of NZ_JBJHAF010000005.1, from coordinate 288,429 downwards.
CTCGGCGATCTGCACCGCCGGGGCGTCCAGCGCGGTCCGGACGGCGCGGGCACCGGTCAGCTCGTCACCGGAGAGGTCGAGCCCGTCGATCGCGGCCGCGGCGTGCACGAGCGCGGAGCCACCGCCGGGGATGACGCCCTCCTCGACCGCCGCGCGGGTGGCGGCGATGGCGTCCTCGATGCGGTGCTTGCGCTCCTTGAGCTCCACCTCGGTGGCCGCGCCGACCCGGATGATGCCGATGCCGCCGGCCAGCTTGGCCAGCCGCTCCTGCAGCTTCTCGCGGTCCCAGTCGGAGTCGGTGGCGTCGATCTCGCGGCGGATCTGCGCGACCCGCTCGCCGATGCCCTCGGAGGTGCCGCCGCCGTCGACGATCGTGGTGGCGTCCTTGGTGACGGTGACCCGGCGGGCGGTGCCGAGCACCTCGAGGCCGACCTGGTCGAGCTTGAGGCCGACGGCCTCGCTGACCACCTGACCGCCGGTGACGACGGCGAGGTCGGTCATGAACGCCGTGCGCCGGTCGCCGAAGTACGGCGACTTGACCGCGACGACCTTGATGGTCTTGCGGATGGAGTTGACGACGAGGGTGGACAGCGCCTCGCCCTCGACGTCCTCGGCGACGATCAGCAGCGGGCGGCCGCCGGTCGAGAGCACCTTCTCCAGCAGCGGCAGCAGGTCGGCGAGCGCGCCGATCTTGCCGCTGACCAGCAGGACGAGGGCGTCGTCGAGGACGGCCTCCATCGCCTCCGGGTCGGTGACGAAGTACGGCGAGAGGTAGCCCTTGTCGAACTGGACGCCCTCGGTGACGTCGAGCTCGGTGTTCAGGGTGTTGCTCTCCTCGACGGTGATGACGCCGTCCTTGCCGACGCGCTCCATCGCCTCGCCGATCAGCTCGCCGACCTCGGCGTCCTGGGCGGAGATGGTGGCGACGCCGGCGATGGCCTCGCGCTTCTCCACGGGGATGGCGGCGGTGTCGAGCGCGGCGTGCACGGCGTCGACGGCGGCGCGCATGCCGCGGCCCAGCGCCATCGGGTTCGCGCCGGCGGCGACGTTGCGCATGCCCTCGTGCACCAGCGCCTGGGCCAGCACCGTCGCGGTGGTGGTGCCGTCACCGGCGACGTCGTTGGTCTTGGTGGCGACGTTCTTCGCCAGCTGCGCGCCGAGGTTCTCGAACGGGTCCTCGAGCTCGATCTCGCGGGCGATGGTGACGCCGTCGTTGGTGATCGTGGGGGCGCCGAACTTCTTGTCGATGACGACGTTGCGGCCGCGCGGGCCGATCGTCACGCGCACCGCGTCGGCGAGCTTGTCGACGCCGCGCTCCAGGGCGCGACGGGCGTCCTCGTTGAACTTGATGATCTTGGCCATGCGGACCTCTCGATCAGTGGAGCAGGGGTGGGCTGGGCGGGCGAGGCCCAACGGGAACCGCCCCGGGACCCGGTGGTCGGGTCGCCGGGGCGGTCGGGTGAGCCCTGGGGCTCAGTGCTGAGGAGAGGTCACTTCTCCACGACGGCGAGCAGGTCGCGGGCGGAGAGCACGAGGTACTCCTCGCCGGCGTACTTGACCTCGGTGCCGCCGTACTTCGAGTAGATGACCACGTCGCCGACGTTCACGTCGAGCGGGACGCGGTTGCCGTTGTCGTCGATGCGGCCGGGGCCCACGGCGACAACGGTGCCCTCCTGGGGCTTCTCCTTGGCGGTGTCCGGGATGACCAGACCGGAGGCGGTGGTGGTCTCGGCCTCGTTGGCCTGGACCACGACGCGGTCCTCCAGCGGCTTGATGCTGACCTTGGTAGCGGTCGTCACGTCGGTGACGCCCCCTTCGGGATAGGACGGCAGGAATGTTCGATGCTGTGGCACGGGAACCGGGCACCCGCCGTCGCGGGGGTCGGGCGCCAGCCCGTGTCGGTTGGCACTCTACCCAGGAGAGTGCCAGCCGCTCAACCCGGTCCCCAGGGTGGGTGACGTCCGGCCGGACCGGCCCGTACGCCACGCTGTGCCGGTGGACCCGGACACCGAGGAGCAGGCCGCCGAGACGGTGCGCCAGCTGCGCGCCCTGGCGACCGCCGAGGGCGCGGCGGCCCTGACCCGGGCGGGAGCGCTGCTCGACGCCGGTACCGACGCGGTCGCCGCGCTGACCCGACTGCGCGCCGAGGTCGGCACGGACCTGGCCGGACCGGCGTGGGGCATCGCGCGCCAGCGGCAGAAGGCGCGGTCGACCTTCGGAGCCGACGCCGACCGGCTGCTGTTCACCGCCGACACCCTGGAGCAGGCCGGCCGCCCCGAACTGGCCGCCCGGCGCGCGGCCCGCCTGCTGGCCGGGGGCGCCGACTCCGTCGCCGACCTCGGGTGCGCTGCCGGCACCGACACGATCGCGCTGGCCCGCGCCGGCGCCCGGGTGCTGGCCGTCGACGTCGACCCGGTCGCCCGCGAGCTGACCGCCGCCAACGTCGAGGCGCTCGGCGTCGCCGACGACGTGTGGGTGGTCGCCGGGGACGCCGTCGAACTGGTCGCGGCGGCGCGCGGGGGCGAGGTGGCCGGCTGCGGCGCCGCCGTCCTCGACCCCGCCCGGCGGGCCGGTGGACGGCGGCAGCTCGACCCCGACCGCTGGTCGCCGCCGTGGTCGACGGTCACCGCGCTGCTCGGGAAGGTCCCGACCTCGGTGGTGAAGGTGGCCCCCGGCCTGGACCACGACCGGGTGCCGGCCGGCATCGAGGCGGAGTGGGTGTCGGTCGGCGGCTCGATCGTCGAGGCGCTGCTCTGGGGTCCGGCGGTGTCGGCGACCTGGCGGCGGGCGGCGCTGGTGCGCGACGGCGTCGTCTCCGAGCTGACCGTGGACGCCGACCCCGGTCCCGCGACGCCCGGCCCGGTCCGCGGGTGGCTGCACGAGCCGGACCCGGCGGTCATCCGCTCCGGCCTGGTCTCCCTGGTGGCCGCCGACCTCGGCGCGACCCTGGTCGACCCGACGATCGCCTACCTGAGCTCCGACGCCCCCGCCGACTCCCCCTGGGTCAGCTCCCACCGGGTGGACGAGGTGCTGCCGTTCAACCTCAAGAAGCTCCGGGCGCTGCTGCGGACGCGCGGCGTCGGCCGGGTCGTGGTCAAGAAGCGCGGCTCACCCATCGAGCCGGAGGCGCTCGCCCGTCAGCTGCGCACCGACGCCGCCGGCACCGCGACCGTCGTCGTCACCCGCGTCGCCGGGCACCCGACCGCACTGGTGTGCGACCTCAGCGGCTGACGACGTCGATCGGCAGCGAGCTGTCGGCACCGAGGTCGGGGGCCGACGGCGCGACGCCGGCGGCGACCAGGCGCGAGCCGAGCGCCGCGACCATCGCGCCGTTGTCGGTGCACAGCTTCGGGCTCGGCACCCGCAGCACGATGCCGGCCGCGGCGCACCGCTCCTCGGCCAGCGCGCGCAGCCGCGAGTTGGCCGCCACTCCCCCGCCGAGCACCAGGTGGTCGACGCCGTGGTCTCGGCAGGCGCGCACGGCCTTGGCGGTGAGCACGTCGGCGACCGCCTCCTGGAAGGACGCGGCGACGTCGGCCAGCGGCACCGGCTCCCCGGCGCGCTGCCGGGCCTCCACCCACCGGGCGACGGCGGTCTTCAGCCCGGAGAACGAGAAGTCGTAGGCCGGGTCGCGGGAACCGGTGAGGCCCCGCGGGAACGCGATCGCCGACGGGTCGCCGTCGCGGGCCGCCCGGTCGATCGGCGGGCCGCCGGGGAACGGCAGGCCGAGCACGCGGGCGACCTTGTCGAACGCCTCCCCCGCGGCGTCGTCGATCGTGCGGCCGAGCGACTGCACCTCCTGCGCCAGGTCGGGCACGAGCAGCAGCGAGCTGTGCCCGCCCGAGACGAGCATCGCGATCGAGGGCTCGGCCAGCGGGCCGTGCTGCAACTCGTCGACGGCGACGTGCGCGGCGAGGTGGTTGACCCCGTACAGCGGCTTGTCCAGCGCCAGCGCGTACGCCTTGGCCGCGGCGACCCCCACCAGCAGCGCGCCGGTCAGCCCGGGGCCGCTGGTCACGGCCACCGCGTCGACGTCGGAGGCGCGGATGCCGGCGTCGGCCAGGGCGCGGTGCACCGTCGGCACCATCGCCTCCAGGTGCGCCCGGGAGGCGATCTCCGGGACGACCCCGCCGAAGCGCTCGTGCTCGGCCATGGACGTGGCCAGGGCGTCGGCCAGGAGCGTGTGGCCGCGGACGATGCCCACCCCGGTCTCGTCGCACGAGGTCTCGAACCCCAGCACGATCGGTTCGTCAGCCACGACCGGCCTCCCGCTTCATCACGACCGCATCCGTCCCGCTCGGTTGGTAGTACTTCGGGCGCCGGCCGATCTCGGCGAACCCCCGCCGCCGGTAGAGCCCCTGGGCGACCTCGTTGTCCGCCCGCACCTCCAGCAGGACCACGGGGCTGCGCCGCCGGTCGGCCTCGGCCAGCAGCGCATCGAGCAGCAGGGCGCCGAGGCCCTCGCCCTGCCGGGCGCCGGTGACGCCGATCGTCGCCACGTGCGCCTCGTCGTCGTAGGCGATCAAGCCCGCGTAGCCCACGACGGCGCCGTCGTCGTCGGCCACGAGGTAGTGCCGGGTGTCGGTCTGCCCGAGCTCCTCGCGGTACATCGCCGCCGTCCAGGTGTCGGGTGCGAAGAGCTCCTCCTCGAGCTCCATCACCGCCGGCAGGTCGGCCAGCCGCATCGGCCGGAGCCGGGTCACTGCGTCACCGGCTTGATCGACGTCGGCGGCACGGCGTCGGGGCGGCGGAGGTACAGCGGCGCCAGCGGGAGGGCCGACGACGGGTCGGCCAGCTGGGGACCGGCGGCGCGCAGCAGCCCCGCCGTCGTCACCTCGGCCCGGTCGACCGGCGCTCCCAGCCGCTCGGCGAACGCCGGGTCGCCCACGAACGGCCCGGGCCGGCCGAGCTCCTCGGGCCGGACGACCGCCGGCCCCTCGGTGCGCGCCCCGTCGGCGTCGTAGGCGGCCCAGTAGACCTCCTTGCGCCGGGCGTCGGTGACCACGGTGCGGGCACCGGAGCCGACGGCGTCCAGCGAGCACACCCCGGCCACCGGGAGCCCGCGGGCGTCGGCGAGCGCGGCGGCGGTGACGACGCCGACCCGCAGCCCGGTGAACGGCCCGGGCCCCAGGCCGGTGACCACGGCCTCGACGTCGCCCAGCACGAGGCCGGCGTCGGCGAGCACCCCCTGGATCGCGGGCGTGAGCAGCTCGGCGTGCTTCGTGCCCGAGGGCACGGCCCGCTCGGCGAGCACCGTGGCACCGCCGTCGGCCGACCAGCGGGCCAGCCCGGCGACGAGCGTCGGGGTGGCGGTGTCGAGCGCGAGGACCAGCACGACCGGTCAGCGTAGGCGAGTGCCGGCCGCCACCTCGTAGACGATCTCCGGGCCGTCCTCCTCGTCGATCTGCTCGCCGACGGCGACGAAGCCCTCGCCGAGCACGAGATCCCGGGAGGCGGCGTTCGCCGGCGCGACCGCCGCGCGCACGGTCGTGACCGCCGGCTCGTCGGCCGCCCAGGCCAGCAGCGCCCGCAGCGCGGCCCGCGCGTACCCCTGCCGCCGGTGGGCTCAGCGGCACCGGCGCCGCCGCCTGGGCCGCGGCCAGGTCGCCGTCGGCCAGCGCGCGCAGCGCGGCGGTGCTCAGCTGGATCAGCTCCACCCGGCGGTCCACGGGCGGAAGGTCAGCGGCGACGGCGACCGGCTGACGCGCTGAGCTCAGGCGGCGTCGATCCGGGCCGTCCAGCCCGGGCCGTGCGGCACGAGCAGCGCCGTGCGGACGTCGTCGTCACGGCGGTCCAGCCGCACCTCGAGGTGCTCGTCGGCCAGCTGCTCGACGAGCCCCTGCCCCCACTCGACCACCGTGACCGACTCCTCGGTCGAGGCGTCGAGGTCCAGGTCGTCGACGTCGGCGTGCCCGCCCAGCCGGTAGGCGTCGACGTGCACGAGGGGGATACGCCCGTCCCGGTGCACGCGGGCGATGACGAACGTCGGGGAGGTGACCGGCTCCCGGACGCCCAGCCCCGCACCGATCCCCTGGGTGAGGGCGGTCTTGCCCGCGCCCAGGGGCCCGACCAGGACCAGCAGGTCGCCGGCGCGGGCGAGCCCGGCCAGCGCCTCGCCCAGCGCCTGCGTCTCGGCAAGGGTGGGCAGCTCGTGGGCGCGCTTCACGCGGCGGCCTCCAGCGACTCGGCGACGGCGGTGAGGTCGGCCAGCAGCCCGGCGCGGGGGGCGCCGTTCGGGCCGAACCGGATCGCGGCCGACGGGTGGTAGGTGGCCCACACCGCGCGTCCGTCGACCTCGTGCGGGCGGCCGCGGACGCCGGCCAGCACGGTGCGGGGGCCGAGGAACCACTTGGCCGACGACAGGCCGAGGGCGACGACGACCCGGGCGTCGAGCAGCTCCAGCTGGCGCCGCAGCCAGCCGCCGCAGCGCTGCACCTCGACCGACCTCGGCGTCCGGTTGGCCGGCGGCCGGCACTTGACGACGTTGAGCACCGCCGCCTCGGCGCGGTCCAGCCCCGCCTCGGCCAGCAGCTGGTCCAGCAGCGCCCCGGACCGGCCGACGAACGGCCGGCCGGTCTCGTCCTCGGTGGCGCCGGGCGCCTCGCCGATCAGCACGAACCGCGGCCGCCCGCTCGCCGGGACGTCGCCGACGACGACGTGCTGCCGGGTGGCGGCCAGCTCGGGGCAGGCCGTGCAGGGCCGTGCCGCCGCGGCGAGCGCCGCCCAGTCCGGGGCGGCCGCCGCGACGCGCGCCACCTCGGCGGCGTCGGCGTCGAACCGGGGCGGACGGGGAGCGGCCACCCGCGCACCCTAACCGTGGGCGCGGATCGCTTCCGGCGGCCGCCTCCGCCCGCGGGGTGGCGGGCGCCGCCGGTGGCTCAGCTCGGCGCGCCCACCGTGCGGCCGGCGGCCACCCGGCGCAGCAGGGCGGTGAGCGCACGGCTCACCTCGTCGGGCTCCTCCAGGGGGACCATGTGCCCGGCCCCCGGGACGACGACGTAGTCGACGGCGTTCTCGCCCGCCTGCCCGAGCCGCTCCACGATCAGGTCGCTGTGCTCCTTGGGGATCATCTTGTCCCGGTCCCCGGTGAGGACCAGCGTGGGCACCCGGCGCAGCGGCTCCAGCCGGCCGGTCTCGTCGAGGCCGGCCAGCGCCGGGTAGAACTCCGCGATCACGTCGACGGGGGTGCCCGCGATCATCGCGTCGACGTAACGGACCAGCGCGGGGTCGACGTCCGCCGAGCCGAACGACAGCGCCTTCGTCGCCGCGGACACCAGCTCCGCGGCGACCCGGCGGGTGCGCTCGGCGAACGCCGGCCGGTGCCGCATCGTCCAGGCGGCGACCGGCAGCACCGCGGCCCGGACGCGGGTGAGCATCTCGGGCAGGCCGAAGCTGAGCTCGGCCAGGTTGCCGCTGGAGGTGGAGAGCAGCGCGGCGCCGGTCACCCGGGTGCCGAAGAGCTCCGGCCGCGTCGCGGCCAGGCCCATGATGGTCATCCCGCCCATGGAGTGCCCGACGAGCACGACCGGGCCCCGCGGGGCGCGGGCGGCCAGGACCGACGCGAGGTCGGCGGCCAGCTGCTCGATCGTGGAGTGCCCCGCCGGGCCCCGGCCGGAGGAGCCGTGGCCGCGCTGGTCGTAGAACACCAGCCGCGCCCGGGGGCGGTGCCCGTTCGCGGTGGCCAGCTCCGCGGCGAGCGTGCGCCGCTGGAAGGCCCACGACGCCATCGACAGGGTGTAGCCGTGCACGAAGACGACGGTGAGCGGAGCGTCCCGCGGCCCGATCTCCTCCACGGCCAGCAGCACGCCGTCGTCGGCCTGGACCAGCGCGGTGCGATCGGCCGGACGGGCGTCGGCGCCCAGCGGGTCGTTCTGGCGGAGCCGGACCTCGGCCAGCTCGCGCGGCAGCTCCGCGGCCGGCCCGAGCTCGGCGGCGCGCACCCGGCGCGCGGCGATCCGGCTGACGGCCACCCCGGCGGCGGTACCGGCCGCCGCGAGCCCGACGACGGCCCCCAGCACACCGGCGGTGTGCGCGCGGACCGGCTTCCCCGCGGGCGGGCGGGAGCGCGCCATCAGACCGCCCCCGCCGAGCCGACGTAGCGGCGGGCGAACCGGCCACCGATCCGGGTGACCAGCTCGTAGTGGATCGTGTCGACGGCGTCGGCCCACTGCTGCGCCGTCGGTTCGCCGTCGTCCCCCGGGCCCCAGAGCACCACCTCGTCGCCGGGCGCGACCGGGTCGTCCCCGACGTCGACGACGAACTGGTCCATGCACACCCGGCCGGCGATCGTCCGCTGCCGGCCGGCGGCGAGCACCGGAGCCCGGTTCCCGCCGGCCCGGGGCACCCCGTCGGCGTAGCCCGCCGGCACGAGGGCGAGCGTCGTCTCGGCCGCGGTGGCGTAGGTGTGCCCGTAGGACACCCCGGCCCCGGCGGCCACCCGCTTGGTCAGCGCGACCCGGGCCCGCACCGTCATCGCCGGCCGGAGGCCGTGGTCGGCGGCGTTCCCGCCGAGCGGGTCCAGCCCGTAGACGGCGATGCCCGGCCGCACCATGTCGAACCAGGTGCCGGGCAGGGCCACGGTGGCCGCGGAGTTGGCCAGGTGGCACCGGGCCTCGCCGAGCCCGGCCGCCCGCGCGATCGCGACCGCCTCCTCGAACACCCGCACCTGGACGCCGATGGTGGGGTGCGTCGGGGCGTCGGCGTAGGCCAGGTGGCTCCAGAGCCCGACCACGACGACGTCGCCGTCGGCCTGGGCCCGCGCCGCGGCGTCCACCAGCGCGGGCCACTCGGTCATGGGCGCGCCCTCGCGGGAGAGCCCGGTGTCGACGAACAGGTGCAGCCGGGCGGTGCGGCCGGTCGCGCGGGCGGCGGCCACGACCTCCGCGAGACCCCAGGCGGCGTTGACCGACACCTCGACGTCGGCGGCCAGCGCCGCGGCGAAGTCGGCGCCCGGCCCGTGCAGCCAGGCGAGCACCGGTGCGGTGATGCCGGCGGCCCGCAGCGCGAGCGCCTCGTCCACGACGGCCACGCCGAGCTGGTCGGCGCCACCGGCCAGCGTCGCCCGCGCGGCGGGCACCAGGCCGTGCCCGTAGCCGTCGGCCTTCACCACCGCCATGAGCGGGCGGCGCACGCGCTCGCGCAGCGCCGCCGTGTTCGCCGCGATGGCGTCGAGGTCGACGACCACCTCGGTCCCGGTCCCGTTCGTCACGCCTCCGAGTCTGGCAGGCCCCCGGAGCGGGCAGCGCGCACCCGGTCGATCGCCTCGGGCAGGTGCCGCACCAGGTCGCCGGCGATCAGGGGGCCCCGCGCCGCGGCGACCTGGCCCGCCCGACCGTGCACGTGCGCCGCCACGGCAGCCGCCTCCGCCGCCGGCAGGCCGGCGGCCAGCAGCGCGCCGGTGATCCCGGACAGCACGTCGCCGGTGCCGGCGGTGGCCAGCCAGGGCGTACCGGTGGCGTTGACGAAGGCGGTGCCGTCCGGATCGGCGACCACGGTGGCCTCTCCCTTGAGCAGGACGACGACGCCGAGGTCGGCCGCCAGCCGGCGCGCGGCCCCGATCCGGTCGCCGCCGGGCTCGGCGCCGAAGCGGGCGAACTCCCGGTCGTGCGGGGTGAGCACGGTGGCGGCCGCCCGGCCCCGCACCAGCTCCGGCTCGCGGGCGAGCATCGTCAGCGCGTCGGCGTCCACCAGCACCGGCAGGTCGGTGCCGAGCACCTCGGCCAGGACGCTGCGCGCGTCGTCGTCGGTACCCGTGCCGGGGCCGACCACCCAGGCCTGCACCCGGCCGGCGTCGGCCGGGCGGCCCGCGGTCACGATCGCCTCCGGCCAGGCCGCCCGCACGCCCTCGGCGGCCGTGCCGGCGTAGCGCACCAGCCCGGGGCGGGTGCGCAGCGCGGCCCCGGTGCACAGCACCCCCGCGCCCGGATAGGTGGCCGAGCCGGCGACGACGCCGACGACCCCCTGGGAGTACTTGTCGCCGTCGGCGTCCGGGAGCGGCAGCCGGGCCGCGGCGTCGGCGTCGGTGAGCCGGCCGGCCGAGGCCCGGGGCAGGTAGGGGCCCAGCCCGATGTCGACCAGGTGGACCTCGCCGGCGGAGCCGCGCCCCTCCCCCACGACCAGCCCCGGCTTGACCGCGCCGAAGGTCACGGTGTGCGTCGCGGGGAAGGCGGTGCCCTCGACGGCTCCGGTGTCGGCGTCGACCCCGCTCGGCACGTCGACGGCGACCATCAGCGCGGGTCCGGTGGCGGCCCGCTCGACCAGCGCGGCCGCCGCCGGCCGCAGACCGCCGGAGCCACCGATGCCGACGATCCCGTCCAGCACCAGGTCCGCGCGGTCGAGCACGGGACCGGCGTCGTCGGGCGGCACGCACCGCCCCCCGGCGGCGCGCAGCGCGGACAGCCCCGCGGCGTGGGCCCGGGCCGGATCGAGCAGGACGGCGGTGACCCGCGCTCCCCGGGCCGCCAGCCGGGCGCCGGCGAACAGCGCGTCGCCGCCGTTGTTCCCCGCGCCGACGAGCAGGGCGACGCGGACCCCGTACGAGCGGCCCAGCAGCCGTACGCACACGGTGGCCAGCCCCGCGGCGGCGCGCTGCATGAGCGCGCCGTCGGGCAGGGACGCCAGCAGCGGGGCCTCGGCCCTCCGGATCTCCGCGGCGGTGTGCAGGCCGATCACGTCGCCTCCCGGTGCAGTCCCTCGGCGACGACCACCGCTGACGCGATGCCGCCGTCGTGGCTCAGCGAGACGTGCCAGGTGGTGACCCCGAGCTGCTCCGCCCGGCCGGCCACCGAGCCCCGGACCGCCAGGTGCGGGCGGCCGTGCTCGCCGACGGTGACCTCGGCGTCGTGCCAGTGCAGGTCGCCGGGGGCACCGAGCGCCTTGGCCAGCGCCTCCTTGGCGGCGAAGCGGGCGGCCAGCGACTCGCCGGTGCGCGGGGACCCCGACGGCGTGCGCTGCTCGTCGGCGGTGAACAGGCGGTCCCGCAGCCCCGGCGTCCGGGTGAGCGACTGCGCGAAGCGCTCCACCGGCACCACGTCGATCCCGACCCCGATGATCACCCGGCCAGTCTGCCGCGTGGCCGTCCGCACCGCCGTCCGGTCCCGCCGAGGGCCGTCCTACCCCGCCTGACGGCGTCCTCCCCCGTCGTCTGCGGCGAGGGAGGACACCCGATGATCAGCTCACGTGATCATCGCCGGCTCACTCGACGGTGACGCTCTTGGCCAGGTTGCGCGGCTGGTCGACGTCGTAGCCGCGGGTGTCGGCGATCTCGCAGGCGAGCACCTGCAGCGGCACCGTCGTCACCACCGGCGCCATGAGGGTCGGCGTGCGGGGCACCCGGATCAGGTGGTCGGCGTAGGGCACCACCTCGTCGTCGCCCTCCTCGGCGATGACGATCGTCCGCGCCCCGCGGGCCCGGACCTCCTGGATGTTAGAGACGACCTTGCCGTGCACCGAGTTGCGGCTGCGCGGCGACGGCACGATGACGATGACCGGGGTGCCCTGGTCGATGACGGCGATCGGGCCGTGCTTGAGCTCGCCGGCGGCGAAGCCCTCGGCGTGGATGTAGGCCAGCTCCTTGAGCTTGAGCGCACCCTCCAGCGCGACGGGGAACCCGACGTGCCGGCCGAGGAACAGGATCGTGCCCGCGTCGGCCAGGGAGCGGCCGAGCGCGCGCACCTCCTCCATGCCGGTGAGCACCTCGGCGACCGCCTCGGGCAGGCGGCGCAGGTCGTCGACGATCGCGGTGACCTCGTCCTCGTACTTCACCCCGCGCACCTGGGCGAGGAACAGCCCCACCAGGTAGCAGGCGACGATCTGCGCCAGGAACGCCTTGGTCGACGCGACGGCGATCTCCGGGCCGGCGTGGGTGTAGAGGACGGCGTCGGACTCCCGCGGGATGGTCGAGCCGTTGGCGTTGCAGATGGCCAGCACGCGGGCCTTCTGGTCCTTGGCGTGCCGGAGCGCCATCAGCGTGTCCATCGTCTCGCCGGACTGGCTGATGACGACCACCAGCGTCGAGCGGTCGAGGACCGGGTCGCGGTAGCGGAACTCGCTGGCCACCTCGACCTCGACCGGGATGCGGGTCCAGTGCTCGATGGCGTACTTCGCGATGAGGCCCGCGTGGTAGCTGGTGCCGCAGGAGACGACGAAGATCTTGTCGATGTCGCGGAGCTCCTGGTCCGACAGGCGCACCTCGTCGAGCACCAGCTCGCCGTTCTCGGCCAGGCGGCCCAGCAGCGTGTCGGCGATCGCCTGCGGCTGCTCGGCGATCTCCTTGAGCATGAACCAGTCGTAGCCGCCCTTCTCGGCGGCGGCGGCGTCCCAGTCGACGGTGTAGGCCGTCGGCTCGGCCGGCGTGCCGTCGAAGCCGGTCACCGAGAGCCCGCGGGTGCGGTCGATCTCCACGACCTGGTCCTGGCCGAGCTCGCGCGCCTCGCGGGTGTGGCCGATGAACGCGGCGACGTCGGACCCCAGGAAGTACTCGCCCTCCCCGATGCCGACCACGAGGGGGCTGCTGCGCCGGGCGGCGACGAGGGTGTCCGGCTCGGCGACGTGCGTGGCGACGAGGGTGAACGCCCCCTCCAGCCGCTGGCACACCGCCCGCAGGGCCTCGGCCAGCCGCCCGGGCCCCTCCGGGGTGGTCACGTAGACCGAGGCCAGCAGGTGGGCGACCACCTCGGTGTCGGTCTCCGACGTGAACTCGATGCCGGCCGCCTCGCACTCGGCCCGCAGCGCCGCAAAGTTCTCGATGATCCCGTTGTGGATGACCGCGACGGACCCGTCGGCGGACACGTGCGGGTGGGCGTTGCGGTCGGTCGGGCCGCCGTGGGTGGCCCAGCGGGTGTGCCCGATGCCGATGGTGGCCGGCGGGAGGGGCCGGTCGGCCAGCACCTTCTCCAGGTTGGCCAGCTTGCCGGCCTTCTTGGCCGTGCTCAGCTCGGCGCCGTCGACGACGGCGATGCCTGCGGAGTCGTATCCGCGGTACTCGAGCCGGCGTAGTCCTTCGAGGACCACGCCGGTCGCGTCCTGGGGGCCGACGTATCCCACGATGCCGCACATTTGTCCGAGCGTACCGACCGGTGCCGGACCGGTCCGTCAAAGACGGCGCGGGACGACCACATGTCGCCCCAGCGGTCCCACCCGCCCCGTGCGCCCTCGCGCCGGATCAGACGGCGGCGACGACCACGGCCAGGCGCGCGGCGACGGCGTCCGCCTGCTCCTGCGTCGGCGCCTCGACCATCACCCGGATCAGCTGCTCGGTGCCCGAGGGCCGCAGCAGCACCCGCCCGGAGTCGCCGAGCTCGGCCTCCACCGCGTTGACGGCGGCGGCGACCGCCTCGCTCTCCGCGACCGCGATCCGGTCGTGCACGGGGACGTTGACCAGCACCTGCGGCAGCCGCTGCACCACGGAGGCGAGCTCCGCCAGCGAGGCGCCGGTCGCCGCCATCCGGGACAGCAGGGCCAGGCCGGTGAGCAGCCCGTCGCCGGTGGTCGCGTGCTGCAGGAACACCAGGTGCCCGCTCTGCTCCCCGCCGAGGCTGAGGTCGGAGGCGCGCAGCGCCTCGAGCACGTACCGGTCACCGACGGCCGTGGTCTGCACCGAGATGCCGGCGTCGCGCATCGTGTGGTGGAAGCCGAGGTTGCTCATGACCGTCGCGACGACGGTGTCGGACTTCAGCGCCCCCTGCTCGTGCAGGGCCAGCGCGCACACCGCGAGGATGGCGTCGCCGTCGACGACCTCCCCGGCGGCGGTGACGGCCAGGCAGCGGTCGGCGTCCCCGTCGTGGGCGATGCCGATGTCGGCCCCGCGTTCCCGGACGGCGTCGATCAGCGGGCCCAGGTGGGTGGACCCGATGCCGTCGTTGATGTTCCAGCCGTCCGGCGCGCAGCCGATCGCGTGCACGGTGGCCCCGGCGCGGCGGTAGACCTCCGGCGCGGCGGTGGCGGCGGCGCCGTGCGCCCCGTCGACGACGACGGAGAGGCCGGTCAGCGGCCGCTCGACCGTGGACAGCAGGTGCTCGACGTAGGCCTGGGCGCCGTCGTCGAGCGCGTGGACGCGGCCGATCCGGTCCCCGCTGGGGCGGTGCCCGTCGGAGGAGCCGGAGGTCACGGCCCGCTCGACGGCGGCCTCGACGGCATCGGGCAGCTTGTGCCCGCCCCGGCTGAAGAGCTTGATCCCGTTGTCGGGCATCGGGTTGTGACTGGCCGAGATCATGACGCCCAGGTCGGCGTCGTTGCGGCCGGTCAGGTAGGCCAGCGCCGGCGTGGGGACCACCCCGGCGAGGAGCACCTCGGCTCCGGCGCTCGTGAGGCCCGCGACGACCGCGGCCTCGAGCATCTCCCCGCTGGCGCGGGGGTCGCGACCGACGACCGCGACGGGACGCGAGGTCCCGTCGCGGTCGGCGAGCACGCTTGCGGCGGCACGAGCCACCGAGAGGGCCAGCTCCGGCGTGAGGTCGGAGTTGGCCCGACCCCGGACGCCGTCGGTCCCGAAGAGGCGACCCACGGGCGTGCCGGTCAGCGCTTGGAGTACTGAGGCGCCTTGCGGGCCTTCTTGAGCCCGTACTTCTTGCGCTCCTTGACCCGCGGGTCACGGGTGAGGAAGCCGGCCTTCTTGAGCGCCGGACGGTCCTCGGCCTCGATCTCGATGAGGGCGCGGGCGATGGCCAGGCGCAGCGCGCCGGCCTGACCCGTGACGCCGCCACCCTTGAGCAGGCCGACGACGTCGTACTGCTCGCCCTTCTCCAGGGTCACGAACGGCTCACGGATGAGCTGCTGGTGCACCTTGTTCGGGAAGTACTCCTCGAGGGAGCGGCCGTTCAGCTTGAACTGGCCGGTGCCGGGGAGCAGCCGGACGCGGACGACGGCCTCCTTGCGCCGGCCGACGGTCTGCACCGGACGCCCCTCGGCGTCGGTCACGGTCAGTGCGCTGGTCACTGGGCCACCTGCTTGATCTCGTAGTTCGTGGGCTGCTGCGCGGCGTGCGGGTGCTCCGGGCCGGCGTAGACCTTGAGCTTCTTGAGCATCTGCCGACCGAGGCTGTTGTGCGGGAGCATGCCCTTGACCGCGCGCTCGATGACGCGGTCGGGGTGCGTGCGCAGCTGGTCGCCGACGTTGGTGGTCTTCAGACCGCCCGGGTGGCCGGAGTGGCGGTAGGCCACCTTGTCCTCCCGCTTCGACCCGGTGAGGGCGACCTTGCCGGCGTTGACGATGACGACGAAGTCGCCGACGTCCACGTGCGGGGCGTACTGGGGCTTGTGCTTGCCGCGCAGGAGCTGCGCGGTCTGGCTGGCCAGTCGACCGAGCACCACATCGGTGGCGTCGATGACGAGCCAGGCCCGGTCGACCTGACCGGGCTTGGGGGTGTACGTGCGCACGGCGCTCGTGTCCTCCGTCGTCGTCGGGATGGCTGGTGGGATCGCCTCACCGAGCACGGGAGACAGGAACGACGCGCGGGCACCAGCCGGCTTGCGCGCGCCAGCCGGTCACGATACCAGGGCGCCGCCGGGCGATGCCCGCCGCTGTCGGCGGACCGGTCAGCGGACCTCGCGCAGGCGGCCGGTCTCCACGTCGTAGACGGTCCCGCGCACCTCGTGCGAGAGCAGGTACGGGGAGTCCCGCAGCAGCCGCATCGACTCGCGCACGTCGGCGTCGACGTCGGTGAAGGTGCGCGCCGCCCACGGCGGACGCCGGCCGGTCGCCTTCTCCACCAGGTCGGCGAAGTCCACGTCGTTGCTCTTCTGCAACCCGCAGTCGGTGTGGTGCACCAGCACGATCTCGCGGGTGCCGAGCAGGTGCTGGGAGATCGTCAGCGAGCGGATCGTGTCCTCGGTGATGACCCCGCCGGCGTTGCGGATGACATGCGCGTCGCCGACGGCGAGGCCCAGCAGCCCGAACAGCGGCATGCGGGAGTCCATGCACGCCACGACGGCGACCTTGCGCGCCGGCGCGACCGGCTTGCTCCCCGGGAACTGCTCCGCCCACTGCTCGTTCGCCTCGAGCATCCGGTCGATCTCGGCCACGCGCATCCTCCGTCTCCTGGTCGTGCCGGCGACAGTAACCGGCGACCGCCGGAGGTGCGGCCGGGGGGAATCGGCCAGGATGGGCCCCGTGCGCACGGTCGAGGAACACCAGGCGGTGGTGAACGCCCTGCTGCCCGCCGCTCCCGAGGAGCGGGTGCCGCTGGCGGCGGCCCACGGCCGGGTGCTGGCCCGCGACGTCGTCGCCGCGGTGCCGCTGCCGGGTTTCGACAACTCCGCGATGGACGGTTACGCCGCCCGGTGGGCCGAGGTCGGCGGCGCCGGCCTGCCCGTGCGCCTGCCGGTGGCCGAGGACATCCCGGCGGGGCGCACCGACGTCGTCCCGCTGGCGCCGGGCACCGTGCACCGCATCATGACCGGCGCCCCGCTGCCCCCCGGTGCCGACGTCGTCGTCCCGGTCGAGCTCACCGACGGCGGCACCGACGTCGTGGAGCTGCGGGACTGCCCGCCCGCCGGCAGCCACCTTCGCCGAGCCGGCGAGGACATCGCGGCCGGGACCGTCGCCCTCTCCCCGGGCGCACCGCTGGGTGCCGCGCAGCTCGGGCTGGCGGCCGCGGTGGGCGTGACCGAGCTGCCGGTCCGGCGGCGTCCCCGGGTGCTGGTGCTCTCGACCGGCAGCGAGCTGGTCGCTCCCGGCCAGGAGCTCGCCCCGGGGCAGATCTACGAGTCGAACTCCACCCTGCTGGCCGCCGCGGTCGAGGAGGCCGGCGGCTCGCCCCGGCGGCTGCACTTCGTCCCCGACGACGTCGACCAGTTCCTCGGCACGGTGCGCGCCGAGCTGGCGACGGCGGACCTGCTCGTGACCAGCGGCGGCGTGAGCGCCGGCGCCTACGAGGTCGTCAAGGACGCCTTCCGCACGCTGGGCACCGTCGGCTTCGTCAAGGTCGCCATGCAGCCCGGCGGTCCCCAGGGGGCCGGCACGGTCGACGGCGTGCCGGTGGTCACGCTCCCCGGCAACCCGGTGAGCGCGTTCGTCTCGTTCGAGGTCTTCGTCCGCCCCGCACTGCGCCGCGCGCTCGGGCACACCGCCCCCGACCGGCTGCGGGTGCCCGCCCGGCTCGCCGGGCCGCTGCGCTCCCCCGCCGGGCGCCGCCAGTACCTGCGCGGCCGCTACGAGGGCGGCGTGGTGTCCCAGGTCGGCGGCCCGGGATCGCACCTCGTGGCGCACCTGGCCCGCGCCAACTGCCTGGTGGTCGTCGCAGAGGACGTCACCGAACTGCCCGCCGGCGCCGAGGTCGACGTCGTGCTGATCGAGGGAGCGCTCCAGTGACCGAGTCACGTCTCACCCACGTCGACGAGCACGGTGCCGCGCGCATGGTGGACGTCAGCGCGAAGGCGGTCACCGCCCGGGAGGCCACCGCCGCCGGCCGGGTGCTGGTCAGCCCGGAGGTGGTCGCGCTGCTCCGCGGCACGGGCGTGCCGAAGGGCGACGCGGTCGCCGTCGCCCGGATCGCGGGCATCGCCGGCGCCAAGCGGACCCCGGACCTCGTCCCGCTGTGCCACCCCATCGCGCTGCACGGGGTCACCGTCGACCTGGAGGTGACCGACGACGCCGTCGAGATCACCGCCACCGCCCGCACCGCCGACCGCACCGGGGTGGAGATGGAGGCGCTGACCTCGGTCGCCGTCGCCGGGCTGACGATGATCGACATGGTGAAGGCCGTCGACCCGAGGGCGTCCATCACCGACGTGCGGCTGCTGCGCAAGAGCGGCGGCAAGAGCGGGGAGTGGACCCGATGAGCGAGCTGCCCGCCGGAGCCCGGGCGCTGGTGCTGACCGCCTCGAACCGGGCCTACGCCGGCGTCTACGAGGACCGCAGCGGACAGGCGCTCGCCGCCGGGCTGCGCGACCTGGGCTTCGCCGTCGAGGGGCCGCACGTGCGCCCCGACGACGTCGGTGAGCTGGAGGCGGTCATCCGCGCCGCGGTCGACCTCGGCGTCGACGTGGTGGTCACCACCGGCGGCACGGGCCTCTCCCCCACCGACGTCACCCCGGAGGCGACCCGCCGGGTGCTGGAGCGGGAGGCGCCCGGGCTGGCCGAGGCCGTCCGCCGCTACGGAGCCGACAACGGGGTGCCGACGGCGGTGCTCTCCCGCGGGGTGGCGGGCACCGCGGCCCGCACGCTGATCGTCAACCTGCCCGGCTCCACCGGCGGGGTGCGCGACGGGCTGGCGGTCCTCGGACCGCTGCTCCCCCACGTGGTCAGCCAGCTCCGCGGCGGCGACCACGTCTGACCGCCGCGCAGGCGGGCGTGTGCGCCGACGCGGGGTTCCAGCGACCGGAGTCCGGCTTCGGCGCACACGCTGACCGTTACGCGGGCAGCTCGATGCGCTCCGTGTGCGTGTAGACGTTGCAGCCGTCGCCGCGGAGGAAGCCGACCAGCGTGATCCCGACCTCCCGGGCCAGCTCCACGGCCAGCGACGACGGCGCGGACACCGCGGCCAGCACCGGGATGCCCGCCATGGCCGCCTTCTGGGTCAGCTCGAAGCTGGCCCGGCCGCTGACCATCAGCACATGACCGGCCAGCGGCAGCCGGCCCGTGCGGACGCCGTCGCCGATCACCTTGTCCACGGCGTTGTGCCGGCCGACGTCCTCGCGCACCGCCACGAGCTCCCCGGCGGCCGTGCACAGCCCCGCGGCGTGCAGCCCGCCGGTCTTGTCGAAGACCTGCTGGGCGGCCCGCAGGCGGTCCGGCAGCGCCAGGAGCACCTCCAGCGGGAGGCGCACCGGATCGGCGGCGACGTCGTACGCGGTCTTGGTGCGGATCGCGTCGATGCTGGCCTTGCCGCACACCCCGCAGGAGCTGGACGTGTAGAAGTTCCGCTCCAGCCCGGTGTCGGGCATCGGCACGCCGGGGGCGAGGTCGACGTCGACGACGTTGTAGGTGTTGCGCCCGTCGGCGTCCACGGAGTCGCAGTAGCGCAGCCCGGCCACGTCGTCGGCCCCGCGGATCGCCCCCTCGGTGGCGAGGAAGCCGTGCACCAGGTCGAAGTCGTCCCCCGGGGTCCGCATGGTCACCGCCAGCGGCGTGCCGTTCAGCCGGATCTCCAGCGGCTCCTCGGCGGCCACGGCGTCGGGTCGGGTGGTGCGGTGCTGACCTCGGATGCGCAGCACCGGGGTGCGGCTGGTGACTCGTCCCACGACGTGGACGGTACCCACGGCCGGCGGCCTACGGTGCTGCCATGGAGGAGCTGCCGCCGTACGCGGCCGTGGTGCTGGCCGGCGGCCGGGCCCAGCGGCTGGGCGGGCAGGCCAAGCCGCAGCTGCGCGTGGGCGGCCGGACGATGCTCTCGGCCGTCCTGGCCGCCGTGGACGACGCCGCGCAGCGGGTCGTGGTCGGCCCGCCGCAGGAGGTCCCGGGCGACGTCGTCGTGACCCGCGAGGAGCCGCCCGGCGGGGGGCCGGTGGCGGCGCTGCGGGCCGGGCTGGCGGCCGTGCGCGCCGACGTCGTGGCGGTGCTCGCCGGCGACCTGCCGTTCGTGACCGGCGGGCTGGTCGGCGAGCTGCGCCGGCGGCTGCACCGGGACGGCGTCCTCGTCGTCGACGACACCGGCCGGGACCAGCTCCTGCTCGGCGTGTGGCGCACTGCGGCCCTGCGCGCGGCGGTCGGCGACCCGGACGGCCCGCGGGCGCTGCACCGGGCGGTGGCCGGCCTGGCGGTGGACCGCCACCACCCCGCACCGGCGCCGGGCGGGGTGCCCCCGTGGCTGGACTGCGACACCCCCGAGGAGCTGGCCCGGGCACGGGAGGTAGCCGCCCGCGTCGACGGGTAGGGGTCTGCGCATGCGCATCGTCCTCGCCGGGGCCCACGGGCAGGTCGCCCGCCGCCTCGGCCGCCTGCTCTCCGCCCGCGGCGACACCGTCCTCGGCCTCGTCCGCAATCCCGACCACCGGGCCGACCTCGAGGACGACGGCATGACGCCGGTGGTCCTCGACCTCGAGAACGCCTCGGTCGACGAGGTGGCCGAGGTCGCCTCCGGAGCCGATGCCGTGGTGTTCGCCGCCGGCGCCGGCCCCGGCAGCGGCGCCGAGCGGAAGGACACCGTCGACCGCGGCGCGGCGGTGCTCCTCGCCGACGCCGCCGAACGGGCCGGGGTGCGCACGTACCTGCTGGTCTCCTCCATGGGCGCCGACCTGGTGGCCGACGGCGCCGCCCCGGAGGGCGTCGACGACGTCTTCGCCGCCTACCTGCGCGCCAAGCTCGCCGCCGAGCAGGACCTGCTGGCCCGCCCGGCGCTCGCGGTGACGGTCCTGCGGCCGGGGGGCCTCTCCGACGAGCCCGGCACCGGCCGGGTCACCCTCGACCGGCACGTCGAGCGCGGCGAGATCCCCCGCGACGACGTCGCCGCGGTGCTGCTCGCCTTCCTGGACTCGCCCCGCGACGGCGCCGTCGTGGAGCTCGTCTCCGGGGACACCCCGGTGGCGGAGGCGGTCGCCGCCGTGCCCTGACGCCCGCCCGCCCGCCCGGCGGCACTCCCGGACCCGCGCGCCGGACGCCTCCGGACCGGCTCGCCGCCGGTTCAGGCGTCAGGCCCGACGGGCGCGGGTGACCGCCGTGCGGGCGGCCAGCCCGGCGTCGTCCGGGTAGTCCACCGCCACCAGCGTCAGCCCGTGCGCCGGCGCCACCGGGACGTCGTTCGCCCGCTCGGTGCCGGCCAGGAGGCCCGCGGGCCAGTCCAGCGGCCGGCGTCCCTCCCCGACCGCGATCAGCCCACCGACCAGGCTGCGCACCATCGAGTGGCAGAACGCGTCCGCCGAGGCGTCGACGCGCACGGTCTCCGAGCCGTCGTCCTCCTGCCGGCGGGCCACGGTCAGGCGGAGGAGGGTCCGGATCGTCGTCGCGCCCTCGCGGCGCTTGCAGTAGGCGGCGAAGTCGTGCTGACCGAGCAGCAGGCCGGCCGCCAGGTCCATCGCCGCCGCATCCAGCCGACGCGACCACGCCACCGTGTCCGCCCGGCGCAGCGGCGAGGGCCCGGCCGGCGCGTCGGTCAGCCGGTACACGTAGTGCCGCGCCAGCGCCCCGAACCGGGCGTCGAAGTCCGGGTGCGCCTCGCTCACCTGCGGAACGGCGACGTCGGACGGCAGGACCCCGCGCAGCCGGCGGACCAGCTTGGCCCGCTGCTCCGCCCACACGTCGCGGGGGACGTCGACGTGCACCACCTGCCCGGTGGCGTGCACCCCGGCGTCGGTGCGGCCGGCGACGGTGAGGTCCACGTCGGTGCGCAGCACGGTGCCCAGCCCGCGTTCGAGCTCGTCCTGCACGGTGCGCAGCCCGGGCTGCCGGGCCCAGCCGTGGAAGCCCGTGCCGTCGTACTGGACCCCGAGACGAAGACGGACGAGCCCGCCACCGGTTCCGGTGGCGGGCTCGTCCTGCTGCTGATGGGGGCTCAGCGAGAGATCACTTCGGGTCGGGCGCGGCGTCGCCGCCCTGGTACTGCTGGCTGGCGGTCGCGGCGTCGCCGAGCTCGGCGGCCTCGATCTCCGCCGCGGCCGCGCGGGCGACCTCCGGCGACAGGGCCGGGTCCTCCACGACAGCGGCGTTCTCCCGCTGGGGCTCAGGGGTCACGTCGCCGTCGTCCTGCCGGTCACCGTCGGGGCTGAAGACGTCGGTGACGATCTCCTGCGCCTCGTCGGTGACGCTGCCGTCCGTCACCGCCGGGGAGGTGTCCCCGCCCGGGCCGGTCGTCTCACCCTCGAACGTGGCCCCCTGGTCGCCGCCACCGGCGGACACGCCGGCCGCGCCCGCACCGGCGACGTTCTCGGGGTTGCTCATCGCGCGTCCGTGCCCTCGTCCTCGGCGGCGGGCGCCTCGGCGACGACCTCGTCCGGGGTGTCCGCGCTGTCGGCCGAGTCCGCGCTGTCGGCCGAGTCCGCGCTGTCGGCCGAGTCGACGGAGTCCGTCGGCTCGACGACGTCGGCGGTGACCTCGCCGGCCGCGGAGGCGGCGCCGGCACCGGTGGCGAACTGCGTGCCACGGGCCCGCTCGGCTTCGCCGACGGCCTGCTGGGCGACGGTCAGCGCCTCGACCAGCTCGATGACTGCCATCGGGGCGTTGTCGCCCTTGCGCGGGCCGACCTTGGTGATGCGGGTGTAGCCACCGGGACGGTTCTCGAAGCGAGGACCGATCTCGGCGAACAGCGTGTGGACGACGTCCTTGTCACGGATGGTCGTCATCACCTGACGACGGGCGTGCAGGTCACCGCGCTTGGCGAAGGTCACCAGCTTCTCGGCCAGCGGACGCAGCCGCTTGGCCTTCGCCTCGGTGGTGGTGATCCGCCCGTGCTCGAACAGCGAGGTGGCCAGGTTGGCCAGCATCAGCCGCTCGTGCGCGGGGGAGCCGCCGAGACGGGGGCCCTTGGTGGGGGTGGGCATGTCGGTCCTTCCTCAGGCGGCCGGGCGCTCGCTGCCGGCTGCATCCGTGATGCTGCTGTCGTCCGTACTGCGGTGGTGCTCGCGTTCAGTGTGGCTGCCCGCGGGGCGGTGCCGGACGGCGGGTGCTCCCCCGCCGTCCGGCCGCACCGGTCAGAGCTGCTCGGTCTCCTGGAAGGAGCCCTCGTCGTACTGGGCCGGCTCGTACCCGGGGGCGTACTCGCCGGTGCCCTGGTAGGCGTCGGTCTCGTAGCCCTCGTCGTAGCTCTCGATCGACGTGGGGATGAACCCGGGCGGGCTGTCCTTGAGCGCGAGACCCATGGCGGCCAGCTTCATCTTGACCTCGTCGATCGACTTGGCCCCGAAGTTCCGGATGTCGAGCAGGTCGGCCTCGGAGCGGGTGACGAGCTCACCGACGGTGTGCACGCCCTCGCGCTTGAGGCAGTTGTACGACCGGACGGTGAGGTCCATGTCCTCGATCGGCATCGAGAAGTTCGCGATGTCGGCGGCCTCGGCCGGGCTGGGCCCGACCTCGATGCCCTCGGCGTCGACGTTCAGCTCGCGCAGCAGGCCGAAGAGCTCGACCAGCGTGGACCCGGCGGACGCGATCGCGTCGCGCGGGGCCATCGAGGGCTTGCTCTCGACGTCGACCACGAGGCGGTCGAAGTCGGTGCGCTGCTCGACACGGGTCGCCTCGACGGCGTAGGTGACCTTGAGGACCGGCGAGTAGATCGAGTCCACGGGGATGCGGCCGATCTCCTGGCCGGGCTGCTTGTTCTGCGGCGCGGGCACGTAGCCGCGGCCCCGCTCGACGACCAGCTCGATCTCGAGCCGGCCCTTGCCGTTCAGCGTGGCGATGTGCAGCTCGGGGTTGTGCACCTCGACGCCGGCCGGCGGGGCGATGTCCGCCGCCGTGACCTCACCGGGGCCCTGCTTGCGCAGATACATGGTCACCGGCTCGTCGGAGTCGGAGCTGACCACGAGACCCTTGAGGTTCAGGATGATCTCGGTGACGTCCTCCTTGACGCCCGGCACGGTGGTGAACTCGTGCAGGGTGCCCTCGATGCGGATGCTGGTGACAGCGGCACCGGGGATGGACGACAGCAGCGTGCGCCGCAGGGAGTTGCCGAGGGTGTAGCCGAAACCCGGCTCGAGCGGCTCGATGATGAACCGCGAGCGCTGCTCCGAGATGGTCTCCTCGGTCAGCGTGGGGCGCTGTGCGATGAGCATTGCTTCTCCTTCAGGTCCTCCGGCACCCGCCATATGACGCCGTGAGGTGTGGTGCTGGCTCCGGCGGGCATCTGTCCGCCCGCCGGAGCCGGTGGTGCTGTGGTGCTGTGGTGCTTACTTCGAGTACAGCTCGACGATCAGCTGTTCCTGGACCGGGGTGTCGATCACCTGGCGGGCCGGGATGCTGTGCACGAGCACGCGCAGCTGGCTGCTGATGACCTCGAGCCAGGCCGGCACGGGACGCTCGCCGGCGCGGGCCTGGGCGATCTCGAACGGCAGCATCGTGCGCGACTTCTCCGCGACCTCGATGATGTCGTTCTCGCTGACCCGGTAGGACGGGATGTCGACCTTGCGGCCGTTCACCCGGATGTGGCCGTGGCGCACCAGCTGGCGGGCCATGTCGCGGGACTCGGCGAAGCCGGCCCGGTAGACCACGTTGTCCAGCCGCGACTCGAGGATCTGCAGCAGGACCTCACCGGTCTTGCCCGTCTTGCGGTTGGCCTCTTCGTAGTAGCCACGGAACTGCTTCTCCAGCACGCCGTAGATGCGGCGGGCCTTCTGCTTCTCGCGCAGCTGCAGCAGGTACTCGCTGTCCTTGCTGCGACCCCGGCCATGCTCGCCCGGCGGGTACGGCCGGATCTCGATCGGGCACTTCGGGGACTCGCACTTGCTGCCCTTGAGGAACAGCTTCATCTTCTCGCGCCGGCACATGCGGCAGTCGGCTCCGGTGTAACGGGCCACGTCTATCTACCTCTTCGTCTCGTCAGTGACCGGTCAGACCCGGCGGCGCTTCTTGGGGCGGCAGCCGTTGTGCGGCTGCGGGGTGACGTCCTGGATCTGCCCCACCTCGAGGCCGGTGGCCTGGAGCGAGCGGATCGCGGTCTCCCGGCCGGAGCCGGGGCCCTTCACGAAGACGTCCACCTTGCGCATGCCGTGCTCCTGCGCCTTGCGGGCCGCGTTCTCGGCGGCCATCTGCGCGGCGAAGGGGGTCGACTTGCGGGAGCCCTTGAAGCCGACGTGGCCGGCTGAGGCCCAGCTGATCACGTTCCCGTTGGGATCGGTGATCGAGACGATCGTGTTGTTGAACGTGCTCTTGATGTGCGCAGCACCGTGAGCGACGTTCTTCTTCTCCTTGCGGCGGACCTTCTTGGCACCGGCCGCGGCGCGAGCCCTGGGAGGCATATGTCTGTCGGGTTCCTTCTCTTCGTGGCCTAGAGAGGCAGCACGCGTGCACGTCGACGCTCCCCCCTCACGGGATCTGCGACGACGCGCGCTCGCGGCTTACTTCTTGCCGGCCTTCTTCTTGCCGGCGATGGTCTTGCGCGGGCCCTTGCTGGAGCGCGCGTTGGTCTTGGTGCGCTGACCGTGCACCGGGAGACCGCGGCGGTGCCGCAGTCCCTGGTAGGAACCGATCTCGATCTTCCGGCGGATGTCGCCGGCGACCTCGCGCCGCAGGTCACCCTCGACGCGGAAGTGCTCGTCGATGTAGTCGCGCAGCTTCAGCAGGTCCTCGTCACTGAGGTCCTTGGCGCGCAGGTCCGGGCTGACGCCCGTCGCGGCCAGGGTCTCCTTGGCGTGGTGCTTGCCGATGCCATAGATGTAGGTGAGCGCGATCTCCATCCGCTTCTCGCGGGGCAGGTCGACGCCAGCCAGTCGTGCCATGTTCAGGTACTCCCTCAGCCCTGGCGCTGCTTGTGCCGGGCGTTGTCGCAGATGACCATGACCCGGCCGTGCCGGCGGATCACCTTGCACTTGTCGCAGATCTTCTTCACCGACGGCTGGACCTTCACCGGTGCCGCCCCTCATTCCTCGAAATCGATGTGCCGCGACCCCGCACGCTGCGCGGGCCGCCGGCGGTCACTTGTAGCGGTAGACGATGCGACCGCGCGTCAGGTCGTAGGGCGAGAGCTCCACGACCACGCGGTCCTCGGGCAGGATGCGGATGTAGTGCTGACGCATCTTGCCGCTGATGTGGGCGAGCACCCGGTGTCCGTTCTGCAGCTCGACCCGGAACATCGCATTGGGCAGCGGCTCGACGACGCGACCCTCGACCTCGATGGCCCCGTCCTTCTTCGCCATGCCCGACACGCACTCCTTGACTCGGTGGTACTGGATCCTCGTGCGCCCGCGCCGGTGCCCGGCTGGACGCGCTCGGAGATTGCAGAACAGGTGGTGCTGACGCTCTCGCAGAGGGCGTTCCGGATCATGCGGCCACAGCACGACGACGGAACGGCGCTAGCGCCACAGAAGATCGTACCCCGACGCCCCACCTGTCACCAACCCGGCCCGATGAGGGGTGGGCTACACCCCTCATCGGTCAGCTGTCAGGCGCGTGCGGTGATCCCGAACGGGGCGAGCCCGGCGACGCCGCCGTCCTCGGCCGTGAGGACCCACGGGCCCTCCGGGGTGATGGCGACCGTGTGCTCGAAGTGGGCGGCGCGGGACCCGTCCTTGGTGACCACGGTCCAGCCGTCCTCGAGCTCGACCGTCGCCGGGTCGCCCACGGTGACCATCGGCTCGATGGCCAGTGCGAGCCCGGGCACCAGCTTCGGCCCGCGGCCGGGGCGTCCGTAGTTCAGAACGTGCGGGTCCTGGTGCATCTCCGTCCCGATGCCGTGACCGCCGTAGTTGTCGACGATCCCGTACGGGTGGGGCTCGTCCCGGATCGCCTGCTCCACCGCCGAGCTGATGTCGGTGAGCCGGCCACCGGCCACGGCCCGGGCCAGCCCCGCCCACATCGAGCGCTCGGTCACCGCCATCAGCGCCGCGTCCTCGGCGGAGGGCTCCCCCACCGTCACCGTCACGGCGGAATCGCCGTGCCAGCCCTGCAGGATGGCGCCGCAGTCGATGGAGACGTTGTCGCCCTCGGCCAGCGCCCGGCTCTTGTTCGGGATGCCGTGCACGATCTCGTCGTTGATCGACGCGCAGATGCTGCCGATGAACCCGTGGTATCCGAGGAACGACGGGACCGCGCCCGCGCTGCGGATGTGGTCCTCGGCGATCGCGTCGAGCTCACCGGTGGTCACCCCGGGCCGGATGGCGGCCCGGACGGCGGCGATGGCACCGGCGACGACGAGGCCCGCGCCACGCATCAGCTCGATCTCGTGCGGGGTCTTGATCTGGATCATGCGTCCACTCCACTTGGCGAGCAGCGGAAGGCGGCCGAGGATCCCGCCGGTCATGTGCAGATCCGCCTCCGGTACCCGGTGTTCAGTCTGCGCTCGGCTGTGCGCGGTCCGCACCGAGCGCGGCGAGCGCCCGGGCGGTGACCTCCTCGACCGCACCGATCGCGTCGATGCGGGCCAGCAGACCTTCGTCCTCGTAGAACCCGGACAGCGGCGCGGTCTGTTCCCGGTAGACCTTCAGCCGGTGCCGCACCGTCTCGGGCTTGTCGTCGTCACGCTGGACCATCTGCCCGTCGACCAGCATGCGCCGGCCGGAGAGGCGCCGGACCAGCTCCTCCTCGTCCACGACCAGCTCCAGCACCCGGTCCAGGGCCTGCCCGTCCGCGGCGAGGGAGTCCCGGAGCTGCTCGGCCTGCGGGATGCTGCGCGGGAAGCCGTCGAGCAGGAAGCCGTTCGCGGCGTCCGGCTCGGCCAGCCGCCCGGACACCATCGCCACCGTGATCTCGTCGGGGACGAGCTCCCCGGAGTCCAGGTAGGCCTTGACCTGCTTCCCCAGCTCCGTCTGCCCGCTGACGTTCGCCCGGAAGATGTCACCGGTCGAGATCGCCGGGATGCCGAGTTCGCCGGCGATGACCTGCGCCTGGGTGCCCTTGCCCGCTCCGGGAGGGCCCAGGAGGACGACGCGCACTACTTCAGGAACCCTTCGTAGTTGCGCTGATTCAGTTGCGTCTCGATCTGCTTCACCGTCTCCAACCCCACTCCGACCATGATCAGGACAGCCGTCCCACCGAACGGGAAGTTCTGGTTCTGCCCCTCCTGCGTGATCGACAGGAAGAGGTTCGGCAGGACGGCGACCAGACCCAGGTAGATCGAGCCCGGAAGGGTGATCCGGGACAGGACGTACTGCAGGTACTCGGCGGTCGGCCGACCCGGCCGGATGCCCGGGATGAAGCCGCCGTAGCGCTTCATGTCGTCGGCGCGTTCCTCCGGGTTGAACGTGATCGACACGTAGAAGTACGTGAAGAAGATGATCATCGCGAAGTAGACGGCGACGTGCACGGGGCTGCTCTGGTCGATGATGTAGTTCTCGAAGAACTGGCGCACCGCGCCGGTCTCGCTGCCCTGCAGCTGCGTGATGAGCTGGGGCAGGTACAGCAGCGACGAGGCGAAGATGACCGGGATGACGCCGGCCTGGTTCACCTTGAGCGGCAGGTAGGTCGACGTGCCGCCGTACATCCGGCGGCCGACCATCCGCTTGGCGTACTGCACCGGGATGCGGCGCTGGGCCTGCTCGACGTAGACGACCGTGCCGATGATGACGACGGCGAAGGCGCAGACGACGGCGAAGACGACGCCGCCGCGGGTCTGCAGGATCGACCCGCCCTCGGCGGGAATCCGCGCGGCGATCGAGGTGAAGATCAGCACGGACATGCCGTTGCCGATCCCCTTCTCGGTCAGCAGCTCGCCGAGCCACATGATCAGCGCCGTGCCGGCGGTGAGCGCGACGACCAGGATGACCGTCGTCCAGACGGACTCCGACGGGATGATCTGCTCGGCGCAGTTCGGGAAGAGCTGGCCGCTGCGCGCGAGGGCGATGATCCCGGTGCTCTGCAGGACGGCGAGGGCGATCGTGAGGTACCGGGTGTACTGGGTCAGCTTGGCCTGACCCGACTGCCCTTCCTTCTTCAGCTGCTCGAACCGCGGGATCACCACGACCAGCAGCTGCACGATGATGCTCGCCGTGATGTACGGCATGATCCCGAGCGCGAACACGCTCAGCCGGAGCAGCGCGCCGCCGGAGAACAGGTTGACCAGCGAGTAGATGTCCCGCTGGTCGGAGGCCTGGGCCTGCTCGAGGCAGCTGTTGATCGCCTCGACCGAGACCCCGGGCCCCGGCACGGCCGCACCCAGCCGGTAGACGGCGATGATCGCCAGGGAGAACAGCAGCTTGCGCCGGAGGTCTGGCGTCCGGAACGCCGCGGCGAACGCCTGCAGCACGTGCCCTCCCCTGATCGGTCGAGTGAGGTTAGCAACGAGCCCGGCCGCGGAACGCGGCCGGGCAGCAGACGACCCCCGCGGGAGCGGTTGTCCGCGCTCGCGGGGGTCGCCGGCCGTCAGATGCGGGTGGTGCTGCCTCCGGCCGCGGCGATCTTCTCGGCCGCGGAGGCGGAGAAGGCGTGCGCGTGCACGTCGACCTGCACGCCGCCGAGCTCGCCAGTGCCGAGCACCTTGACCGGCTGCCCGCGCCGCACGGCGCCGGCCTCGACCAGGGTGTCCGGGTTGACGACCCCGCCCTGCGGGAACAGTGCCGCGATCCGGTCGAGGTTGACGACCTGGAAGACGACCTTGTTCGGCGACTTGAAGCCCGAGAGCTTGGGCAGCCGCATGTTGAGGGGGGTCTGCCCGCCCTCGAACCGCGCGGAGACCGTGCCCCGCGCGCCGGTGCCCTTGGTGCCGCGCCCGGCGGTCTTGCCCTTGGAACCCTCACCGCGACCCACGCGGGTCTTGGCGGTGTGGGCGCCGGGGGCCGGACGCAGGTGGTGGACCTTGAGAGTCATGAGATGTCCCTACTAGCGCTTCGTCGGACCAGCGTCAGCTGATCTCTTCGACGGTGACCAGGTGCGGCACCGTCGCGACCATCCCGCGGATCTCGGGACGGTCCTCCTGGACGACCGAGTCGTTGATCCGCTTGAGGCCCAGCGAACGCAGCGTCTGGCGCTGGTTGGGCTTGGTGCCGATGGCCGACTTGACCTGGGTGACCTTCAGCTGTGCCATCTCAGACCCCCTGACCCGCACGCGCACGCAGCATGGCGGCCGGGGCGACGTCCTCGAGCGGCAGACCGCGGCGGGCCGCGATCTCCTCGGGGCGGACGAGGTCCTCCAGCGCCTGCATGGTCGCGTGCACGATGTTGATCGGGTTCGACGAGCCCAGGCTCTTGGAGAGCACGTCGTGGATCCCGGCGCACTCGAGCACGGCACGCACCGGACCACCGGCGATGACACCGGTACCGGGGCTGGCCGGCTTGAGCAGCACGACACCGGCGGCCGCCTCACCCTGCACCGGGTGCGGGATGGTGCTGGCGATGCGGGGCACCTTGTAGAAGTGCTTCTTGGCCTCCTCGACGCCCTTGGCGATCGCCGCGGGCACCTCCTTGGCCTTCCCGTAGCCGACGCCCACGGTGCCGTCACCGTCGCCCACGATCACCAGGGCGGTGAAGCTGAAGCGCCGACCGCCCTTGACGACCTTGGACACGCGGTTGATGGCGACCACGCGCTCGATGTAGTTGCTCTTCTCGGCGGGCGCGCCTCCGGGGCCCCGCCCGCCGTCACGGCGGTCGCGGCGGTCGTTACCGCCGCCGGCGCCGCCGCCGCGTCGCTGTGGTCCTGGCATCAGACGTCCCTCTCGATCTGCTCGCTCGTGCTGGTGGGGTGGGTGGTCATCAGAAGTCCAGCCCACCCTCGCGGGCACCGTCGGCCAGGGCGGCGATGCGCCCGGCGTAGCGGTTGCCCCCGCGGTCGAAGACGACCGCCGAGATGCCGGCGGCCTTCGCGCGCTCGGCCACCAGGGCGCCCACCTGACGGGCGAGGGCGGACTTGTCGCCCTCGGTGCCGCGCAGGCCGGCGTCCATCGTGGAGGCGCTCACCACGGTGCGGCCGACGGTGTCGTCGACGACCTGCACGTGGATGTGGCGCGCGCTGCGCTTGACGACCAGGCGCGGACGCTCCGCCGTGCCCGCGACCCGCTTGCGCAGCCGGTTGTGGCGGCGCAGCCGCGACGTGCGGCGCGCCGTGCTGATGTCTGTGCCGACGGGCTTGTGCACCCGGGCGGCCTTCTCTGCCTGAGCCATCACTTACCCGTCTTCCCGACCTTGCGCTTGACGACCTCGCCCTGGTACCGCACGCCCTTGCCCTTGTACGGGTCGGGCTTGCGGATCTTGCGGATCTTGGCCGCCACCTCGCCGACCAGCTGCTTGTCGATGCCGCTGACCCGGAGACGGGTCGGGGACTCGACGGCGAAGGAGATCCCCTCGGGGGCCTTCACCGGCACGGGGTGGCTGTAGCCCAGGGCGAACTCGAGGTCCGAGCCGCGCGCCTGGACGCGGTATCCGACACCGACGATCTCGAGGGTCTTGGTGTACCCCTCGGTGACGCCGGTGATCATGTTGGCGATCAGAGTCCGCGAGAGCCCGTGCAGGGCGCGGTTCTGCCGCTCGTCGTTGGGGCGCTGCACCCGCAGCGTGCCGTCCTCGTCGCGCTCGACGGTGATCGGCGCGGCGACCGTGTGGCGAAGCTCGCCCTTGGGTCCCTTCACGCTGACCGTCTGACCGTCGATGGCGACGTCGACACCACCGGGCACCGCGATCGGGAGTCGTCCGATCCGTGACATCTCTGCTCGCTCCTCTTACCAGACGTAGGCGAGGACTTCCCCACCCACGCCCTTCTTGTTCGCCTGCTTGTCGGTCAGCAGCCCGGTCGAGGTCGAGATGATCGCCACGCCGAGGCCGCCGAGCACCTTGGGCAGTGCGGTGGACTTCGCGTACACCCGCAGACCGGGCTTCGAGACCCGCCGGACCCCGGCGATGCTGCGCTCGCGGTTGGGGCCGTACTTGAGGTCGACGACCAGCTGCTTGAACGGGTTGCCGTCCTTGTCGGTCTCGTCGACGCGCCAGCCGGCGATGTAGCCCTCCTGCTGGAGGATCTCGGCGATGTGCGTCTTGAGCTTCGACGACGGCATGACCGCGGAGTCGTGGTACGCCTGGTTGGCGTTCCGCAGACGCGTCAGCATGTCTGCGATCGGGTCGGTCATGGTCATGGCGTAGTGGTGCCTC
Organism: Blastococcus sp. SYSU DS0539; assembly: GCF_054050855.1. Lineage (NCBI taxonomy): Bacteria > Bacillati > Actinomycetota > Actinomycetes > Geodermatophilales > Geodermatophilaceae > Blastococcus > Blastococcus sp. SYSU DS0539. The sequence goes on along the minus strand of NZ_JBJHAF010000005.1, from coordinate 256,839 downwards.
TCTCGCCGCGGTTCCTCATGCGCCGGGTCTTCCCGGACTTGGCGCGTGGGCCTCTCGGCGATCGGTGGTGCTCGGATGGAACGGCCCCGGAGGGCCGGTGCTGCTGCCTAGCCGGCGAACACACCCACGGTGGTGGGGTGGGTCACCAGCTGGACTTGCGCACGCCCGGGAGCTCCCCGGCGTGGGCCATCTCCCGCAGGCAGATCCGGCACAGGCCGAACTTGCGGAAGACCGAGTGCGGGCGACCGCACCGCTGGCAGCGGGTGTAACCACGGACCGCGAACTTGGGCTTGCGGGCCGCCTTGTTGATCAGCGCCTTCTTGGCCATAGCTTCTCTCCTGCCCGACTCAGCGGACGGTCGTGACGACGGGCTGGCCGGCGAAGGGGAAGCCGAGCTGGCGGAGCAGCTCGCGACCCTCCTCGTCGGTCGTGGCGGTGGTGACCAGCGTGATGTCCATGCCGCGCGGCCGGTCGATCTTGTCGACGTCGATCTCGCGGAACATCGACTGCTCGTTCAGCCCGAACGTGTAGTTGCCGTGGCCGTCGAACTGCTTGGCGTTCAGGCCGCGGAAGTCGCGGATACGGGGCAGGGCCAGCGACAGCAGGCGGTCGAGGAACTCCCACATCCGGTCGCCGCGGAGGGTGACCTTCGCGCCGATCGGCATGCCCTCGCGCAGCTTGAACTGCGCGATGGACTTGCGGGCGCGCACGACGGCCGGCTTCTGACCGGTGATGGCGGTGAGGTCGCGGACCGCGCCGTCCATCAGCTTGGCGTCGCGGGTGGCCTCGCCGACGCCCATGTTGACGACGATCTTCGTCAGCCGGGGGATCTGCATGACGTTCTCGTAGCCGAACTCGCCCTGCAGCGCCGGGACGATGTTGTCGCGGTAGTTGGCGAGCATGCGGGGCAGCTCACGGGTGGGTGCGCTCATGATCAGAGGTCCTTACCGGTGCGCCGCGAGACCCGGATGTTGCGGCCTTCCTCGTCCTTGCGGTAGCCGACCCGGGTCGGCTTGTCCTCGGAGTCGATCACCATCACGTTGCTCACGTGGATGGGAGCCTCCTGCGTGACGATCCCGCCCTGCTGGGCGCCGCGCTGCGTGGAGCTGATGCGGGTGTGCTTCTTCACCCGGCCGACGCCCTCGACCAGCACCTTCTGGAGCTTGGGGTAGGCGGCGATGACACGGCCCTTCGCGCCCTTGTCCTTGCCGGACAGCACGAGGACGGTGTCGCCCTTCTTGACCTTCATCGACGGGGTCTTCCCGCTGGCTGCCTGAGCCATGATCACAACACCTCCGGGGCGAGCGAGATGATCCGCATGAAGCGCTTGTCGCGGAGCTCCCGGCCGACCGGCCCGAAGATGCGCGTGCCGCGCGGGTCGCCGCTGTCGCGGATGATGACCGCGGCGTTCTCGTCGAAGCGGATGTAGGAGCCGTCCGGACGACGACGCTCCTTCACCGTGCGGACGATGACGGCCTTGACCACGTCGCCCTTCTTGACGCCGGCGCCCGGCAGCGCGTCCTTCACGGTGCCGACGATGACGTCACCGATGCCCGCGTAGCGTCGCCCGGAGCCGCCGAGAACCCGGATGCAGAGGATCTCCTTCGCACCGGTGTTGTCGGCGACTCGCAGCCGCGACTCCTGCTGGATCACGTCCTACTCCCCAATACTTGTGGTGACAGCCGGGCCGGAACGGTGAACCGGCTGTCCGGCACTCGCGTGCGGACGCACCGGCGGCTGATCAGCCGCCGGTGCGTCCGAAGCACGGGTACCGGGATGCGGCGCACGCCCTGGGGTGCGCGCCAGTCGTTCAGGGTACTCCTACCCGCAGCGGCCCCGGAGGGCCGCCTGGTGCCGGCCTACTTGGCCTTCTCGATGATCTCGACCAGCCGCCACCGCTTGGTGGCCGAGGTGGGCCGGGTCTCCATGATCTGCACGCGGTCGCCGATGCCGGCGACCCCCTGCTCGTCGTGCGCCTTCAGCTTGCTCGTCCGGCGGATGACCTTGCCGTACAGGCCGTGCTTCACGCGGTCCTCGACCTCGACGACGACGGTCTTCTCCATCTTGTCGCTGACGACCAGGCCCTCGCGGACCTTGCGGTAGCCACGGCCGGCCAGGCCGGGGCCGGACGACTCCTGGGTCTCGCTCATGCCACACCCTCACTCGGGGCGACCGAGAGACCCAGCTCGCGCTCGCGCATGATCGTGTAGATCCGGGCGATGTCGCGGCGGACGGTCTGCAGTCGCCGGTTGTTGTCCAGCTGGCCGGTGGCCACCTGGAACCGCAGGTTGAACAGTTCTTCCTTCGACTCACGCAGCCGCGAGGCGAGCTCGTCAGCAGAGAGCTCGCGCAGCTCGGGAGCGGTCAGACCGGCGGCCATCACACTTCTCCTTCACGCGTGATGAAGCGGCACTTCATCGGCAGCTTGTGGATCGCCCGGCGCATGGCCTCGCGGGCCACGGGCTCGGCGACACCGGACAGCTCGAACAGCACGCGGCCGGGCTTGACGTTGGCCACCCACCACTCGGGCGAGCCCTTACCGGAACCCATGCGGGTCTCGGCGGGCTTCTTGGTCAGCGGACGGTCGGGGTAGATCGAGATCCACACCTTTCCGCCACGCTTGATGTGCCGGGTCATCGCGATACGCGCCGACTCGATCTGGCGGTTCGTCACGTAGGCAGGCTCGAGGGCCTGGATCGCGAACTCACCGAAGTTGATCTCGGTGCCGCCCTTGGCCCGGCCGGAACGGCTCGGGTGGTGCTGCTTGCGGTGCTTGACGCGCCGTGGGATGAGCATGGCTCAGCTCTCCGTGTTCTCGGTGGCCGTCGTCTCGGCGGCCGCGGTGGCCTCGGGGCCGACCGCCTCGGCGAGGGTCTGCTCGGGCGCGGCCTCGCCGGAGGTCTGCGCCACGGTGCTCTCGTCGGCCGGGGCCGTGGAGTCGGCGACCGGCCCGGTCGAGGACTGGACGGCGGCGCGGCCGGCCTCGGTCCCGCCGGCGGTGGTGCCGGAGGAGCCCGAACGGCGCTGCGGGCGCTGGGCCCGCTCGCGACGCTGCTGGCGGTCGGCGAGGGCCTCCAGGGCCGCCCGCTCGGCGCGCGAGCCGCTGACGTCGCCCTTGTAGATCCACACCTTGACACCGATGCGACCGAAGGTCGTACGCGCCTCGTAGATGCCGTAGTCGATGTTCGCCCGGAGCGTGTGCAAGGGCACGCGGCCCTCGCGGTAGAACTCCGAGCGGCTCATCTCGGTGCCGCCAAGGCGACCCGAGCACTGCACCCGGATGCCCTTGACCTGCGGGCTCCGCTGCGCCGACTGCATCGCCTTGCGCATGGCGCGACGGAAGCTGACCCGGCTGGAGAGCTGCTCGGCGACGCCCTGGGCGACCAGCTGCGCGTCCGACTCGGGGTTCTTGACCTCGAGGATGTTCAGCTGCACCTGCTTGCCGGTGAGCTTCTCCAGCTCACCGCGGATGCGGTCGGCCTCGGCGCCGCGGCGGCCGATGACGATGCCCGGGCGGGCGGTGTGGATGTCGACGCGGACCCGGTCACGGGTGCGCTCGATCTCCACCTTGGAGATGCCGGCCCGCTCCATGCCCTTGGACATGAGCTTGCGGATCGCGACGTCTTCCTTGACGTAGTCCTTGTACAGCTTGTCCGCGTACCACCGGGACTTGTAGTCGGTGGTGATCCCGAGTCGGAACCCGTGCGGGTTGACCTTCTGACCCACTAGCGGGTCCCTCCCCTCGTGTTGCTGGTGGACTGCTGGGTGGCCGGGCCGGACTGGCCGGTGTCCCGGCGCGCCTTGCGCGACTTCTGCGCGAGGACGGCGCTGGTGGCCACCTCGCTCACCTCGATGGTGATGTGGCTGGTCCGCTTGTTGATGCGGAACGCCCGGCCCTGCGCACGCGGACGGATCCGCTTCAGCGTGGGGCCCTCGTCGACGTAGGCGGCGCTGACCACGAGTGCAGCCGGGTCCAGCTGCAGGTTGTGCTCGGCGTTGGCCACCGCGCTGGCGACGACCTTGGCGACCGGCTCGCTGGCCGACTGCGGCGCGAACCGCAGCAGCGCCAGGGCCTCGTCGGTCGGCAGGTAGCGGATCAGGTCCACCACCCGGCGGGCCTTCATGGGGGTCACGCGGACGAACCGGGCCGTTGCCCGGGCGACCGGCGCCTCCTGTCCCAACTGGGAAGTCATCTGAATCTCTCTCTACCTGGTCAGCCCCGCCGCGAGCGGCGGTCGTCCTTGATGTGCCCGCGGAAGGTGCGCGTGGGCGCGAACTCCCCGAGCTTGTGCCCGACCATCGCCTCGGTGACGAACACCGGGACGTGCTTGCGGCCGTCGTGCACCGCGAGGGTGTGGCCCAGCATGTCGGGGATGATCGTCGAGCGGCGTGACCAGGTACGGATCACGTTCTTGGTGCCCTTCTCGTTCTGGGCGTCCACCTTGGCGAGCAGGTGGTCGTCGACGAACGGGCCCTTCTTCAGGCTGCGTGGCATGTCTATCGGACTCCTTTACCCGCTCAGCGCTTCTTGTTGGTGCGCCGGCGGCGCACGATCAGGGCGTCACTGGCCTTCCGCTTGCGCGTCCGGCCCTCCGGCTTGCCCTTCGGGTTCACCGGGTGGCGACCACCGGAGGTCTTGCCCTCACCACCACCGTGCGGGTGGTCCACCGGGTTCATGGCGACACCGCGGACGGTCGGGCGCTTGCCCTTCCACCGCATGCGGCCGGCCTTGCCCCAGTTGATGTTCGACTGCTCGGCGTTGCCCACCTCGCCGACGGAGGCGCGGCAGCGCACGTCGACGTTGCGGATCTCGCCCGACGGCATGCGCAGCTGGGCGAACCGGCCCTCACGGGCGACCAGCTGGACGCTGGTTCCCGCGGACCGGGCGATCTTGGCGCCGCCACCGGGACGGAGCTCGATGGCGTGAACCACCGTGCCCACCGGGATGTTCCGCAGCGGCAGGTTGTTGCCGGGCTTGATGTCGGCGGCCGGGCCGCACTCGACGGTGTCGCCCTGCTTCAGCTTGGCGGGAGCGATGATGTACCGCTTCTCGCCGTCGGCGAAGTGCAGGAGCGCGATCCGCGAGGTGCGGTTCGGGTCGTACTCGATGTGCGCGACCTTGGCCGGCACACCGTCCTTGTCGGCGCGACGGAAGTCGATCACCCGGTACGCGCGCTTGTGACCGCCGCCCTGGTGGCGAGCGGTGACCTTCCCGTGCACGTTGCGCCCGCCACGACCGTGCAGCGGCCGGACCAGCGACTTCTCGGGGTGGTCGCGGGTGACCTCGGCGAAGTCGGCGACGCTGGAGCCGCGTCGGCCCGGCGTCGTCGGCTTGTACTTGCGGATAGCCATTGCTGACTCAGTCCCTGTCTTCTATCTGGTCCGTCGGTCCGGGCGCGTCAGGCGCCCGGGCCCCCGAAGATCTCGATGCGGTCGCCGGCAGCCACGCTGACGATGGCGCGCTTGGTGTCCTTGCGCTTGCCCATCTGCGCACCGCGGCTCCGCTTGCGCTTGCCCTGGCGGTTGATCGTGTTCACGCCGAGCACCTTCACCTTGAAGATCTGCTCGACCGCGATCTTGATCTGCGTCTTGTTGGCGTCCGGCCGCACGATGAACGTGTACTGGTTGCCGTCCAGGAGCCCGTAGCTCTTCTCGGAGATGACCGGGGCGAGCAGGACGTCCCGGGGGTCGCGGACGGTCATGCCTTCTCCTCGGTGGTCTCTTCGACGGTGCCCTCGCCGACGGCGGGAGCGATGGACGGGATGCCGCCCGGCGTCTCGTGGGTGGCGAGGTCCGGCAGGTCGGTGGCCGACCGCTTGCCCTTGGCGGGCCCGGCGACGAACTCGGCGAGCGCGGCCTCGGTGAAGATGACCTCGTCGGAGACCAGCACGTCGTACGTGTTGAGCTGGCCGGCCTCGATCAGGTGCACCTCGGGCACGTTGCGCAGGCTGACCCAGTTCAGGACGTCGTCCCGGTCCAGGACGATCAGCACGCGCTGGGCCTGGGTGACGGCGTGCAGGGTGGCCAGCGCGGCCCGCGTCTTGGGCGCGTCACCGTCGACGAACGCGGAGACCACGTGCACCCGGCCCTCGCGGGCCCGGTCGGAGAGGGCGCCGCGCAGCGCGGCGGCCTTCATCTTCTTCGGGGTCTTCTGCTCGTAGTTGCGCGGCTGGGGGCCGTGCACGGTGCCACCGCCGGCGAACTGCGGCGCGCGGGTCGAGCCCTGGCGGGCGCGGCCGGTGCCCTTCTGGCGGTACGGCTTGGCGCCACCACCGCTGACCTTGCCGCGGGTCTTCGTCGAGTGGGTGCCCTGGCGGGCCGCGGCCAGCTGGGCCACGACGACCTGGTGCATCAGGGAGACGTTCGCGTTGGCGTCGAAGAGCTCACCGGGCAGCGTGACGCTGCCGGAGGTCTCCCCCGCCGGGGTGCGGACGTCGACCTGGCGGTCGGTGCGCGTCTCGGTGGACTGGGTCACTTGTCGTCACTCCCCACGGGGCCACCCTTGACGGCCGAACGGACCAGCACGAGGCCGCCCTTCGGACCGGGGATGGCGCCCTTGATCAGCAGGAGGCCGCGCTCGGCGTCCACCTTGTGGACGACCAGCGAGAGGGTGGTGGTCTTCACCGCACCCATGCGGCCGGCCATCTTCAGGCCCTTGAACACGCGGCCCGGGGTGGACGCGCCACCGATGGAACCGGGCGACCGGTGCTTGCGCTGGGTGCCGTGCGAGGCGCCGAGGCCCTTGAAGCCGTGACGCTTCATGACACCGGCGGTGCCCTTGCCCTTGCTGGTGCCGATGACGTCGACCTTCGCCACGCCGTCGAACACGTCGGCGGTCAGCTCCTGGCCGACCGTGTAGCTGCCGGCGTCCGAGGTGCGCAGTTCCACCAGGTGCCGCCGCGGCGTCACGCCCGCCTTGGTGAAGTGCCCGCCCTCGGGACGGTTCACCTTGCGCGGGTCGATCTCGCCGAACCCGATCTGGACGGCCGAGTAGCCGTCGACCTCGGGGGTGCGCACCTGGGTCACCACACACGGGCCCGCCTTGACGACGGTCACCGGCACGAGGCGGTTGTTCTCGTCGAAAACCTGGGTCATCCCCAGCTTCTCACCGAGGAGACCGCGAAATGTGCTCGCCATGTCTACTGACTGCCCTTACTGAATGTTGACGTCGACCGAGGCCGGCAGGTCGATGCGCATGAGCGCGTCGACCGTCTTCGGCGTCGGGTCGAGGATGTCGATGAGCCGCTTGTGGGTCCGCATCTCGAAGTGCTCGAACGAGTCCTTGTACTTGTGCGGAGACCGGATCACGGCGTACACGTTCTTCTCCGTCGGCAGCGGCACCGGGCCGACGACGCGCGCTCCGGTCTTCGTCACCGTCTCCACGATGCGCCGCGCCGAGGCGTCGATGGCCTCGTGGTCGTAGGCCTTCAGCCGGATGCGGATCTTTTGTCCCGCCATCGCCTGTTTTCGCTCCTGCCGATCGGTTGTGAAAGTTCAAGTGGGTCTGCTGACCCGGTGCGTGGGTCCGGGCGGGTGGGCCCCGGCAACCCAGGCCGGGCGGCGGCCGGGTCCCCGGCCGCCGCCCGTCAGGGTGTTACTTGAGGATCTTCGTGACGCGCCCGGCGCCCACGGTACGGCCACCCTCACGGATGGCGAACCGGAGGCCCTCCTCCATGGCGATGGGCTGGATGAGCTCCACCGTCATCTCGGTGTTGTCGCCCGGCATGACCATCTCGGTGCCGGCGGGCAGGGTCACGACGCCGGTGACGTCCGTCGTCCGGAAGTAGAACTGGGGACGGTAGTTGTTGAAGAACGGCGTGTGACGGCCACCCTCATCCTTCGAGAGGATGTAGACCGAACCCTCGAAGTTGGTGTGCGGGGTGATCGAGCCGGGCTTCACGACGACCTGGCCGCGCTCCACGTCCTCGCGCTTGATGCCGCGGAGGAGCAGACCCACGTTGTCGCCGGCCTGGCCCTGGTCGAGCAGCTTGCGGAACATCTCGACGCCGGTGACGGTCGTCTTCGTCGAACCCTCGCGGATGCCGACGATCTCGATCTCCTCGGAGACCTTGACGATGCCGCGCTCGACGCGACCCGTGACCACGGTGCCACGACCGGTGATCGTGAAGACGTCCTCGACGGGCATGAGGAACGGCTTGTCGATCTCGCGCTCCGGCTCGGGGATCGCGGTGTCGACGGCGTTCATGAGCTCCATGAGCTTGTCGCCCCACTCGGCGTCGCCCTCGAGCGCCTTCAGCGCGGAGACGCGGACCACGGGCACGTCGTCACCCGGGAACTCGTACTCGGAGAGCAGCTCGCGGACCTCGAGCTCGACGAGCTCGAGGATCTCCTCGTCGTCGACCATGTCGGCCTTGTTGAGCGCCACGACGATGTACGGGACGCCGACCTGGCGGGCCAGGAGGACGTGCTCCTTGGTCTGCGGCATCGGGCCGTCGGTGGCGGCCACGACCAGGATCGCGCCGTCCATCTGCGCGGCACCGGTGATCATGTTCTTGATGTAGTCGGCGTGCCCGGGGCAGTCGACGTGCGCGTAGTGCCGGTTCTCGGTCTGGTACTCGACGTGCGCGATCGAGATCGTGATGCCGCGAGCCTTCTCCTCGGGCGCCTTGTCGATCTGGTCGAACGCCGAGGCCTCGTTGAGGTTCGGGTACTTGTCGTGCAGGACCTTGGTGATCGCCGCGGTCAGCGTCGTCTTGCCGTGGTCGATGTGCCCGATGGTGCCGATGTTGACGTGCGGCTTGGTCCGCTCGAACTTGGCCTTGGCCACTGGGTTCCTCTCCTCGTGGTTACGCAGGTGGTGCGTGCTCTGGGGTGGAGCTCTGCTCGGAGAACGCGGGCTGGCCGCCCGCATTCCGGTCGATCGACTGCTACTCGCCGGTCACCTTGGCGATGATCTCCTTGGCGACGTTGGCCGGGACCTCGGCGTACGAGTCGAACACCATCGAGTAGCTCGCCCGTCCCTGGGTGCGGCTGCGCAGGTCGCCCACGTAGCCGAACATCTCCGACAGCGGCACCAGGGCCTTGACGACGCGGGCGCCGGAGCGCTCCTCCATCGCTTGGATGGTCCCGCGGCGGGAGTTGAGGTCGCCGATGACGTCGCCCATGTTGTCCTCGGGCGTCGTCACCTCGACCGCCATCAGCGGCTCGAGCAGGGCCGGGCTGGCCTTGCGCGCCGCCTCCTTGAAGGCGATCGATCCGGCGATCTTGAAGGCCATCTCCGAGGAGTCGACCTCGTGGTACTGCCCGTCGAGCAGGCTCGCCTTGACGCCCACCATCGGGTAGCCGGCCAGCACGCCGTACTGCATGGCGTCCTGCATGCCCTGGTCGACCGAGGGGATGTACTCCTTCGGGATGCGACCGCCGGTGACCTTGTTCTCGAACTCGTAGGTCGCCGAGTCGGCGGACATCTCCAGCGGCTCGATCGCGATCTGGACCTTCGCGAACTGCCCGGAGCCACCGGTCTGCTTCTTGTGCGTGTAGTCGTAGCGCTCGACGGCCTTGCGGATCGTCTCGCGGTAGGCCACCTGCGGCTTGCCGACGTTGGCCTCGACGTTGAACTCGCGGCGCATGCGGTCCACGAGGATCTCCAGGTGGAGCTCGCCCATGCCGGAGATGACGGTCTGCCCGGTCTCCTCGTCCAGCTTCACCTGGAAGGTCGGGTCCTCCTCGGCGAGCTTCTGGATCGCGGTGCCGAGCTTCTCCTGGTCGCTCTTGGTCTTCGGCTCGATGGCGACCGAGATGACCGGAGCGGGGAAGGTCATCGACTCGAGGATCACCGGCTTCTGCGGGTCGCAGAGGGTGTCACCCGTCGTCGTCTGCTTGAGGCCGTTGACCGCCACGATCTGACCGGCGCCCACGCCCGCGCGCTCTTCGCGCTTGTTGGCGTGCATCTGGTAGATCTTGCCGATCCGCTCCTTGCGGTCCTTGGTGCTGTTGAGCACCGCGGACCCGGCGTCGAGCCGGCCGGAGTAGACGCGCACGTAGGTCAGCTTGCCGAGGTGCTGGTCGGTCTGGATCTTGAAGGCCAGCGCCGAGAACGGCTCGTCCTCGTCGGCGTGCCGCAGGACCTCGGTCTCGCCGTCGAGCGCGGTGCCGACGATCGCCTCGATGTCCAGCGGGCTCGGCAGGTACTCCACGACGGCGTCGAGCAGGGGCTGCACGCCCTTGTTCTTGAACGCGGTGCCGGTGAGGACCGGGTTGACCTGGCCGGCGATGGTGGCCTTGCGGATCGCCGCCTTCAGCCGGTCGACCTCGATCTCCTCGCCACCGAGGTAGTCCTCCATGAGGGAGTCGTCGAAGTCCGCGATGTTCTCGAGCAGCTTCTCGCGGTACTCGGCGGCCTGGTCGGCGAGCTCGGCCGGGATCTCCTCGACGGCGTAGTCCTCGCCCATCTTGGTCTCGCCGCGCCAGGTGAGGGCCTTCATGGTGACCAGGTCGACGACGCCGATGAAGTCGGCCTCGGCACCGATCGGCAGCTGCAGCACCAGCGGGTTGGCCGCCAGCCGCTCCACCATCATGTCGACGCAGCGGAAGAAGTCGGCACCGGTGCGGTCGAGCTTGTTGACGAAGCACATGCGCGGGACGCCGTACTTCTCGGCCTGCCGCCACACCTGCTCGGTCTGCGGCTCGACGCCGGCGACACCGTCGTAGACCGCGACCGCACCGTCGAGCACCCGCAGCGACCGCTCCACCTCGACGGTGAAGTCGACGTGCCCGGGGGTGTCGATGATGTTGATGTCGTGGCCGTTCCAGGAGCACTTCGTCGCGGCCGACGTGATCGTGATGCCGCGCTCCTGCTCCTGCTCCATCCAGTCCATCGTGGCCGCGCCGTCGTGGACCTCACCGATCTTGTACGTGATACCGGTGTAGAAGAGGATGCGCTCGGTCGTGGTGGTCTTGCCGGCGTCGATGTGCGCCATGATCCCGATGTTCCGGGTCTTCCGCAGCTGGGCCTCGTTGCTGGCCATTACTTCTCCTCTTTGTTCTGGTCCGCGAGCGGGTTCCGGGGGTGGCCCGGAGATCCCGCCGGCCGCGGGTGCTGGTGGACGGACGTCACCAGCGGTAGTGCGCGAAGGCCTTGTTCGACTCGGCCATCTTGTGCGTGTCCTCGCGCCGCTTCACGGCGGCACCGAGGCCGTTGCTCGCATCGAGCAGCTCGTTCATCAGGCGCTCGGTCATCGTCTTCTCACGACGAGCCCGGCTGTACTGGATCAGCCAGCGCAGGCCCAGCGTCGTGCTGCGCGAGGCGCGGACCTCGACCGGGACCTGGTAGGTCGCACCACCGACACGGCGGCTGCGGACCTCGAGGGCCGGCTTCACGTTGTCCAGCGCGCGCTTGAGCGTGACGACCGGGTCGGTGTCGGTCTTGGCGCGGGCACCCTCGAGGGCGCCGTAGACGATCGCCTCGGCGACCGAGCGCTTGCCGTCGACCAGCACCTTGTTCACCAGCTGCGTGACCAGCGGCGACTGGTACACCGGGTCGGCGACCAGCGGACGCTTCGGCGCGGGGCCCTTGCGCGGCATTAGCTCTTCTCCTTCTTCGCGCCGTACCGGCTGCGAGCCTGCTTGCGGTTGCGGACACCCTGGGTGTCCAGCGAGCCGCGGATGATCTTGTAGCGCACGCCGGGCAGGTCCTTCACACGGCCGCCGCGCACGAGCACCATCGAGTGCTCCTGCAGGTTGTGGCCGACGCCCGGGATGTAGGCGGTCACCTCGATGCCACTGGTGAGGCGGACGCGAGCGACCTTGCGCAGCGCGGAGTTCGGCTTCTTCGGCGTCGTCGTGTACACGCGCGTGCAGACTCCGCGACGCTGGGGCGAACCCTTCAGCGCCGGGGTCTTGGTCTTCTCGACCTTGTCCTCGCGGCCCTTGCGGACCAGCTGGTTGATCGTGGGCATGGGTGGCCTGGATCTCCTACCTGCGCTGGGTGGTGCTGGCGATTACCTGCTGACTACGTGGTGCGGGTCGTACTGGGGTGCCGGTCCCTCCTCGGAACCTTCCCGGGCGCGGCCGTGTTCCACTGTCCGGTCCACGCGGTCGGGTGTGTCGCCCTTCCCGGGACCGGTCCGATGTCGGACCGAACTCGGTTGCCCCTCGCGACTCGGCGCCGCCACCCCCCGGATCAGGTCCGGAAGGGCGGTCCCCGGCGGCCCGAGGTCTTCACCTCTGGCCGCCCAGGCGCACCGCGAACGGGAGCAGGCCCAGGGCACCCTGGGCACGGCTGACCACGATACCCGTGCTTGCTGACCCGGTCAAAGCCGGGTCCCTCACACCCACGTCGACACGTCGACCGGTGGGGGCAGGGCAGGGCCGAGGTGCCCGGACAGTACCGCCGTGCGGCCGCGTGGCACAGCTCCTCCGCTCCCCCGCGCGGCGACCGATAGCGTGCGGTCCGGCGCCAACGGTGGTGCCGCGACACGGAGGAGTGCTTGTGCGCATCGGCATCCAGGCCAGCTACAGCGGCGGCTTCCAGGAGACGGCGGCGGAGATCCGCGACCTGGAGTCGGCCGGCCTCGACCTCGCCATGGTGGCCGAGGTGTACACGTTCGACGCGGTCAGCCAGCTCGGCTACCTGGCCGCGGTGACCGAGCGGGTGGAGCTGCTCAGCGGCATCCTGCCCATCTACAGCCGCACCCCCGCGCTCACCGCCATGACCGCCGCCGGGCTGGACTTCGTGTCCGGTGGCCGCTTCACGCTCGGCCTGGGCGCCTCCGGTCCGCAGGTGATCGAGGGCTGGCACGGCGTTCCCTACGACGCGCCGCTGCAGCGCACCCGCGAGATCGTGGAGATCTGCCGCCAGGTGTGGCGCCGCGAGCGCCTGGACCACCAGGGCAAGAAGTACAGCGTCCCCCTGCCCGCCGACCAGGGCACCGGCCTGGGCAAGCCCCTGAAGCTGATCAACACCCCCGTCCGCGAGAGCATCCCGGTCATGCTCGCCGCCCTCGGCCCGAAGAACGTGGAGCTTGCCGCCGAGATCGCCGAGGCGTGGGAACCGATCTTCTTCGTCCCGGAGAAAGCGGCGTCGGTCTGGGGCGACTCCCTGGCCGCCGGCAAGGCCAAGCGCGACCCGGCCCTCGGCGAGCTCCAGGTCATCACCGGCGTCCCGGTGGCCATCGGGGACGAAGTCGAGCCGCTGCTGGACTTCGTGCGGCCCGCGCTGGCCCTCTACATCGGCGGCATGGGCGCCCGCGGCAAGAACTTCTACAACGACCTCGCCGTCCGGTACGGCTACGAGGCCGAGGCGAAGACCATCCAGGACCTCTACCTCGACGGGAAGAAGGACGAGGCCGCGGCCGCGGTGCCCGACGAGCTGGTGCGGGCGTCGTCCCTGATCGGCCCGGAGTCCTACGTGGCCGAGCGGATCGCCGCCTTCAGAGACGCCGGCGTCTCGACGCTCGTGCTGCAGCCCCTCGACGGCAGCCGCGGGGCCCGCCTGCGGACCGTGGAGACCATGAAGCGCCTGGCTCCGTGATCTGTCGTCCTCCGGACGACACCGCGGCCAGGAGCCGTCCCGGCCGCCGCTGAGCCCGGTCCCTGTCCCTGCCGGGGACCCTCCGGGCCCCGCGCCAGGGCCACTCCGAGTGAGTGCCGTCCCCGGCCGGGTGCCGGGTGCCCGAACGACACGGAAGGGCCCCGCAGGTCTGACGACCTGCGGGGCCCTTTCGTCACTGCCTGGCTAGGAGATCAGCCCCGCCAGTCGTACTCCTCGAGACGCACGGCCTCGCCGGTTCCCTGACCGAAGACGTCGGGGCTGTAGTACTGCCCGTCCTCGTAGCCCGCCATGGTGTAGACGGCGGCCCGCGCCTCCTCGGTCGGCTCGACCGTGATGTTCCGGTAGCGGCTGATGCCCGTACCCGCCGGGATCAGCTTTCCGATGATCACGTTCTCCTTGAGCCCGAGCAGGCTGTCGCTCTTGCCCTGGATCGCGGCGTCGGTGAGCACCTTGGTCGTCTCCTGGAAGGAGGCGGCCGACAGCCACGACTCGGTCGCGAGCGAGGCCTTGGTGATGCCCATGAGCACCGGACGGGCCGAGGCCGGCTCGCCGCCCTCGGCGACGACGCGGCGGTTCTCGGTCTCGAACAGCGTCCGCTCGACGAGTGCACCCGGCAGGAACTCCGTGGCGCCCGAGTCGATGATGGTCACCCGCTTCAGCATCTGCCGGATGATCACCTCGATGTGCTTGTCGTGGATCGACACACCCTGCGAGCGGTAGACCTCCTGGACCTCGCGGACGAGGTGCAGCTGCACCTCGCGCGGGCCCATGATTCGCAGCACCTCGTGCGGGTCGACCGCACCCTCGGTCAGCTGCTCGCCGACCTCGACGTGGGAACCGTCCTCGACCCGCAGCCGCGACCGGCGCGACAGCTTGTCGTAGACGACCTCGTCGGAGCCGTCGTCCGGCGTGATGGTCAGCTTGCGGAACTGCTCGCCGTCCTCGATCCGGACGGTGCCGGCCAGCTCCGCGATCGGCGCCTTGCCCTTGGGGACACGGGCCTCGAAGAGCTCGACCACACGCGGCAGACCGTGCGTGATGTCGGCACCGGCCACACCACCGGTGTGGAAGGTGCGCATCGTCAGCTGCGTGCCGGGCTCGCCGATGGACTGCGCGGCGATGATGCCGACGGCCTCACCGACGTCGACCAGCTTGCCGGAGGCCAGCGACCGGCCGTAGCAGGTGGCGCAGGTGCCGAGCAGCGACTCGCAGGTCAGGACGCAGCGGACCTTGACCTCGGCCACCTGGGCGTCGATCAGCGTCTGGATCAGCACGTCGCCCAGGTCGGCGTTCGCCGGGGCGATGACCGTCCCGTCCTCGGCCACCACGTCGGCGGCCAGGGCGCGGGCGTAGACGCTGGTCTCCACGTGGGCGTCACGCGTGACGACACCGTCGACCACGGTGCCGATCGGCATGACCACGCCGCGGTCGGTGCCGCAGTCCTCCTCGCGGATGATGACGTCCTGCGAGACGTCCACCAGACGACGGGTGAGGTACCCGGAGTCGGCGGTCCGCAGCGCGGTGTCGGCCAGACCCTTGCGCGCACCGTGCGTGGAGATGAAGTACTCCAGCACGGACAGACCCTCGCGGAAGTTGGCCTTGATCGGCCGCGGGATGATCTCGCCCTTGGGGTTGGCGACCAGCCCTCGCATACCGGCGATCTGGCTGATCTGCATCATGTTGCCTCGGGCGCCCGAGTTGACCATGACCCAGACCGGGTTGGTGGTCGGGAAGTTGTCCACCATCGCCTGGGAGACCTCGGCCCGCGCGCGGGTCCAGATCTCGATCAGCTCGCCACGACGCTCGGCGTCGGTGATGACGCCGCGCTCGTACTGCTTCTCGATCTTGGCGGCCTCGGCCTCGTGCCGGTCCATGATCTCGCGCTTGGCCGGCGGCGTCACCACGTCGTCGATGGCGATCGTGACGCCCGAGCGGGTCGCCCAGCGGAAGCCGGCCGCCTTGAGGGCGTCCAGCGTCGCCGCCACCTGCACCTTGGGGTAGCGCTCGGCGAGGTCGTTGACGATCGCCCCGAGCTCCTTCTTCGGCACCTGGTAGTTGACGAACCGGTAGTCCTCGGGCAGGGCCTCGTTGAACAGCACCCGACCCAGGCTGGTGAGCACGCGCGCGGGGGCGCCCGGCGTCCAGTCCTCCGGCTGCTCCCACGGCTCGTTCACCGTGCCGTTGTCGACGCCGTAGACCTCGTCCAGCCGGATCCAGGCCCGCTCCTGCAGGGCCAGGTCGCCCTTGTCGTAGGCCATGACCGCCTCGGCCGCCGAGGAGAAGGCGCGCGGGTGACCGCCGTCGGCCTCCAGCGGGGAGGCCACCAGGGTCGTGAGGTGGTACAGGCCGAGCACCATGTCCTGCGTCGGCGCGGTGATCGGGCGACCATCGGCCGGGCTCAGGATGTTGTTGCTGGACAGCATCAGGATCCGGGCCTCGGCCTGGGCCTCGGCCGACAGCGGCAGGTGCACCGCCATCTGGTCACCGTCGAAGTCCGCGTTGAACGCGGTGCAGACGAGCGGGTGGATCTGGATGGCCTTGCCCTCGACGAGCTGCGGCTCGAACGCCTGGATGCCCAGGCGGTGCAGCGTCGGGGCGCGGTTCAGCAGCACCGGGTGCTCGGTGATGACCTCTTCCAGCACGTCCCAGACCACGGGACGCGCGCGCTCGACCATCCGCTTGGCGGACTTGATGTTCTGCGCGTGGTTGAGGTCGACCAGCCGCTTCATGACGAAGGGCTTGAACAGCTCCAGGGCCATCTGCTTGGGCAGACCGCACTGGTGCAGCTTCAGCTGCGGGCCGACGACGATGACCGAACGGCCGGAGTAGTCGACGCGCTTGCCGAGCAGGTTCTGGCGGAACCGGCCCTGCTTGCCCTTGAGCAGGTCGCTCAGGGACTTCAGCGGACGGTTGCCCGGGCCGGTGACCGGCCGGCCGCGACGGCCGTTGTCGAACAGCGCGTCCACGGACTCCTGGAGCATCCGCTTCTCGTTGTTGACGATGATCTCGGGAGCGCCGAGGTCCAGCAGCCGCTTCAGCCGGTTGTTCCGGTTGATCACGCGGCGGTACAGGTCGTTCATGTCGCTGGTGGCGAAGCGGCCACCGTCGAGCTGCACCATCGGGCGCAGGTCCGGCGGGATGACCGGGACGCAGTCCAGCACCATGCCCATGGGCGAGTTGCGGGTCTGCTGGAACGCCGCGACGACCTTGAGCCGCTTGAGGGCCCGCAGCTTGCGCTGGCCCTTGCCGCTGCGGATGGTCTCGCGCAGCGAGGCGGCCTCGGCGTCGAGGTCGAAGCCGGAGAGCAGCTTCTGCAGCGCCGCGGCGCCCATGCCGCCTTCGAAGTACTCACCGAAGCGGTCGCGCAGCTCGCGGTAGAGGCCCTCGTCGGCGATGAGCTGCTTGACCTCGAGCTTGCGGAAGGTGTCCATCACCTCGTCGAGGCGGTCGATCTCCCGCTGGGAGCGGTCCCGCAGCTGGCGCATCTCGCGCTCGCCGCCCTCGCGCACCTTGCGGCGGACGTCGGACTTGGCGCCCTCGGCCTCCAGCTCGGCCAGGTCGGCCTCGAGCTTCTGCTGGCGCGCCTCGACGTTCGCGTCCCGCTGACCCTCGAGGTTGGACTTCTCCGCGCTGATCTCGGCCTCGATGGTCGGGAGGTCGCGGTGCCGCGCCTCGCCGTCGACCGAGGTGATCATGTAGGCCGCGAAGTAGATGATCTTCTCGAGGTCCTTGGGGGCCAGGTCGAGCAGGTAGCCCAGCCGGGAGGGCACGCCCTTGAAGAACCAGATGTGCGTGACCGGCGCGGCCAGCTCGATGTGGCCCATCCGCTCGCGGCGGACCTTGGCCCGGGTCACCTCGACGCCGCAGCGCTCGCAGATGATGCCCTTGAAGCGGACGCGCTTGTACTTACCGCAGTAGCACTCCCAGTCCCGGGTGGGACCGAAGATCTTCTCGCAGAAGAGACCGTCCTTCTCCGGACGCAGGGTCCGGTAGTTGATGGTCTCGGGCTTCTTCACCTCACCGTGGCTCCACTGGCGGATGTCGTCGCCGGTGGCCAGCCCGATGCGGAGCTCGTCGAAGAAGTTGACGTCGAGCAAGGTGTGACCCCTTTCAGGGGCTAGTGCTTCGCTTCTATGACTTGGAGGTGGTGGCCGGCCGGCCCCGACTGCTCAGGGCCGGCCGGCTGCCGATCAGACGTCTTCGACGGACGACGGCTCGCGGCGGGACAGGTCGATGCCCAGCTCCTCCGCGGCCCGGAAGACCTCGTCGTCGGTGTCGCGCAGCTCGATCGCCTGCCCGTCGCCGGAGAGCACCTCGACGTTGAGGCACAGCGACTGGAGCTCCTTGAGCAACACCTTGAACGACTCCGGGATGCCCGGCTCGGGGATGTTCTCGCCCTTGACGATCGCCTCGTACACCTTGACGCGGCCGAGGATGTCGTCGGACTTGATGGTGAGCAGCTCCTGCAGCGCGTAGGCCGCGCCGTAGGCCTGCATCGCCCAGCACTCCATCTCGCCGAAGCGCTGGCCACCGAACTGTGCCTTACCACCCAGCGGCTGCTGCGTGATCATCGAGTACGGGCCGGTCGACCGGGCGTGGATCTTGTCGTCGACCAGGTGCAGCAGCTTCAGGATGTAGACGTAGCCCACCGAGATCGGCTCGGGGAAGGGCTCCCCCGACCGGCCGTCGAACAGCCGCGCCTTGCCGGTCTCCTTGACCAGCCGGTCGCCGTCGCGGTTCGGGATCGTCGAGCCCAGGAGGCCGACGATCTCGTCCTCCTTGGCGCCGTCGAACACCGGGGTCGCGGTGCGGGTGCCGGGGGCCGCGGCCTTCGCCTTCTCGGGCAGGTTCTTCGCCCAGTCCGGGTCGCCGTCGACCTGCCAGCCCTGCTTGGCGACCCAGCCGAGGTGGGTCTCCAGGACCTGGCCGACGTTCATCCGGCCGGGCACGCCGAGCGGGTTGAGGACGATGTCCACCGGGGTGCCGTCCTCGAGGAACGGCATGTCCTCCTGCGGCAGGATCTTCGAGATGACGCCCTTGTTGCCGTGGCGTCCGGCGAGCTTGTCGCCGTCGGAGATCTTGCGCATCTGGGCGACGTAGACCCGGATCAGCTCGTTGACGCCGGCGGGCAGCTCGTCGCCGTCCTCGCGCGAGAACACGCGGACGCCGATGACCTTGCCGGACTCACCGTGCTTGACCTTCAGCGACGTGTCGCGCACCTCGCGGGCCTTCTCGCCGAAGATCGCCCGCAGCAGCCGCTCCTCGGGGGTCAGCTCGGTCTCGCCCTTGGGCGTGACCTTGCCGACGAGGATGTCGCCGGGGACCACCTCGGCACCGATGCGGATGATGCCGCGCTCGTCCAGGTCGGCGAGCACGTCCTCGGAGACGTTCGGGATGTCCCGGGTGATCTCCTCGGCACCGAGCTTGGTGTCGCGGGCGTCGACCTCGAACTCCTCGATGTGGATCGAGGACAGGACGTCGTCCTGCACGAGGCGCTGCGACAGGATGATCGCGTCCTCGTAGTTGTGGCCCTCCCACGGCATGAAGGCGACGAGCAGGTTCTTGCCCAGCGCCATCTCGCCCTCGTCGGTGCAGGGACCGTCGGCGATGACCTGGCCGACCTCGACGCGCTGGCCCTCGTCGACGACGGGGGTCTGGTTGATCGAGGTGCCCTGGTTCGAGCGGCGGAACTTCAGCAGCCGGTAGGTCTGCCGCGTCCCGTCGTCGGCCATGACCGTGACGTAGTCGGCGGTGGAGTCCTCGACCACACCGGCCTTCTCCGCCACGACGACGTCGCCGGCGTCGACGGCGGCACGCAGCTCCATGCCGGTACCGACCAGCGGGGCCTCGCTGCGCAGCAGCGGCACCGCCTGACGCTGCATGTTGGCGCCCATGAGCGCGCGGTTGGCGTCGTCGTGCTCGAGGAACGGGATCATCGCCGTCGCGACCGAGGTCATCTGCCGCGGCGAGACGTCCATGTAGTCCACGTTCTCGGGGGCGAGGTAGTCGACCTCACCGCCCTTGGTGCGGACCAGGACGCGCTCCTCGGCGAGGCGACCGGTCGCGTCGAGCGGCGAGTTGGCCTGCGCGACGACGAAGCGGTCCTCCTCGTCGGCGGTCAGGTAGTCGATCTGGGTGGTGACCTGGCCGTTCTCGACCTTCCGGTACGGCGTCTCGATGAAGCCGAACGCGTTCACCCGGCCGAACGAGGAGAGCGAGCCGATCAGGCCGATGTTCGGGCCTTCCGGCGTCTCGATCGGGCACATGCGGCCGTAGTGGCTCGGGTGGACGTCGCGGACCTCCATGCCGGCCCGCTCACGCGACAGACCACCCGGGCCCAGCGCCGACAGGCGGCGCTTGTGGGTCAGGCCCGCGAGCGGGTTGGTCTGGTCCATGAACTGGGACAGCTGGCTGGTGCCGAAGAACTCCTTGATGGAGGCGACGACCGGCCGGATGTTGATCAGGGTCTGCGGCGTGATCGCCTCGACGTCCTGGGTCGTCATCCGCTCGCGGACCACGCGCTCCATGCGGGAGAGGCCGACCCGGATCTGGTTCTGGATCAGCTCGCCGACGGTGCGCAGGCGGCGGTTGCCGAAGTGGTCGATGTCGTCGGTGCCGTGGTCGGGCTCGCCGGCGTGGAGGCGCACGACGTACTCGATCGTGGCGACGATGTCGTCCTCGGTCAGCGTCTGGGTGCCCTGCGGCACCTCGACGCCCAGCTTCTTGTTGACCTTGTAGCGGCCCACCTTGGCCAGGTCGTAGCGCTTGGGGTTGAAGAACAGGTTCTCCAGCAGCGCCTGCGCCGACTCACGCGTCGGCGGCTCGCCCGGCCGCAGCTTGCGGTAGATGTCGAGCAGGGCCTCGTCCTGCCCGGCGATGTGGTCCTTCTCCAGGGTGGCCAGGACGGTGGGCGACCACTGGAAGTGCTCGCGGATGCGGTCCTCGCCCCAGCCCAGGGCCTTGAGGAGCACGGTGACCGGCTGGCGGCGCTTGCGGTCGATCCGGACGCCGACGGTGTCGCGCTTGTCGACGTCGAACTCCAGCCACGCACCGCGGCTGGGGATGACCTTGGCGGAGAAGACGTCCTTGTCCGACGTCTTGTCCAGCGACTTGTCGAAGTAGACGCCCGGGCTGCGGACGAGCTGGGAGACGACGACGCGCTCGGTCCCGTTGATGACGAAGGTGCCCTTGTTCGTCATGATCGGGAAGTCGCCCATGAACACCGTCTGGCTCTTGATCTCGCCGGTGGTGTTGTTCATGAACTCGGCGGTGACGAACAGCGGCGCCGCGTAGGTCATGTCCTTGTCCTTGCACTCCTCGAGGGACGCCTTGACGTCCTCGAAGCGCGGGTTGGAGAAGGACAGCGACATCGAGCCGCTGAAGTCCTCGATCGGGGAGATCTCCTCGAGGATCTCGGCCAGGCCGCCGACGGCCGCGGCCTGCTCCTCG
Source organism: Blastococcus sp. SYSU DS0539 (assembly GCF_054050855.1). Lineage (NCBI taxonomy): Bacteria > Bacillati > Actinomycetota > Actinomycetes > Geodermatophilales > Geodermatophilaceae > Blastococcus > Blastococcus sp. SYSU DS0539. The sequence goes on along the minus strand of NZ_JBJHAF010000005.1, from coordinate 235,877 downwards.
GGCGAGAGCGTGGCCCGCCACTCGGGGCTGCCGACCAGCCAGTCGAAGGACGCGGTCTGCAGGGCGAGCAGATCCGGGACCTCGAGCGGCTCGGAGATCTTGGCGAACGAGACGCGCAGCGGCGCGCCGGGGATCTTCTGCTGGTCGGCCTCGCCGGTGCGGGGGCCGTCCTGCGGAACCGGGGTGGTCTGGGTGCTACCCGATTCGGTGGTGCTGGGGTTGATGCTGGTGGGGCGAGAGCCTGCCAAGATGCGTCCTTCCAAGGACCTCACGACGTGCGGGCGGTGGGCTGCGGGGTCGTCCTGGGTCGTCGTCGGTGATGGCGAGGCTGTCCGCGACGGCCGCGATCGCCCGCTGCGACGGTCAGCGCGGGCGGCGCCCGGAGGATTCCCGGGGCACCCGTCGTGACCCGTCTCGGCGGGCAGGCAGTCAGAGGGCAGCGCAACAGGAGACCCTACCCCTGGTATTGCGCGATGTCCACGCGGGGGGTACCGGTGCGACCGGCACCACATCCCTGGACGCGCGGGCCGGGAGACCGGGCCGGCGGGGTGTGCGCCACGGCCATGATGCCAGCCGGCCGCCCCGGACGGGACCGCCACGCCGAGCCGGCCCCGTGCGCGGGCCTAGCTGGTGGTGAGCAGCGTCAGCTCGCTGATCTTCCACTTGCCGTCGACGGTGACCATCCGCAGCTGCACCGTCTGCACGCAGGACTGCGCCCCGTCGGCGGTCACCTGGCACTCGGAGCCCTCCGGCGGCTGCTGCGCGCCGCTGTTCACCGACTCGACGACGTACTGGCCGAACACCACGAGCGTCGCGGTGTCCTGCGCGTCGTTGATCTGCTGGAGGCCGACGTCGTTGACCTCGTAGCTGGTGGTGGCCGACACCTGCTCGTAGGTGTCGATGATCCCGCCCTGCAGGTCCCGCTCGTACTGCTCGCGGAGCTCGCCGGTGAGGACGGCGAGCTTGCCCTGGACGCTGCCCTCGGAGTCGCCGTAGTCGTAGGCGTAGAGCGCCTGCACGCCCTCGCGGGCGGCCGCGACCACCGACGCGTCGACGTAGCGTGGGTCCAGCCGCTGCCACAGCAGGGTGCCCGCGCCGGCTGCGGCCAGCAGGCAGAGCAGCGCCAGCACGGCGACCGCCGTCCGGCCGGGTCGGCGGCCGGCCGGGGCGCTGGCGCTCCTCCGGCCGCGCGCCGCCGCCGGTGCGGCGCGGTGGCCCGGGGCGGCGCCGGGGGCGCCGTCCTCGCGGTCGCGGCGGCTGCCCGCCACCCGGGGCCGGGGGCTGGGCCGGGCGCCCGGCGTGGGCCGCGGGCGGGCGGTGGGACGCGGCCGGTCCTCGGATGTCTGGCTCACGCGGTGCTCACCCTCCCCGGATGGCCGACAGCAGCCACCGGTCGTCGACCTTCGCCAGCTCGACCTCGATCCGGTAGCGCAGGACCTGGGCCTGCTCGGCGGCGTTGCTCCGCTGCGTGGACTCGATGACCAGCAGAGCCACCGCGTCGTCCTCGTCGGCCCGGGTGATGCCGGCCCCGACGACCTCCGTGCTCACCACGGCCTCGGACTCGGTGATCTGCTGCCGCCGGGCGTCCAGCTGGGCGATCGTCTCCGCGCCCAGTTCCTCGGTGGCCACCTGCTCGATCTGCCGGATGTCGTCGTCGAGCGCCACGTGGTCGAAGGACGTCAGGTCCACCACGTGCGCACGGGCCGCCTGGAGCGCGTCGACGTAGTCGCCGGTCCGGATCGCCGAGGGCTCGGGCCGGGTGAACCACAGGAAGGCCGCCGCCGCGAGCAGCAGGACGAGCAGCGCACCGAGCAGCGGCACCACCGGGACGGCCGGCCGGGCCCGGTCCCGCGCCGCGGCGGTCGGCCCCGTCCCCGCGGCGTCGTCGTCGGCGGGGGAGGTCGGGGCGGCGCTCCCGGCCCGGTCACCCTCGGGCGCTCGGGCCCGTACGTCACTGGTCACCTGCGCATCCTCCTCTGTCGTCTCGTCGGATCGGCTCGCGGCGCACCGCGGATCAGCCGTTCGGGGCAGGTGGGCTCAGGCGGTGGTGCGGGAGAAGGGGTTGGCGTGCAGCAGGTCGCCGAGCAGCTCGTCGAGGCCGGCGAGGACCGGCGGCCGGGTGCCCCCGCCGCTCTGCGGCCCGGAGCCCGCCACGCCACCGGAGCGGCCGATGTTCTGCTCGCCGCGGATGTTGGATCCGGTCTCGTCCGCGTCGTCGCCCGGGTTCGGGTCGACCCCGTCCACGACCCGGCAGCGGACGGCCCCGGTGTCCAGGGCCTGGACGGCCCCCGGACCGGAGAGCTCCCCGGTGGAGACGTAGCCGCTGGTGCAGGGATGCGGATCTCCGGCGTTGAGGACGAAGCCGAAGTGCGCGCGCATCGTGCCGCCGTCGTTGCGGACGACGGTGAAGCCACCGGAGACCACGTCCGGGTAGGTGACCAGCAGCTGCTCGACCCCGTCGAGCCGCGGGATCGTCACCCCGTTGAGGACGTCGAGGTTGCGGATCAGCGGACCGAGCCCCGGCCCGGCCTCCTCGACCAGCCGCTGCAGCGCCTCGCCGGCGTCGGGGGCGTTGACCAGCAGGCCGCGCAGGTCGGCGTCGCTCTGCACCAGCGTGTCGCTGACCAGCCGCAGGTCGGCCGCCCACTGCTCGATCGCCGAGCGGCTGTCGATCTGGGTCTGCAGGACCGTCCGGCCGTCGGTGATGAGCCGGAGCGTCTCCGGCAGCGACTCCTGGGCGCGGCCGAGCAGGAGGTCGCCGTTGTCGATCAGCCGGCCGAGGTCGTCACCCGCTCCGGCGAAGGCCCGGCCGAGCTCGTCGACGACGATCCGCAGGTTCTCCTCGTCCAGGGAGCCGACCAGCTCGTCGACGTTGAGCAGCAGCTGCTCGACCGGCACCGGGATGGCGGTGCGGTCCTGCGGGATGACCGCACCGTCGGCCAGGTAGGGGCCCTCCTCGTCGTCGGGCACCAGGTTCACGTACTGCTCCCCCACCGCGCTGCGGGTGGCCACCACCGCCGCGGTGTCCGCGGGGATGGGCGCGGCGTCCGGCTCGATGGTGAGCGTCACGCGGACGCCGTCGTCGACCAGCTCCATGTCGCTGACCCGGCCCACGGAGACCCCGCGGTAGGTGACCTCGGCGTTGACGAAGATGCCGCCGGAGTCCCGGAAGTCGGCGGCCACCTCGTAGCCGGTGCCGAGCAGCAGGCGGTCCAGGCCCACGTACTTGAACCCGAGGTAGGCCATGCCCAGGACGGCGACCATCGCGAAGGCGGCCAGCTGCAGCTTCGTGGTGCGGGTGATCACGGTCGGCCTCCCAGCAGGTCGGGCAGGCCGACGATGCCGCCCTGGCCCGGCACCCGGCCGACGATGCCCTCGGGCAGCAGCGCACCGAGCCCGGCCCGCTGCCCCGGCTCGGGCGCGGCCGCGCCCCCGCCGGTGCCGCCGGCCCCGTTGCCGGGCGGGGTGCCCGGGACGCCGCACTGCTCACCGGTGAAGTCGTCGGGCGCCCGCTCCTCGAGGGCGCCGGTGACCGGGTCCACGAAGTAGCGGCAGAGGACCTCGGTGAGGTCGAGGTCCAGCGTGGCGGTCATGTTCGTGAACAACCCGTAGCCGCCGGTCCGCAGGTCCTGCCGGTAGTTCAGCGCCGGCAGCGAGCTGGCGGGGAACGGGTAGGTCAGCAGCAGGTCCAGCGAGCCGGCCAGGTCGGGGCCGGCGGCGGCCAGCTGGGTGAGGATCGGCTGGAGCAGCTGCAGGTCGGCGACGGTGTTCGCGCCCGCCTGGTCGATGATCCGGGTGCCGACGTCCCCGAGCCGGTCGAGGCTGTCGAGCATCGACACCAGCAGGTCGCGCTGCTCGTCGACCACGTCCAGGCCCGGGCCGATGGTGTCCAGCGCCGTCTCGATGGTCTGCGTCCGCCCCGCCAGGCCGGCGGCCAGCGCGTCGACGCTGTCCAGGGCCCGGTTGATCTCGTCCTTCTGCTGGTCCAGCCCGCCGATGAAGGTGTCCAGCTGCTCCAGGGTGCTGCGGATCGCCGACTCGCGGCCCTCGAGCGCGATCCCGAGCTCCCGGGTGATCGTCTGCAGCTGGCTGAGCCCACCGCCGTTGAGCACCAGGGACAGCGCGCCGAGCAGCTCCTCCACCTCGACGTTGCGGTTCGTGCGATCCAGCTCGATCCGGGCGCCGTCCGCCAGGCTGCCGCTGGGCTCCTCGTTGCCCGGGGGCGCCAGCTCGACGAACTTCTCCCCCAGCAGCGAGGTCTGGCCGATCATCGCGACGGCGTTGGCCGGGAGCTCCACGTCGCCGTTGACCGAGACGGTCACCAGCGCGGTCCAGTCGTCCGCCAGCTCGATCTCCTCCACCCGGCCGACCGGCACGTCGGCGACCCGGACACCGGACTGGGGCACCAGGTCGAGCACGTCGAGGAACTCCACCTGCACGGTGTAGGGCTCGTCGCCGAGGTCGGCTCCGCCGGGCAGCCCGACGGAGTACGCGCCGCGGAAGCCGCAGCCGGTCAGCAGCACGAGGGCGCCGGTCAGGGCGGTCGCCCGCACGAGGGCCCGGGTCATCGCTGTCCTCCCGAGATCTCCGGCACGCCGATGAGCGAGCCGCCGGTCCGGCCGCCGCCCGAGCCACCCCCGAACAGCGTGGTGAGCAGCTCCTGCAGGTCGGAGACCCCGTTGCCGTTGACGTCGTCCAGGACGCCGTCGGCGTCGGCGTCCCCGGACAGCAGCCGGGTGCAGATCTGCTCGATCGGCGGCAGCTGCAGGCCCTGGGTCAGCGGATCGGTGAGCACGTCCGGGACCAGGTCGAGGTCCAGCTGCAGCCGCCCGGTCGCGCCCAGGATCTGGCAGACGATGATCTCGGGGCTCGTGGCCCCCAGCGAGTTGTCCCGGGTGTCCAGGGTCCCGTAGTCGGGGTTGTAGGCGTGCGCCAGGTTGCCCAGCGCGGCGGGCGCGACGTCCAGCACCTCCGCCAGCGCGTCCCGCTGCTGGACCAGGGCGAGGGTGACGTCGGCCAGCCGGTCGACGTTGGTGCGCAGCAGGTCGGTGTTGTCCTGCACGAAGCCGGCGACCTCCCCCAGCGCCTGCGACAGCAACTGGATCGCCGTGGCCAGATCCTCCCGCTCCCCCTCCAGCAGGTCGGCGACGGCCGCGAGGTCCTGGTTGAACCGGCCGACCTGGGCGTCGATGGTGGCCAGCGCGCTGGTGAACGTCTGCAGGTTCTCCACCGAGTCGAACAGCCCGTCGCGGTTGGTCGCCAGCGTCTCGACCGCCTGCGAGAAGCCGGTCAGCGTGCGGTTGAGGTCGTCCCCGGTGCCGCTCAGGTTGGCCGCCCCGACGTCGACGAGGTCCGCCAGCGCGCCGTTCTCGTTCGCCCCGGTCGGGCCGAGCGCCGCCGAGAGCTCGTCCAGGGCGCCGTACACCGCGTCCAGCTCCACCGGCGTCGCCGTCCGCTCGACCGGCACCTCGGCGCGGTGCTCCATCGTCGCGCCGCCGTCGTAGACGGGGGCGAACTGCACGTACCGGTCGGAGACCAGCGAGGGCGCCAGCACCACGGCGATGGCGTCGGCCGGGATGTCGTAGTCCTCGTCGATCTCCATCTGCACGCGCACCCGGTCACCCGCCGGGCGGACGTCGGTGATCTGACCGACGTCGATGCCGAGGATCCGGACGTCGGACCCCGCGTAGAGGCCGACCGTCTGCGCGAACCAGGCGGTCACCCGGTACTGGCCCGCGGGCTTGAGCACCGTCCAGCCCAGCGCGCCGACGAGGACCAGCGCAGCGGCCAGGGCGACCCCGCGCTGCAGCGAGCCGCTCATCAGTTGCCCTCCTGGCAGGAGACCGGCAGGCCGACCACGCCGGGCCCGCCGGGCCCGCCGCACACGATGCTGCCGACGACGCCGGGCAGCAGGTTGTCGACGAAGCTGTCGAACCACCGCCCGTTGCCCAGGGTGTTGGTGAACACCCGGACGAACGGGGCGAGGTTGTCGACGGTCTCGGCGAGGTTGGCCCGGTTGCGCGCGAGGATGTCGGTCACCCGGGACAGCTGCTGCAGCGCCGGCGTGAGCGCCGCGCGGTTGTCGGCCACCAGCCCGGACAGCTGCGTGGACAGCTGCTGGGTGCTGGTGAGGACGGAGTCGATCAGCGCCCGCCGCTCCTGGACCTCGGCGAGCAGCGTGTTCGAGTCCAGGATCAGCCGGGTGAACTCACCGTTGCGGTCGGCCAGCACGTCGGTCACCGTCCGGGTGGCCGACAGCAGCTCCTGCAGCTGGGCGTCCCGCGAGGCGATGGTGTCCGAGAGCCGCGCCAGGCCCTGCAGCGAGGCGCGGACCTCCTCCGGGGTCTCCGCGAAGGTCTCGGCCAGCACCTCGAAGGAGCCGGCCAGCTGCGCGGTGTCGAGGTCCTCGACCGTCGTGGACAGGTCGGCGAAGGCCTCGACGACGTCGTAGGGCGACGCCGTGCGCTCCAGCGGGATCCGCTCGCCGGGATCCAGCGCCGTGGCGCCGCGGGGCACCAGGGCCAGGTACTTCGCCCCCAGCACCGTCTCGATCTTGATGGCCGCCTCCGACCGGTCGCCCACGAAGGCATCCGTGACCCGGAACTCGACCGTGACCGCGCCGTCCTCGAGCGACAGCTCCTCGACGCTGCCGACCTTCACCCCGGCCACGCGCACCGGGTCGTCGGGCTGCAGCCCGGCCGCCTCGGAGAACTGCGCCCGGTAGACGGTGCCACCGCCGATGAGCGGTAGGGATTGCGCGTTGAACGCCAGGAGCACCAGTGCGGTGATCACCGTCAGGCTGACCGCGCCGATCGTCACCGGGTTCCGGTCCCGGAAGGGACGGGACTGGCGGGCCATCAGCTGCACCCCCGCTCGCCGTTGCGCAGGCCACCGGTCGGCATCTCGACGGCGTTCTCGGTCCCGTCGGGGTTGCTCACCGGGAGGACGACGTTGCCCGAGGCCCCGCACAGGAAGAAGTTGAACCAGCTGCCGTTCACCGCGGTGCGGGTGACCAGGTCGATCTTCGTCGGCGCGAGCTGCAGGAAGTCCTCGAGGACGTCGCCGCTGTCGGCCAGGGTGGTCGAGAGGGCGCCGAGGCCCTGGATGTCGGCGGCGAGCGGGGCCCGCACGTCGACCAGCAGGTCGGTGGTCGCCCGGGCCAGCCCGTCGATGGTCTGCAGCGAGTCGAAGATCGCCTCGCTGTCGCCGGCCAGGCCGGTCACGAACTGCTGCAGGCTGACGACCAGCCCCGACAGCTCTTCGTCCCGGGCGGCCACGCTGCCCAGCACGGTGGACAGGTTCTCGATCACGCTGCCGATCACGGCGTCCTTGTCGGCCAGCGAGTCGCTCAGCGACGCGATGTGCGACAGCAGGCTCTGCACCGTGCCGCCCTCCCCCTGGAAGACCTGGATGATCTCGAACGACAGCCGGTTCACGTCCGCCGGGGAGAGCGCCTGCAGCAGCGGCTGGAACCCGCCGAACAGCGTGGTGAGGTCCAGCGCGGGCGTGGTACGGGCCAGCGGGATGAGCGCGTCCTCCTCGAGGGCGCGCCCGGCCGAGCCGTCGCCCTCCTCCAGCACGACGTACCGCTGGCCGACCAGGTTGCGGTAGCGGATGGTGGCCTCGACCCCGGCCGGCAGCGGCACGTCGGCGCTGACCTCCAGCCCCACCTCCGCGACCGGGCGGTCGGTCGCCTCGGCCAGCTCGATGCCGGTCACCTGGCCCACCCGGACGCCGGCGATGCGGACCTCGTCGCCCTCCACCAGGCCGGCCACGTCGGTGAACTGGGCCCGGTACTCCCGCTGCTCGCCGTAGCCGGCGTTGGTGATGGTGCTGATCAGCACGTAGCTGGCCAGCACGGTGACCAGGCCGAACACCACCAGCTTGGTGAGCGGGGCCGCCAGCCCGCGCAGCGCCCCCCTCATCGGAGCGCCACCTGGGTCCCGCGCAGCAGCGGCGCCATCGTCGCGGCCGCGAGGTCGGAGACCTCGGTCGGTTCGGTCCCGGTCTGGTAGGCGAGGATGCTCCGCACGAAGTCCAGCTCCGCTGTCGATCCGGCGAGGTCGTAGGGCAGGGACCTGCCCGCCGTCGGGTTGGGCTCCCCCGCGCCCTCGGGCACGTCGTCGGGGCCGCGGCCGCCGAGGCAGACCGGGTTGCCCGAGAACGGGTTGTCGCGCGAGTCGACGCCGTCCTCCGGGGGTGTCGGGCAGTAGTACTCGCCGCGCTCAGCCGCCCGGATGAGCCCGTCGATGTCGTCGAGGCCCTGGCAGTCCGGCCCGCTCCGGTCCAGGTACGCCGGCTGGTCACCGGGCAGGTAGGGGTTGCGCGGCGGCAGGGCGACCACGATGTTCAGGTTCAGCGCGGGGTCACCGTCGGCGCCGAACGCCTCGCTGATCATCGGGTTGAACCGGGTGAGGCCGTCGAGCAGGCACGGGTAGACCGGCGAGTACTCGGCGAAGACGCCCAGCACCGGCCGGGAGGTCTCGGCGAGGGAGATGATGTTCCGCTCGTTGGCCTCCAGGAAGCCCGCGGTCACGTCCCCGGCAGACCGGCCCACGGTGAAGGTCCGGCGCAGCTGCTCGGACTGGTCGACCAGCGTCGTGCTGGTGACGGCCAGGTTGTCCAGCACCGCCAGCAGGTCGTCGGAGGCGGACTCGTAGGTGTCGGCGAAGTCTGCGAGGCCGGAGATGTCGGCCTGCAGCTGCGGCAGCACGGTGTTCAGCTCCCCGGCGTACTCCCCGACCGCCGCCAGGTTGGCGCCCAGCCGGTCCCCCCGGCCGCGCAGTGCGTCGGCGACCGCCCCGAGCGTGTAGGAGATGTCCTGCGGCTCCACGGCCTGCAGCAGCGGCAGCAGGCCGTCGATCACGCGCTGCAGCTCGATGGCGTTCTCGCTGCGGTCCTGGCCGATGACGTCGCCGTCGGCCAGCCGCTCGGCGGTGGGCTGCTCGGGCAGCTCCAGGGAGACGAACCGCTCGCCGAACAGCGTCTTCGGCAGCAGCCGGGCGGTGACGTCGGCCGGGATCTGCTCGAGGTACTCCGGCTTGATGGCCAGCTCGATGACGGCGCCGCCCATCCCGGTCCGGACCTCGCGGACGTCGCCCACGATGACGCCGCGCACCTTGACGTCGGAGGCCTCCTGGAGCTGGTTGCCGACCGTGTCGGCCTCCAGCGTCACGCGGGCGACCTCGGTGAACGCCTTCTGGTAGGTGGCCACCGCCAGCCCGAGCAGGAGGGCCAGGACGACCAGGAAGGCCAGCCCCTGCAGCCGTCGCCGCACGACCGCACCCCGGTTGCTGTTCATCGCTCGACTCCGGACTCGTTCCGCTCCTCGGTCGCTGGCGCTCCCTGCGATGCTCGCTCGCCCGTCGTTCTCGTGGTCATCCCGCGCTCACCCCGCGATCCGCACGGTCGTCGTCGAACCCCAGATGGCCAGGGACAGGAACAGGTCGATGACCATCACCGCCACGATGGAGAAGCGCACCGCCCGGCCCACCGCGAGCCCCACGCCGGCGGGGCCGCCGCCGGCGCGGAAGCCGTAGTAGCAGTGGCTCAGGATGATGACCACGGCGAAGACCAGGACCTTGAGGAACGACCAGAAGACGTCCTGCGGCGGCAGGAACAGGTTGAAGTAGTGGTCGTAGGTGCCGGTCGACTGCCCGTAGGCCTGGGTGGTGATGGTGCGGGTGGCGAAGTAGCTGCTCAGCAGCCCGAGCACGTACAGCGGGACGACGGCGACGAAGCCGGCGACGATCCGCGTGGTGACGAGGAACGGCAGGGACGGCACGCCCATGACCTCGAGCGCGTCGATCTCCTCGTTGATCCGCATGGCGCCGATCTGGGCGGTGAAGCCGCACCCGACCGTCGCCGAGAGCGCCAGCCCGGCCACCAGCGGGGCGATCTCCCGGGTGTTGAAGTAGGCCGAGAGGAAGCCGGTGAACGCCGACGTGCCGAGCTGGTCGAGGGCCGCGTAGCCCTGGAGCCCGACCTCGGTCCCGGTGAAGAAGGACAGGAACGCGATGACGCCGACCGTGCCGCCGATGACGGCCAGCGCGCCGGAGCCGAAGGTGACCTCGGCGAGCAGCCGGAAGGTCTCCCGCTTGTAGCGGCGCAGCGTGCGCGGCACCCAGCCCAGCGCCCGCCCGTAGAAGCCGAGCTGGTCGCCGAGGTCGTCGAGGGTGTCCAGCGGCCGCCGGTAGACGGTGCGCGCGACCCGGCGCGCGCGCACCCGGATGCGGTCGGCCGGTGAGAGGAGGGCCATCACGCCCCCTTCGGGGGGACGAGCTGGAAGTACAGCGCCGTCATCACGAAGTTGACCGCGAACAGCAGCAGGAACGTGATGACCACCGACTGGTTCACCGCGTCGCCCACGCCCTTGGGCCCACCGCCGGCGTTGAGCCCCTTGTAGGCGGCCACGATGCCGGCGATCAACCCGAAGACCAGCGCCTTGATCTCACCGGACCAGAAGTCCTCGACCTGCGCGAGGGCGCTGAAGGAGGCCAGGTAGGCGCCGGGGGTGCCGCCCTGGAGGACGACGTTGAAGAAGTACCCGCCGGCGACACCGACGACGCTGACCAGGCCGTTGAGCAGCACCGCCACCAGCATCGCGCCCAGGACGCGCGGCACCACCAGCCGCTGGATCGGGCTGATGCCCAGGACCTCCATGGCGTCGATCTCGTCGCGGATCTTGCGAGCGCCCAGGTCGGCGCAGATGGCCGAGCCACCGGCGCCGGCGATGAGCAGCGCGGTGACGATCGGGCTGGCCTCGCGGAGGACGGCGAGGACCGAGGCCGAGCCGGTGAAGGACTGCGCGCCCAGCTGCCGGGTCAGCGACCCCAGCTGCAGGGCGATGACCGCGCCGAAGGGGATCGCGACCAGCGCCGTCGGCAGGATGGTGACGCTGGCGACGAACCAGGTCTGCTGGATGAACTCGCGGACCTGGAACGGCCGCTTGGGCAGGGCCCGCAGCACGTCGAGCGCGAAGGCGAACAGGTTGCCGCTGGCGGCCAGGGGCCGGGTCGGCGAGTACTTCCCGTCGAGCAGCCCCGGGGCCTTCGGCCCGTCGGTGGCGGTCACCCGGCACCGCCGGGCCGCGGCAGCACGGCCGTGGCGGCCGGGCCGCCCGGGACGGCGCCGGGCTCGGGAGCCCAGTGCCGGCCACCCGCGCCGCGGGTCGGGGTGAACGCGCCGGCGTCGGCCTGCGCGAGGAGGTCGGCGGGCAGGGAGGTCCGGATCGCCTCGGCCGTGGCCGGGTCGAACTCGTGCAGCATGCGGGCGACCCGCTCCTGCCGGCGGCGCACCGCCCGGCGCTCCGGGAGGCCGGGCGAGGGGTCCAGCTGCGGCGGGACGGCGTCCCCACCGCTGGCGCCCTTGGGCCCGATGCCGTTGTGCTGGTCGCCACCGCGGGCCTCCAGGGCCGCCATCTCCGCCTCGACCTGGGCGACGTCCTTCTCCTCGCTCATCCCGATCGGCCCCTCGCGGCGGCCGTTGAGGAACTGGCGGACGACCGGCTCCTGGGAGGTGAGCAGCTGCTCGCGCGGGCCGAACATGGCCAGGTGGCGGCGGAAGAGCAGGCCGAGGTTGTCGGGCACGGTGCGGGCGGTGCCGATGTCGTGCGTGACGATCAGGAAGGTGGCGTCGATCTGCGCGTTGAGGTCGACGATCAGCTGGTTGAGGTAGGCGACGCGCACCGGGTCGAGGCCGGAGTCCGGCTCGTCGAACAGGATGATCTCGGGGTCGAGCACCAGGGCGCGGGCCAGGCCGGCGCGCTTGCGCATCCCGCCGGAGATCTCGCCGGGGAGCTTCCCCTCGGCGCCCTGCAGACCGACCATGTCCATCTTCTCGAGGACGATCCGGCGGACCTCGGACTCGCTCTTCCTGGTGTGCTCGCGCAGCGGGAAGGCGATGTTGTCGAACAGGTTCATCGAGCCGAAGAGCGCGCCGTCCTGGAACAGCACGCCGAAGAGCTTCCGCACCTCGTAGAGGCGGGACTCGCTGGTCCGCACGATGTCGGTGTCGGAGATGACGATCGAGCCCTTCTCGGGCTTGAGCAGGCCGACCAGTGACTTGAGGAACACCGACTTGCCGGTGCCGGACGGCCCGAGCAGCACCGAGATCTCCCCGGGCGGGAGCGTGAGCGTGACGTCGCTCCAGATGTTCTGGCTGCCGAACGACTTGGTCAGCCCCGAGACCTCGACTGCGACGCCCACCTGTCCCCCGCCTCCTGCTCCGGCTGCCCCGCCGGTTCCCCGCCCGCCGCGCTGGCGGGCCCCGGCAGTGCGCGGCACCTCGATCACCTCCTGCTCCGGAGGTGATCACCGCGCATCACTACTGCTCAGTAACGAACGCGTCGGCGGAAGGTTACGTGTGTCACGGAGTTCCGGTGACCCCCGTCTCCCCTTAGGGGTGGGAGTTCACCCGGACATGCGACAGGGGCCGCCCTCCTCCGGAGGACGGCCCCTGTGCGGTTCCCCGGTCGCGGGCCGGGGAGGGCGTCACGCTGCGGTGACGCACCCGGCGGTCGGGACCGCCGGGCAGGGGGTCACTTGACGGTGACGGTGGCGCCGGCGCCCTCGAGGGCGGCCTGGGCCTTGTCGGCAGCGTCCTTGGCGACCTTCTCCAGGACCGGCTTCGGCGCGTTGTCGACCAGGTCCTTGGCCTCCTTGAGGCCGAGCGAGGTCAGGCCGCGCACCTCCTTGATGACCTGGATCTTCTTGTCGCCGGCGCTCTCGAGGATGACGTCGAACTCGTCCTGCTCGGCAGCAGCCTCGTCGCCACCGCCGCCGCCACCGGCGGCCGGAGCGGCCGCGACGGCGACCGGGGCAGCCGCGGTGACGTCGAACGTCTCCTCGAACTGCTTCACGAAGTCGGACAGCTCGAGGAGGGTCATCTCCTTGAAGGCGTCGAGCAGCTCGGCGCTGGAAAGCTTGGCCATGGTGTCTCCTTCTGGGATCAGTCGTCGCTGGCCGCGTCGGCGGCAGCGGTGTCGTTGTCGGGGGTGGTGTCAGCAGCAGCGGTCTCGGCGGCGGGAGCCTCGGCAGCCGGTGCGTCGGCGGCCTTCTTCTCCTGCAGCGCGGCGGCCAGCCGGGCGACCTGCGACAGCGGGGCCTGGAACAGCCCGGCAGCCTTGGTCAGGTTGCCCTTCATCGCACCGGCCAGCTTGGCCAGCAGGACCTCACGGCTCTCGACGTCGGCGAGGCGGGTGACCTCGGCGGCGTCGACCGTACGGCCCTCGACCACGCCGCCCTTGACGACGAGCAGCGGGTTGGTGCGCGCGAAGTCACGGATGGCCTTGGCGGCGTTCACCGGGTCACCCTCGATGAAGGCGATCGCGGTGGGACCGTTGAGCAGCGGTGCGAGGTCGGAGAAACCGACCTGCTCCGCCGCACGCTTCGTCAGGGTGTTCTTGACGACGGCGTAGCTGCTGCCCTCACCGAGGGAACGACGCAGCTGGGTCAGCTGCGCCACGGTCAGCCCGCGGTACTCGGTGAGCACCGCTGCGCTGGACGACTGGAACCGCTCGGTGATCTCGTCGATCACCGCGGCCTTCGCCTGCGTGGGCATGGGCCTCCTCTCGTCTGTCGGGCGACCACGGACGCTGCACGACGACGGGCGATCGATCGCTCCGGAGACACGAAACGCCCCGGCGCAGGGCGCACGGGGCGATGGCGGACGCGCGTGGCGTCCGGCTACCGAACCGTCCTCCTGCGCGGGTCGCCCGACATCTGCGGACCTTCGATCGCACGCGGACGTGCGACGACCAGCGGTCTTGGGGGGAACGTCGCCAAGGGTACGCCATGTCGGCCCGCAGCCGGGAGGCAGCCCTGCCGGAACGCGCGAGGGCCCCGCAACGCGGTGCGCTGCGGGGCCCTTTCAGTGCGTCGCTCAGGCGGTGCCCATGGTCTTGCTCCGCGCCCCGGTCCGCTCCTCGCTCGTTCCTCGCTGCGATGCGCCCGGGGCTGTCGCTCAGGCGGTGGGCTCGTCCACCGTCAGGTTGCGGGTGCGGTTCGGGTCGACCGGGATGCCCGGGCCCATCGTGGTGGAGATGGTGACCTTCTTGACGTACCGGCCCTTGGCCGAGGACGGCTTGGCCCGGAGCACCTCGTCGAGGGCCGCGGCGTAGTTCTCGACCAGCTTGGCCTGGTCGAACGACGTCTTGCCGATGACCAGGTGCAGGTTGGCCTGCTTGTCGACGCGGAAGTTGATCTTCCCGCCCTTGATGTCGTTGACGGCCTTGGTGACGTCGGGGGTCACGGTGCCCGTCTTCGGGTTCGGCATCAGACCACGGGGGCCCAGGATGCGGGCGATCCGGCCGACCTTGGCCATCTGGTCGGGGGTGGCGATCGCCGCGTCGAAGTCCAGGAAGCCACCCTGGATCCGCTCGATCAGGTCGTCGGACCCGACGACGTCGGCGCCGGCGGCCTCGGCCTCGGCGGCCTTGTCACCGGTCGCGAAGACGATGACGCGGGCGGTCTTGCCGGTGCCGTGGGGCAGGTTGACCGTGCCGCGGACCATCTGGTCGGCCTTGCGCGGGTCGACACCCAGGCGCATGGCGACCTCGACGGTGGCGTCGTAGGCGGTCGTCGACGTCTCCTTGGCCAGGGAGGCGGCCTGGAGCGGGCTGTACAGCGTGTCGCGGTCGACCTTGTCGGCCGCGGCGCGGAACTTCTTGCCGTGCTTCGCCATGGTGGTTCCTCTCCGGGGGCGTACGCCCCGGTCGTGTGGTGTCCGGGCCTGGCGGGGCCCTCCCACGGGTGCTGGGTGGTGCGGGAGCGGGCTGGTCAGCCCTGGACCGTGATGCCCATCGACCGGGCGGTGCCGGCGATGATCTTCTCGGCCTGCTCGAGGTCGTTGGCGTTGAGGTCGGCCATCTTGGTGGTGGCGATCTCGCGGACCTGGTCACGGGTGACCGTGGCGACCTTGGTCTTGTGCGGCTCGCCCGACCCCTTCTCGACACCGGCGGCCTTGAGCAGCATGCGCGCGGCCGGCGGGGTCTTGGTGACGAACGTGAAGGTCCGGTCCTCGAAGACCGAGATCTCCACGGGGACGACGTTCCCGCGCTGCGACTCGGTCGCGGCGTTGTACGCCTTGCAGAACTCCATGATGTTGACGCCGTGCTGGCCCAGCGCCGGACCCACGGGCGGCGCGGGGGTGGCCGCACCGGCGTTGATCTGGAGCTTGATGACCGCGGTCAACCGCTTCCTGGGGGGCATGACTTCCTTCTTCTGTGACTGAACAGCTCGTACGGGTTACCGGGTCAGATCTTCTGAACCTGGCTGAACGACAGCTCGACGGGCGTCTCGCGGCCGAAGATGGAGACCAGCACCTGCAGCTTCTGCTGCTCGGCGTTGATCTCGTTGATGGTGGCGGGCAGCGTCGCGAACGGGCCGTCCATGACGGTGATCGACTCGCCGACCTCGAAGTCGACGACCTGGGCCGGCGCCGCGGGGGCGCCACCGGCCGACGCGGCGGCCTCGGTGGCCCGGGGCGCCTGCGGCGCGGTGGCGGGCACCAGGATCTTGACGACCTCGTCGAGGGTCAGCGGCGAGGGCTTGGAGGTGGCGCCCACGAAGCCGGTGACGCCGGGGGTGTTGCGGACCGCGCCCCACGACTCGTCGTTGAGCTCCATGCGGACCAGCAGGTAGCCCGGTAGCACCTTGCGGTTGACCTGCGAGCGCTTGCCGTTCTTGATCTCGGTGACCTCCTCGGTGGGCACCTCGATCTGGTAGATGTAGTCCTCGACGTCCAGCGACTGGATGCGCGCCTCGAGGTTGGTCTTCACCTTGTTCTCGTAGCCCGCGTAGGAGTGCACGACGTACCAGTCGCCCGGCGCGATCCGCAGCGCCTTCTTCATCGCCTCGGCAGGGTCCTCGTCCTCCTCCGGCTCGACGCCGGAGCCGGGGGCCGGGGCGGCCAGCGGGTCGGCGGCGAGGGTGTCCGGGTCGCCGGTCTCGATCTCCGGCGTCACGTCGGAGACGGCGGTGTCGGTGTCGAGGTCGGCGGTGTCGCTGGACCCCTCGGCGGCGCCGGTCTCACCGGCGCCGGTCTCGACGTCGGCGGTGCCGCGCTCGTCGAAGCGGGCGTCGTCCAGGTCGGTGCCTTCGACCGCGCTGTCGGTCTCGAAGGGCTCGCGGGGGTCTGTCACAGAGGTCTCTTCCTTGTCAGGGGGCGGTGCGGCGCAGGACGGAGGTCAGCCGAAGACGGCGATCACGCCCGCGGAGAAGAGCAGGTCGAGGCCGGCCACCAGCGCGACGATGAACGCCACGAACACGATGACCACGGTGGTGTAGGTGATCAGCTCGCGGCGGCCCGGCCAGATGACCTTGCGCAGCTCGGCGACGACCTCGCGCAGGAACCGGGCCAGCGAGCGGCGGGGCCGCATCTCCTCGGCGCGGGCCCGCTCCGCCGCGGCCCGCGAGCGGGTCCCGGCGCCGTCCCGGCCCGCGGCCGTGGCCGAGCGGGCGGCCCGCCCGGTGCCCGCGACCGGCTCGTCGTCCTCGTCGCCCTCGGCGGTGATCCGGCCCCGCCGGCGGCTGCGCCGGTCACCCGTGCCGGCGACGACCTTGTCCTCGTCGGCCGCGGCCTCGCCGGCGATCTCGTCCTCGGCGGCCTCGAGCGCGGACGCGTCGTCGACGCCCGGGGCCTCGCGGTCGAGCTGCTCGTCGGTGAGCTCGGCGTCGGAGGCGGCGCGAGCGTCGTCCTCGCGGTCCGGCTTCTCGTCGCTCACTGCGCCTCGCTCGCCTCGTCGTGGTGGCCGCTCGCGCGCGGGCCGTCGGTCGGTGGTGCCGTTGTCCTGCTCGGCAGGGGTGACAGGACTTGAACCTGCAGCCTGCGGTTTTGGAGACCGCTGCTCTGCCAATTGAGCTACACCCCTGTGCCCTGGATGGGCCCGGAACGGCGACCTCGCCATGACGGCGCCCGACCTCGGGGGGAGATCCGGGGCACGCCGGTGGCGGGGTCAACTGCCCCAGAGCCGCAAGTGTACGGGAACGGTTCCGCCGGGAGCCAACCTCCCGCCCGGAGCCCACCCGAGGGCGGCATCCGCGCGGCCGGCAGCGACCGGGCCTCGCGCGGACGGTGGTCTTTGACACGATGGGTCCATGACCGCCGCCTCCTCGCCGGAGTCCGCCGCCCCCTCGATCCCGTTGCCGCCCACCGAGCGGCGCGTGTCCCGCCGCATCGGCGCGATCGCCGAGTCCGCGACCCTGGCCGTGGACGCCAAGGCGAAGGCGCTCAAGGCCGCCGGCAAGCCGGTCATCGGTTTCGGCGCCGGCGAGCCGGACTTCCCCACGCCCGACTACGTGGTCGAGGCGGCCATCACCGCGGCCCGCACCCCGGCCATGCACCGCTACACCCCAGCGGGCGGGCTGCCGGCGCTCAAGGAGTCGATCGTCGCCAAGACCGCGCGCGACTCCGGCCTGCGGGTCACCCCCGCGCAGGTGCTGGTCACCAACGGCGGCAAGCAGGCGGTCTACGAGGCGCTGGCCACCATGCTCGACCCGGGCGACGAGGTCCTCCTGCCCGCGCCCTACTGGACCACCTACCCGGAGGCCATCCGCCTGGCCGGCGGCGTGCCGGTGCCCGTGGTCGCCGACGAGCAGAGCGGCTACCTGGTGTCGGCCGCCCAGCTGGAGGCCGCCCGGACCCCGCGCACCAAGGTGCTGCTGTTCTGCTCGCCGTCGAACCCGACCGGCGCGGTGTACCCGGCCGAGCAGGTCGAGGAGATCGGCCGGTGGGCCGTCGAGCACGGCCTCTGGGTGCTCACCGACGAGATCTACGAGCACCTCACCTACGGCGGGGTGACCCCCGCGTCCATGCCGGTCGTCGTCCCCGAGCTGGCCGACCGCTGCGTGGTCGTCAACGGGGTCGCAAAGACCTACGCGATGACCGGGTGGCGGGTCGGCTGGATCGTCGGCCCGGCCGACGTGGTGAAGGCCGCGACCAACCTCCAGTCGCACGCGACGTCCAACGTCGCCAACGTCTCGCAGGCCGCCGCGGTCGCGGCGCTCAACGGCGACCTGTCCGCGGTGGCCACCATGCGCGCGGCCTTCGACCGGCGCCGGCAGACGATCGTGTCGATGCTGCGGGAGATCCCCGGCATCGCCTGCCCCGAGCCGCAGGGCGCCTTCTACGTCTACCCGTCGGTGAAGGGTCTGCTGGGCCGGCCGATCGCCGGGCGCACCGCGCACACCAGCGCGGAGCTGGCCGAGCTGATCCTGGAGGAGGCGGAGGTCGCCGTCGTCCCCGGCGAGGCCTTCGGCACGCCGGGGTACGTGCGGATGTCCTACGCGCTCGGCGACGACGACCTCGTCGAGGGCGTCACCCGCATGCAGCGCCTGCTCACCCAGGCGGACTGACCGGGGGCCCGGCAGGGTCCAGCGGGGCCGGTCGCCGTGGACCCGGCGACGGGTCAGCGGAGGCGGACCACCGCGCGGGCGAGCGAGAGGACCTTCTCCCCGGAACTGGTGACGGTCAGGTCGATGCGGACGCGACCGTCGTCCCCCACGGTGGCCACCTTGCCGCGCACCACGACCTCGGCACCGGCGTCGTCGTCGGGCACGACCACGGGACGGCCGAAGCGCACCTGGTACTCGACCAGGGCCCCCGGATCGCCGGTCCACTCGGTGACGGCGCGGGCGGCCAGCGCCATCGTGAGCATGCCGTGCGCGATCACCCCGGGCAGGCCGACGGCCGTGGCCACCCGGTCGCTCCAGTGGATGGGGTTGAAGTCCTTGGAGGCGCCGGCGTAGCGCACCAGGTCGGCGCGGGTCACCGGGAAGGTGCGCTCCGGCAGCTCGGTGCCGACGGCGATCTCGGGCCGGTTCACGCCGTTCCTCCGTCCGCACCGCGGGCCACCAGCATCGTCGTCGCCGTGCAGACGGCCTCGCCGTCCTCGGTGGCCAGCTCGACCCGGGTGGTCAGCAGGTCGTTGCCCGCGACGCTGCGCACGGCCTCGATGCTGGTGGTGGCGACCAGCCGGTCGCCGGCACGGATCGGCCGGTGGTGCGCGAACCGCTGCTCGCCGTGGACCACGCGGCTGTAGTCCAGGGAGACGTCGGGATCGTCCAGGACGACGTTCGCCGCGCCCAGCGACACGACGACGGCGAACGTCGGCGGCGCGATCACGTCGGGGTGGCCGGCGGCGCGGGCGGCCGCCGGGTCCAGGTGCACCGGATCGGTGGCACCGACGGCGGCGGCGAACTCGGCGAGCGCCACCCGGCCGACCTCGTAGACGGCAGAGGGCGGGTAGCTGCGCCCGACCAGTCCTCGGTCCAGCGCCATGCTCCCGCCCTCCTGCTCAGTCGCGAACCGCGGTCAGCGGGTCTCGCGGTGGAGCGTGTGCTTGCGCTCGCGCGGGCAGTACTTCTTCAGCTCGATCCGGTCGGGGTCGTTCCGCCGGTTCTTGCGGGTGATGTAGTTGCGGTTCTTGCACTCCTGGCAGGCCAGGGTGATCTTCGGGCGGACGTCGGTGGCTGCCATGGGGCGCTCCTAGCCTTGTGGGACAGGGCCCGGGACCGAGCCCTGCTGCCGGGCCGGCACGAGTGCCGGTACGGCGACGGACCCCGGAGTGCGGGGTCCGTCGGGAGTAGCGGTGACCGGACTTGAACCGGTGACACAGCGATTATGAGCCGCTTGCTCTACCAGGCTGAGCTACACCGCCGGGGTGACCACCCGGGCCGGTCTCGCGACAGGACCGGTAGGTCGGGTACTGCCAGAGCCCCTTTACGGAATCGAACCGTAGACCTTCTCCTTACCATGGAGACGCTCTGCCGACTGAGCTAAAGGGGCGTGCTCGGAGCCGTCGAAGACTGTACCTGACCGTGGTGGCCGGGTCTGCGCCGGGGGCGCAGGTCCCCTCCGAACCGTGCGGCGGAACTCTATCAGTCAGGTCCGGACGAACAGTCGGCGGTGGGTGGCACCCGGCGCTGCGGAGCGCACGCCGGTGCGCGCGAGCAGCCACTTCTCCAGCCGGTCCTCCGGCAGCGGCCGGCTGATCAGGAAGCCCTGCAGCTTGTCGCAGCCCATGGCGATCAGCTGGTTCCGCGTCATCTCGTCCTCGACCCCCTCGGCCACCACGCAGAGACCCAGGTTGTGCGCCAGCTCGATGATCGAGCGCGCGATGAACGACTCGCCCTGGCTGGTCGCCATGGTGAGGACGAAGGACTTGTCGATCTTCAGCTCGTCGATGGGCAGCTGGCGCAGCTGCGACAGCGAGGAGTAGCCGGTGCCGAAGTCGTCCATCGCCAGCCGGAGCCCGAGGTCGTGCAGGTCCTCCAGGACCGTGCTCTCGCGCACCGAGTCGTCGATGACGCTGCTCTCGGTGAGCTCCAGGACGAGCAGCTCACCGGGCACCTGGTGCCTCGCGAGGGCGTCGCGGATCCGCTCGACCAGGTCGGGCTCGCTCAGCGAGCACGCGGAGATGTTGATCCCCACCGACAGCGAGATCCCCTGGTCCAGCCAGCGCCGGCAGCGCGCGAGCGCGAGGTCCAGGACGTGGTCGGTGACGGCGCCGATCCGGCCCACCTGCTCGGCCAGGCTGATCACGTCCTCGGGCGGGATGCTGCCGTAGCGCGGGTGGGCCCAGCGGACCAGCGTCTCCACCGACACGATGTCGGAGGTCTTGGCGTCGATGACCGGCTGGTAGACGACCCCGATCTGACCGTCGGCCATGGCGTGCTCGAGCTCGGTGCCCAGCTGCAGGCGCCGGAGGCTCTGCTGGTCGAGCACCGGGTGGTAGCTGGCGACGCCGCCGGAGCTCCCCGCGGCCAGCAGGGCGACGTCGGCCCGCTGCATGAGCGTCCCGGCGTCCGTGCCGTGCCCGGGGGCGGCGGCGACACCGATGGTCAGCGACACCTCGAGGTCGAGCCCGGCCACCCGGACGCGGGTGGCCGCGGCCTCCCGCAGCCGCCGCGCGGCCTGCTCGGTCGCCGCCAGGGAGAGACCGGGGAGGAGCACCGCGAACTGCTCGCGCTCCATGCGGGCCAGGAGCGCCCGCGGCGGGGCGTGCTCGCGCAGCAGACCGGCGGTGACCAGCAGCAGCTCGTCGCTGGCCGCGTGGCCGAGGGTGTCGGTGACGTCGGCGTAGGTGCCGAGGGAGGCCAGGATCAACCCGGCCTGGCCGCCGTCGTCGCCCGACACCAGCCGGCTGAGCTCGTCGGCGAGACGCTGCCGGTTGGGCAGGCCGGTGAGCCGGTCGTGGTCGGCGTCGTAGCGGATGCGGGTCAGCAGCTGCTGCTGCCGGATCGCGGCGTTGACGTGGGTGAGCATCGAGTCCAGCGCCCCGCGTTCGGCGCGGCCGAAGGACACGATGTCGCTGCGGCGGTCGCAGACCTCCAGATAGCCCGGCTCGCCAGCGGCCGTGGTCACCGGCGCCCCCAGCAGCTCGGAGACCCCCCGGCGGGACAGCGCGGCCGCCTCGCGCTCGTCGGCGCGGTTCGCCGAGACCCGGATCGCCCCGCCGGTGGAGGCGACCGCGCGGCGACGCAGCAGGTCGTCGGAGTCCCCGGGGCCGTCGTACCAGTCGGCGCCGTCCTCGGTGGCGACCACGAGCCGGGGGCCCTCGTCGAGGTAGGGCGGCAGCCAGAGCGCCACCCGCTCGGCGTTGAGCAGCTCGCGCACGGCCTGGACGATCTGCCGGGTGCCCGCGTCGTCGGGCGCGACCTCCTCCACCCGGCGGGCGAACTCGTAGACCCGCTCGAGGGAGTGGCTCTCGCGGGTGACGCCGGCGAACCGGCGGTAGACCAGCACGAACGCGGCGACCATCGGCACGACGAGCAGCCACGACCACAGCGTCGTGTGCAGCAGCAGGAGGATGGCCAGGCCGATCGTGACGGCGACCGGCTGCACCACGACGACCGGGACGAAGAGGCTGCTCCAGATGGCCCGCCCGGGGTAGCCCTGGGTGAGGGTGATCGCCCCGGCGACGAGGCCCGCGCCCACGACGTTCGCGGCGAACACGGCGAGCAGGCAGGCGAGCCAGGTGGACGGACTGGCGAGGCCGTCGGGCGACAGGAGCGTGAGGATGGCGGTGGCGACCCCCGCCTCCAGCACCGCTACCTCGGTGTTGAACACGACCTTCGCCGCGGGGAGCCGCTGGGCCAGGAGGACGACGGCGACCGCGGCGGCCCGGGTGGCGGCGGTCCACGCGCCACCGACCTCGAGCAGCGCGATGACGAAGGCCACTTCGCTCGCCGAGCTGTGGAAGCTCTGCCGGCGGAACTCGACGTGGACGTTGACCCATTCGGCGGCGACCGCGGTGAAGAGCACCGCCAGCAGAACCGCGGCCGGGACGACCCGCGGCTCGCTGGTGAGTAGCAGGACACCGACCGGGCAGGCGAACGACAGCCCGAGCAGCGCGGCCAGCCACGGACTGCGCACCGCGCGCGGCCGATGAGGCTCGCGGTC
Organism: Blastococcus sp. SYSU DS0539; assembly: GCF_054050855.1. Classification (NCBI taxonomy): domain Bacteria; kingdom Bacillati; phylum Actinomycetota; class Actinomycetes; order Geodermatophilales; family Geodermatophilaceae; genus Blastococcus; species Blastococcus sp. SYSU DS0539. The sequence goes on along the minus strand of NZ_JBJHAF010000005.1, from coordinate 213,476 downwards.
GTCCTGTTCAGCCACGTGAAACTGCGCTCTCTCCCGGGTCGTTGGGCGGGCGAAGGCTAACAGCGACCTCGGCCACTACCAGCCTCGTCCAACCCGGAAGAGTCAGTCGACCGACAGAGGAAACACGGCGTTCACGGGCCGTGGCTCTCCGGGGCGGCCGCTCCGGAGAACTGCCGCCCCGGGGGACGAACGAAAAGGAATCAGGCCGACCGACGGGTCCACTTGACGCCACGGGTCCACTTGACGCCGCGGACCTGGACGTTGCGCTGCACGGTGCTGTTCATGGCGCCTCCCTCTGGGAATGACTGATTGGCTGTAGCGGAAGCCATCCACGCGCGGGGGCAGAGCGTCGTTGAATACGGACCGCGCGGGAGACACTCCTTCCCGTCACGACTGGCGACAAGCATGTCGCTGGTGACACGCCGCGATCTTCGTCATGTCGTCACCAGCCGCCACATACGTCACACGAACAGTGACCTGACGCGCCGGGTCCCCGGCCGATCCGGCCATTCAGGGCCGGCCCGTCCGGAACGGGGAGCCGGGCGGTCGGCGCCGGCCGGGGTGGTCCCGGGGGTCCGTGCGCGACCGTCGTCCACAGGCCGTGGCCGGGCGTGCGCCGGGCGGGTGAACCGCCGTCCACAGTGTCCACAGATCGTGTCCACAGGTGGTGGACGACCGGAGCCCGGGGCTTACGCTGCCGCGCGTGCGCCCCGGCCAGGACGACCGCGAACGCGGCTCGACGCTGCCGTTCGTCCTGGTCTGCTGGCTGGTCGCCGCGCTGATGGCCTTCGGTGCCATCGCGGCCTCCGACGCCTTCCTCGAGCAGCAGGACGTGCAGTCGGTGTGCGACGGCGCCGCCCTCGCCGCGGCCAACCAGGCCGACGAGGCCGTCGTCTACGCCCGCGGCGTCGGCACGGAGCTCCCGCTGACGCGCGCCGCGGCGCAGGCCGCGGTGGCCGACCAGCTGGCCGACGGCGGGGTGCGGCTGGACAGCTGGGCGGCCGAGACCGACGGCGCCGAGGTGACCGTGCGGTGCACCCGCTCCGTCGACATCGCGTTCGGCTGGCTGTTCCTGGGCGGGCAGCAGCTCGAGCGGACCGCCGTCTCCAGCGCCCGGGCCCCCACGCTGCCCTGAGCCGACCCCGGACGGGCGACGGCCCCCGACCAGGTGGTCGGGGGCCGTCGTACCGGGCGTGGCGGGTGAAGGATTCGAACCTTCGTAGGCTAAGCCGACGGATTTACAGTCCGCTCCCATTGGCCACTCGGGCAACCCGCCGCGATTGGTACGCGGGAGAGAGTAACAAGACGAGGGGCCCCGGCACGGAACGGGTCCCCACCGACGGGCCGCCGTGGCGGCCCCGTCCCGCACGGAGAGGAACGACATGGCCGACGCATCCTTCGACGTCGTGAGCAAGGTCGACCGGCAGGAGGTCGACAACGCCCTCAACCAGGCGGGCAAGGAGCTCTCGCAGCGCTTCGACTTCCGCGGCACCAACGCGACCATCGCCTGGGCCGGGGAGGACGGCGTGACGCTGCAGGCCGACACCGAGGAGCGGGTCGTCGCGGCGCTCGAGGTGTTCAAGGAGAAGCTGATCAAGCGCGGCATCTCGCTCAAGGTGCTCGACGCCGGCGAGCCGCAGGCCTCGGGCAAGAGCTACAAGATCGGCGCGAAGATCAAGCAGGGCATCGAGTCCGACACCGCGAAGAAGATCTCCAAGCTGATCCGCGACGAGGGCCCCAAGGGCGTCCAGGCGCAGATCCAGGGCGACCAGCTCCGGGTGAGCGGGAAGAAGCGCGACGACCTGCAGGCGGTGCAGCAGCTGCTGCGCGGGGCGGATCTCGACGTCGCCCTGCAGTTCGACAACTACCGCTGACGACGCCGCCGGCGGCTGACCCCGGACGGTGTGCGCGGGCGGGGGGTTCCGCACCGCAGAACCCCTCCCCCGCGCACACTGCCAGGTGTTGGGGACGCTCCCTCAGCGCTGGCCGAGCTCGCGGGCCATCTGCTCCAGGCGGGCGATCCGCTCGGGCATGGGCGGGTGGCTGGCGAACATCGAGGCCATCCCCTGACCGCGGAACGGGTTGGCGATCATCAGGTGGCTCTGGGTGACCAACCGCTCCTCCTGCGGCAGCGGGCGGGCGGCGGTCCCCCGCTCGATGACCCGGAGCGCGTCGGCCAGCGCGAGCGGGTCCTGCGACAGCTGGGCACCCGAGGCGTCGGCCTGGAACTCGCGGCTGCGGCTGACCGCCATCTGCACCAGCCCGGCGGCGAGCGGGCCGAGCAGCATGAGCAGCAGCCCGCCGATCATGTTGCCGCCGCCGCGGTCCTCGCCGGACCGGCCGCCGAACAGCGACGCGAACATCGCCATGTGCGCCAGGTAGGTGATCACCGTGGCCATGGCACCGGCGACCGAGCTGATCAGGATGTCGCGGTTGTAGACGTGCGAGAGCTCGTGGGCGAGCACGCCGCGAAGCTGCCGGCGGTCGAGCAGCTCGAGGATGCCCTGGGTGACGCAGACGGCGGCGTTGCGCGGGTTGCGGCCGGTGGCGAAGGCGTTGGGCTGCGCGGTGGGGCTGACGTAGAGCCGGGGCATCGGCTGCCGCGCCTCGGTGGCCAGCTCGCGGACGATCGCGTACAGGGCCGGCGCCTGGGTCTGGGTGACCGGGAAGGCCCGCATCGCGCGCAGCGCCAGCTTGTCGGAGTTGAAGTACGCGTAGCCGTTGACGCCGAGCGCGATCACCAGCGCGATGACCAGGCCACCGCGGCCGCCGATGAGCGCACCCGCCATCAGGATGAGCCCGCCCATGAGGCCCAGGAGCAGGGCCGTCTTCAGTCCGTTGTTCCAGCGCTGCACGTCCGCTCCAACGTCGTCCCCCGGGACCACGTTCCCGGTGGGCGTGCCCCGTGTCCCCCGGTGGAATGACGGAGCGCCCGGCACCGTTGGCCCGTGCGGACGCGGTGAAATCCTCGCCGCCGCAGCGTGTCCGGTTGCACATCCCCGCCGCCGACACACGCACGTAACCTCGCCCGATGGAGGTAGACCGCTGATGACTGGCACCAACCCGACCGTCGCGCCGTCGGACTCGAACGGCGCACTGGCCACCACGGTGTCCAGCGCGGCCCCCGGCGGGCTCGTCAAGAGCGTCGTGGAGCTCGACCGCGTCGTCATCCGGCTGGCCGGTGACTCCGGCGACGGCATGCAGCTGACCGGCAACCGGTTCACCAGCGAGACGGCGTCCTTCGGCAACGACCTGAAGACGCTGCCGAACTTCCCCGCCGAGATCCGGGCGCCGACGGGGACCCTGCCGGGCGTCAGCTCCTTCCAGTTGCAGTTCGCCGACCACGACGTCATGACGCCGGGCGACGCCCCGGACGTGCTCGTGGCGATGAACCCGGCCGCGCTCAAGGCCAACCTCGCCGAGCTCCCCGGTGGGGGTCTGCTGATCGTCGACTCCGACGAGTTCACGCCGCGCAACCTGGCCAAGGTCGGCTACGCCACCAACCCGCTGGAGGACGGCTCGCTCGAGGGCTGGCAGACGGTCAGCGTGCCGCTGACGTCGATGACCCTCGACGCGCTCGCCGACTCCGGCCTCGGCAAGAAGGAGGCCGAGCGGAGCAAGAACATGTTCACGCTCGGCCTGCTGTCGTGGATGTACCACCGGCCCACCGAGGGCACCATCCGCTTCCTCGAGCGGACGTTCCGCCGCAAGCCGGAGATCGCCGCGGCCAACATCGCCGCGTTCCGCGCCGGCTACAACTACGGCGACACCACCGAGGCCTTCGCCGTCTCCTATGAGATCAAGCCGGCCCCGATGAAGCCCGGGCGCTACCGCAACATCTCGGGGAACCAGGCGCTCGCCCTCGGGCTCGTGGCCGCCGGCCAGCGCTCCGGGCTGCCGGTGTTCCTCGGCGCCTACCCGATCACCCCGGCCTCGGACATCCTGCACGAGCTGTCCCGGCACAAGTCCTTCGGTGTGCGGACGTTCCAGGCCGAGGACGAGATCGCCGGCATCGGCGCGGCCCTCGGCGCCTCCTTCGGCGGCGCGCTGGGCATCACGACGACGTCGGGCCCCGGTGTGGCGCTCAAGGGCGAGACGATCGGCCTGGCGGTCATGACCGAGCTGCCGCTGGTCATCGTGGACGTGCAGCGCGGCGGGCCCTCCACCGGCCTGCCCACCAAGACCGAGCAGTCGGACCTGCTGCAGGCGATGTTCGGCCGCAACGGCGAGGCGCCGGTGCCGGTGATCGCACCGCGTTCCCCGGGCGACTGCTTCTACGCCGCGGTCGAGGCGGCGCGGATCGCCCTGGCCTACCGGACGCCGGTCATGCTGTTGTCGGACGGCTACCTGGCTAACGGCGCGGAGCCGTGGGCCATCCCGGACGTCGACTCCCTCCCCGACCTGACGCCGGCCGTCGGCTTCGCCACCGAGCCCAACGGCGAGGACGGCGAGTTCCTCCCCTACCTGCGGGACGAGGAGACGCTGGCCCGCGCCTGGGCCATCCCCGGCACCGCCGGCATGCAGCACCGGATCGGCGGGCTGGAGAAGGCCGACAAGACCGGCAACATCTCCTACGACCCGGCCAACCACGACTTCATGACCCGCACGCGCCAGGCCAAGGTCGACGGCATCGCCGCGTCGATCCCGCCCACCGACGTGGATGACCCGGACGGCGACGCCCGCGTCGCCGTCATCGGGTGGGGTTCCACCTACGGCCCCATCGGCGCTGCCTGCCGGCGGATCCGGAGCTCCGGCCGCAAGGTCGCCCAGATCCACCTGCGGCACATCAACCCGTTCCCGGCCGACCTGGGCGAGGTCCTGGCCCGGTACGACCGGGTGATCTGCCCGGAGATGAACCTCGGCCAGCTGGCCCTGCTGCTGCGCGCGAAGTACCTGGTCGACGTCCAGAGCCACACCCAGGTGCGCGGGATGCCGTTCCGCTCCGCCGAGCTGGCCGCGGTCATCCAGGACGCCATCGACAGCGGGAGCACCGACGCTGTGAACACCGACGCTGTGAACACCGACGCTGTGAACGGAGCCCTCCAGTGAGCACCATCGACCTCGGCATGCCGGCTGGGTCGCCGATCCCGCCCGGCCCCATCGCGGACGCCATCACCGCCTCGGTCGAGACCCAGGGCGAGAAGCAGACCGCGCTCAAGGCCAAGGACCTCAAGACCGACCAGGAGGTGCGCTGGTGCCCCGGGTGCGGTGACTACGTCATCCTCAACGCGGTCCAGAGCTTCCTGCCCAGCCTCGGCATCGCCCGCGAGGACATGGTGATCGTGTCGGGCATCGGCTGCTCGTCGCGCTTCCCGTACTACCTGGACACCTACGGGATGCACTCGATCCACGGCCGGGCGCCGGCGATCGCCACCGGCCTGGCCGCCTCCCGTCCCGACCTGTCGGTCTGGGTCGTCACCGGTGACGGCGACGCGCTGTCGATCGGCGGCAACCACCTGATCCACGCGCTGCGGCGGAACGTCAACATGACGATCCTGCTGTTCAACAACCGGATCTACGGGCTCACGAAGGGCCAGTACTCCCCCACCTCCGAGGTCGGGAAGGTCACCAAGTCCACGCCGATGGGCTCGCTGGACCACCCGTTCAACCCGGTGTCGCTGGCCATCGGCGCCGACGCCACCTTCGTCGGCCGGGCGATGGACTCCGACCGCAAGGGGCTGACGGAGGTGCTGCGGCAGGCCGCCGAGCACCAGGGCACGTCGCTGGTGGAGATCTACCAGAACTGCAACATCTTCAACGACGGCGCGTTCGACCTGCTCAAGGACCCGGGCACGGGCCCGATGTGGACGATCCCGCTCGAGCACGGCAAGCCGCTGGTGTTCGGCCCGGACGGCGCCTCGTGCGTGGTCCGCGACGACTTCGGCGGGCTGCGGATCGCCGAGACCAACCAGGTCGACGCGAGCGAGATCGTGGTGCACGACGCCACCCGGCAGGACCCGTCCTACGCGTTCGCCCTGTCGCGGCTGTCCTCGCAGGACCTCCGCTACACCCCGATGGGCGTCTTCCGGTCGATCCAGAAGCCCTCGTACGAGGCGATGATGGCTGAGCAGCTCCACGAGGCACGCCTCCAGGGCCCCGGCGACCTCGACGCGCTGCTCGCCGGCGGCGACACCTGGACCGTGGAGAGCTGAGCTAGGCGATCACCGCGGGCCCGCCTCCCTCCGGGGAGGCGGGCCCGCGGTCGTTCCCGGCGTGCTCGGCCAGCAGCGCGGTGAGCACGGGTAGCACCCGGCGCAGCTCCGCCCGGGTCGGGGCGGCGAAGCCCAGCACCAGCCCCGCCCGGCGGCCGACGCCGTCGAGGTGGTGCCGACCGAGGCCGTCCAGGGCCGTTCCCCGCCGCGCGGCGGCCGCCAGGACGGCGTCCTCGGCGGCGACGTCCGGCAGCGGCACGAGGACGTGGGCACCGGCCGGATCCCCCTCCACGGCGACCCCGGCCGCGGCGACCGCGGCGCGGACCTCGTCCCGCCGCCCCGCCATCTCCCGGCGCAGCCGGCGCAGGTGGCGGGCCAGGTCGCCGGAGGACGCCAGCGCGGCCAGCACCCGCTGCCCGGCCCGTGCCGGCCGGGTGCCGGTGGCGGTGCGGCGGGCCAGCAGGTCCGTCCGGAGCGCCGGCGGGGCCACCAGCCAGCCGACGCCGAGCGTGGGGCTGAGGATCTTGCTGGTCGTGCCCAGGTGGACCACGACGTCGGGTGCCAGCGCACCCAGCAGCGGCAGCGGGGCGACGTCGTAGCGCAGCTCGCCGTCGTAGTCGTCCTCGAGCACCCACCAGCCCTCGGCGCGGGCCCGGGCGACCAGTTCGAGCCGGCGTGCGGCGGACATCCGCCGGCCGAGCGGGTACTGGTGCGCCGGCGTGCAGTAGACCGCCGCCAGACCGGGCGGCAGGGCGTCGACGACCAGGCCGTCGTCGTCGACGGGCACCGGGACGACCGCCACCCCCGCGTCGCGGAGCGCGCCGGCGACCCGCTGGTAGCCCGGGTCCTCCACGGCCACCCGGCTGCCCGGCGGGAGGGTGCGCGCCACCTCGCCCACCGCCGCCGAGGTGCCACCGGTGGCGAGCACGTCGTCGGGGCCGGCGCCGAGCCCGCGGTGGCGGAGCAGGTGCTCCCCCACCACCCGGCGGAACGCGGGATCGCCCGCGGCGTCCGGGCCGCCGTCGGGCGGCAGGTCGCCCGCCGCCCGCCAGGCGCGGCGCCAGACCGCCCGGTCCAGCACCTCCAGGCAGGGCGATCCCGCGCGCAGGTCGACGAGCGCGGGGACGGCGGGCCCCGGCCGCGGTGGGGGCGCCGCGGCCGCCGGCGACGACGGCGCCGCGCCCAGCACGAACGTGCCCACCCCGCGGCGCCCGCCGGCCCATCCCTCGGCCAGCAGCTGGTCGTAGGCCGCCGCCGTCACCGTCCGGCTGACCCGCAGCGCCCCGGCGAGCTCGCGCGTCGACGGCAGCCGGTCCCCCGGGCGCAGCGTCCCCTCGGCGGCGGCGGTGCGCAGCGCGTCGGCGAGCTGCACCGACAGCGGGGTGCCCGACGCGCGGTCGAGCACCAGGGGCGGGATGCCGGTCACGGTCCTCCTCCGGCACGGTGGCCTGCCGGAAACCTAGTGCATTGGCCGTTCCGGAGGGCCACCGCACCACGGAGGATCGACGGCATGGACGTCGCTCCTCCGCTCTCCCCCACCGACCGCAGCACCGTGCGCCGCGGCAGCAGGCGTGCGCGCACCGACCGCGCCGACCTCCACGCGGTGCTCGACGCGGGGCTCATCGGCCACCTGGGGATCGAGCTCGGCGGGGCCCCGGTCGTGCTGCCCACGGGCTACGGACGGCGCGGCGAGATCCTCTACCTGCACGGTTCGACGGGGGCGGCGACGCTGCGGGCCGCCGCGGAGGGGGTGCCGGTGTGCTTCACCGTCACGCTCCTGGACGGGATCGTGTACGCCCGCTCCGCCTTCCACCACTCGGTCAACTACCGCTGCGCCGTCGTGCACGGCCGGGCCCGGCTGGTCGAGGACGCCGACGAGCGGCTGCTCGGCCTCCGGGTGCTCACCGAGCACCTGGCTCCCGGCTCGTGGACGGCGACCCGACTGCCCGACCGCCGGGAGCTGGCCGCGACCGCGGTGCTCGCCCTCGACCTGACCGAGGCGAGCGTGAAGATCCGCACCGGCCCGCCGGGGGACGACGAGCGCGAGCTGGCCGCCGACTCCGGCCCGGACCCGGTCTGGGCCGGGGTGCTGCCGCTGCGCACCGTGGTCGGGGAGCCGCTGCGCGATCCGCAGCTCCCCGCGCACGTGCCGGTGCCGGCGCGGGTCCGGGAGCGCCGGCTCAGCCCTGGGGGATGACGCGGAGCAGCTGGTCCCGGTCGCCTCCGTTGTCGGTCGTCACGTAGAGCGCGCCGTCGATCCCCTGCTCGACCGTGCGGATGCGGCCGTAGGTGCCGTCCAGCTCGGGTAACCGGAACTGCTCGACGAGGGATCCCGACTCGTCGAGGCGCAGCGCCAGCACGTGCTGCCCGCGCAGCGCGCCGAGCAGGAGCAGCCCGTCGTAGTCGCCCCACTGGCTGCCGTCGAGGAAGGTGCCGTCGCTCGGCGCTATCGGCGGGGCCCCCGAGTCCCAGACCGCCGGCACCGCGCCCTCGATCCCCGGGTCGGTCATCGGCACGCTCTCGTCGTAGCCCCCGCCGCCCGCGGGGTCCCAGCCGTAGTTGCCGCCGGGCTGCAACAGGTTGACCTCGTCGTTCCGGTCGGGACCGTGCTCGACGGAGTAGACCTGCCCGGTGCCGGGGCGGACGGCCAGGCCCTGCACGTTGCGGTGCCCGTAGGTCCAGATCAGGTCCGCGGCGCCGTCGTCCGGGGCCGCGAACGGGTTGTCCGGCAGCGCCTCCCCGGTCACCGGATCGGCGCGCAGCACCTTGCCGGCCAGCGAACCCAGGTCCTGCGGGGTGGTGCCCACCGCGTTGTCGCCGGTGCCCACCAGCAGCGCCCCGTCCGGGCCGAACGCCAGCCGGCAGCCGCCGTGCCGCCCGGAGCGCTCGTTGACCGGGATGCCGCCGATGAGCGGGTCGTCGACCCGGCGCGCGGAGCGCCAGTCCCCGGCGACGGTCCACGCGATCACCTCGATCGAGGCGGCGCCGCCGCCGGACACGCCCTGGCAGGTGTAGAACCGGCGGTTGTCCGCGAAGGCCGGGTCCAGCGCCAGACCCATCAGGCCGGTCTCCCCGGTGGCGAAGAGGTCACCGAGGTCGGCCGCCACCTGCTGGACGGTGCCGTCGGGCAGCACCGCCGTGAAGCCGTCGGCCCGCTCGTCGACCAGCAGGGTGCCGTCCTCGGCCTGGGCGACGTCCCAGGGGTGGTCGAGCCCGTCGGCCACCACCTCCACCGTCAGCGCCGGGGCGCCCGTGGGCGCCGAGGTCGTGGGCGGCGTCGAGACCGAGCCGGCGTCGTCCTCCGCCCCGCCCGAGCAGGCGGCGAGCGGAAGGGCCAGCGCGAGCAGGCAGGAGAGGGGCGACCGCATGGTCCGGCGGTGCCCACGCCGCTCAGCTGGTACGCGTCACCACGTAGTCGCACAGGGCCGACAGCGCGTCGCGGACGTCGCCCTCCGGCACGGCGCCGAGCCGCGCCCGCGCCCGGTCGGCGTACTCGCGCAGCACCTCGGTGGCGCGCTCCAGCGACCGCGACGCGCGCAGCAGCGCCAGCGCCTCGGCGTGCAGGGCGTCGTCGGTGACGGGGCCGGCCACCAGCTCGCGCAGCCGGGCCTCCGCGGGGTCCTCGCCGGCCAGCGCGAACAGCACCGGCAGCGTGGCGATGCCCTCGCGCAGGTCGGTGCCGGGCGACTTCCCCGAGACGCCGGCGCGGCTGACGATGTCGATCAGGTCGTCGGAGATCTGGAAGGCGACGCCCACCTCCTCGCCGAACTCGGTCAGCGCGGCCACCAGGCCGGCGTCCACGCCGGCGAAGGAGGCGCCGAAGCGGGCCGATGTCGCCACCAGCGATCCGGTCTTGTCGGCCAGCACGTCGAGGTAGTGGGCGATCGCGTCGTCGCCGGGCTGGGCGCCGACGGTCTCCTTGATCTGCCCCGTGACCAGCCGCTCGAAAGTGCGGGCCTGGATGCGCACGGCCTCCGGGCCGAGGTCGGCCAGGATGTCCGACGCCCGCGCGAAGAGCAGATCCCCGGTGAGGATGGCGATGCTGTTGCTCCACCGGCTGTTGGCGCTCGGCGCCCCCCGGCGGACGGCGGCCTCGTCCATGACGTCGTCGTGGTACAGCGTCGCCAGGTGGGTGAGCTCGCAGACCACCGCGGCCTGCGTCACCTGCGGGCGGGCCGGGTCGCCGAGCTGGGCGGCGAGCAGCGCCAGCATCGGGCGGAACCGCTTGCCCCCGGCGGCCATCAGGTGACCGGCGGCCTCCCGCACGAACGGGTGCTCGCTGCCCACGGCCTCGGCGAGCGCGGCCTCGACCCGGGAGAGCCCGTCGGCCAGCGCCTCCCCGAGCTCGCCCTCGGGGAGCCAGGGGCCGATGGTCGACGCCGGGGTGGAGATCCGGTGCCAGGCCTCGGTGGGAGTGCCCTCGACTGCGGCACGTGCTCCGGTCATCAACCGACGAAGATAGCCGCCTCCTCCGCGAGGGCGAGCACCGCCCCGGGGAGGATGCCGAGCACGAGGGTCCCCGCCGCCGTCACCGCGAGCACGACCGTCGTGGGCAGACCGGGGACGCCGACCGTCGGCCCGTCGGCGACCGGCTCGGAGAAGTACATCAGCACGATCACCCGCAGGTAGAAGAAGGCGGCGACCGCGCTGGCCAGCAGCGCCACCAGGACCAGCGGCCAGGCGCCCTGCTCGATGGCCGCCCGGAAGACGGCGAACTTCCCGGTGAACCCGGCGGTGAGCGGGATGCCGGCCAGCGCCAGCAGGAACAGCGTCATCGCCGCCGCGGTCAGCGGGGACCGCGCCCCGAGGCCGGCCCACTGCGACAGGTGGCCGGCCTCGCCGTCGCCGTCGCGCACCAGCGTGAGGACGGCGAAGGCGCCGAGCGTGGTGATCCCGTAGGTGACCAGGTAGAACATCGTGGCCGCGAGGCCGGAACCGCCGCCGTCGGCGCCGAGCCCGATGACGCCGGTGAGCAGGAAGCCGGCGTGGGCGACCGAGGAGTAGGCGAGCATCCGCTTGAGGTCGGTCTGGGTGAGGCCGAGGACCGCCCCCACCACCATCGAGGTGATGGCCACGGCGTAGACCAGCGGCCGCCAGGTCCACTCCGCGGTGCCGAAGGCCACGTAGAGCAGCCGCAGGATCGCGCCGAACGCCGCCACCTTCGTGCAGGCGGCCATGAAGGCGGTCACCGGCGTCGGGGCGCCCTGGTAGACGTCGGGGGTCCAGGAGTGGAACGGCGCGACGCTGGCCTTGAACAGCAGGCCGACGATCAGCAGGGCGAGCCCCAGGACGAGCAGCACCCCACCGGCGTCGGCGGTCGCCACCTCGCGGATGTCGCGGAGCAGGACGCTGCCGGTGGCGCCGTAGACCAGCGCCAGCCCGTAGAGGAAGAAGGCCGAGGCGAAGGCGCCCAGCAGGAAGTACTTGACGGCCGCCTCCTGGGAGAGCAGCCGGCGCCGCCGGGCCATCCCGCTGATCAGGTACAGCGGCAGGCTGAGCACCTCCAGCGCCACGAACATGACCAGCAGGTCGTTGGCCGCGACGAAGAGCATCATGCCGCCGATGGCGAACAGCGCCAGGGGGTAGACCTCGGTCTGCACCTGGGGCACCGTGGCCAGCTCGCGGTCCCGCGGGCTGCCCGCGGGAACGGCTGCGCTGACGACGAACGCCGACCGCGCCGGGTCCAGCGCCCGCTCGGCGAACAGCAGCATCGACAGCGCGCCGAGGCCGGTGATCGTCGCCTGCAGGAAGAGCGCCGGACCGTCGACGGCCAGCGCGCCCACGGCGGTCACCTCGGCCTCGGCGGGGAGGTCGCGGGTGCCGGCGAGCAGCAGCGTGGCCAGGAACGCCCCGACGGTGCCGGTGAGCGCGAGCCCCACCTGGAGCGGGTGCCGCAGCCTGCGCGGGGCGAAGGCCTCCACCAGGACGCCCACGCAGGCGGCGCCGAGGACGAGCAGCAGCGGCGCCAGCGCGGCGAAGGAGAGGTCGGGCGCCTCGATCATCGGTCGGTCCCTCCGGGGGCGCCCAGGTCGCCGAGGGTGGCGACGACGGCGGGTTCGATCAGGTCGATCAGCGGCTGCGGGTAGACGCCCAGGCCGATGATCAGCGCCACCAGGGGCGCGACCACGGCCAGCTCGCGCCGGCTCAGGTCGAGCACCCGGAGCGTGCCGCGCGGTGCGGTGCGGACGGCGGTGGCGGTGGCGCCGCCCCCGCCGGCCGGCAGGGGCTCGGCCGGGTCCTCCTGCAGCAGCACGCCTCGGGCCGGCCCATGCATGGTCCGCTGGTACATCAGCAGCACGTAGAGCGCGGCCAGGATGATGCCGACCGTCGCCAGGACCGTGAAGACCGGCCGCTCGGGGAACGAGCCGATCAGCACGAGGAACTCGCTGACGAAGCTGTTGGTGCCGGGCAGCGCCAGGGAGGCCAGGCCCGCCACCAGGAAGGCGCCGGCCAGCAGCGGCGCCTTCGCCGCGACGCCGCCGTAGTCGCGGATCTGGCGCGAGCCGCCCCGGCTGATCAGCATGCCGACGACGAGGAACAGCAGGCCCGTCGCGAGGCCGTGGTTGACCATGTAGAGCACCGCGCCGGTGGCCGCCTCGGTGGTGAAGGCGAAGATGCCCAGCGCGATGAAGCCGAAGTGCGAGATCGACGTGTAGGACACCAGCCGTTTCATGTCGCTCTGCCCCATGGCCAGCAGCGCGGCGTAGAGGATGCCGACGACCGCCAGGACCAGCACGAACGGCGCCAGGTCGCGGGAGGCGTCGGGGAACAGCGGCAGGCAGTAGCGCAGGAAGCCGAACGTGCCCACCTTGTCCAGGACGCCGACCAGCAGCACCGCCCCGCCGATCGGCGCCTCGGCACCGGAGTCGGGCAGCCAGGTGTGGAAGGGCACCAGCGGCGCCTTGATGGCGAAGGCGACGAAGAAGCCGAGGAACAGCAGCTTCTGCACGTCGGGGTCGATGTCGAGCTGCCGGAGCGCGTCGAAGGCGAAGGTGCCCTCCCCCAGCTGGCTGGTGCTCACCACGTACAGCCCGATGACCGAGGCGAGCATGACCAGCCCGCCGACCAGGCTGTAGACGAAGAACTTCACCGCGGCGTACTGCCGGCGCGGCCCGCCGAAGCTGCCGATCAGGAAGTACATCGGGACGAGCATCGCCTCGAAGAAGACGTAGAACAGCAGGATGTCGGTGGCGGCGAAGACGCCGACCATCATCGCCTCGAGCAGCAGCAGCCAGGCGAAGAAGACCCGCGCCGGACGCGGCCCGGCGTCGGCCTCGTGCCAGGAGGCGGTGATCACCAGCGGCACCAGCACGCCGATGAGCAGCAGCATCACCAGCGCGATGCCGTCGACGCCGAGCGCGAACTCGGACCCGAAGTCCGGGATCCAGGACACCGCCGTCGTCAGCTGGAACCGCTCACCGCCGGCGTCGAACGCCACCGTGGTGAGCAGCGCCAGCAGCAGGACGACGAGGCTGACGCCGAGCGCCACCTGCTTGGCCAGCAGCTCCCGCCCGCGGGGCAGTGCGGCGACGACCGCGGCACCGATCGCCGGGACGGCGATCATCGACAGGAGCCAGGGGAAGTCCGTCACCGTCGGGACGCCTTTCGATCCGGGGAAGCGGCGCTCGTCGCCACCTGGTCGCTCACGCGGGGCGCTCCGCTCCCCACTCGTTCCTCGCTGCGATGCGCACGCCCCTGTCCGCTCATCCCGCCGTCACCGCCAGGAGGGCACCGGCCACCACGACCGCACCGCCGAGCATCCCGAGCGCGTAGGTGCGCACGAAGCCGGTCTGCGCGCGGCCCAGCCGGGCCGACGAGCCGCCGAGCCCGGCGGCCAGGCCGTTGACCGCGCCGTCCACGCCGCGGTTGTCGACCCACACCAGGGCGCGGGTGAGCCACTGGCCGGGCCGCATGAACAGCGACTCGTTGACCGCGTCGGCGTAGAGCCCGTTGCGGGCTGCCCGCGTCACCGGGGAGACCCGGACCGGCGCGGTGACCGGCACCTCGCGGCGGCCGACGAACAGCCAGGCGACCAGGACGCCGAGCACCATCACGGCGGTCACCACCAGCCCGATGACGGCCGGGGCCACCACGTGCGCGGCCTCCGCCGGCTCGCCGTAGACCGGCGCCAGCCAGTCGGCCAGCGGGAACACCGACACCAGCAGCGCGCCGGCGAACACCGAGCCGAACGCCAGCACGACCATCGGCGCGGTCATCACCGCCGGGGCCTCGTGCGGGTGGACGCCCTCCTCCCACCGTGCCCGGCCGAAGAAGGTCATCAGCATCAGCCGGGTCATGTAGAAGGCGGTCAGCCCGGCACCGAGGACCATCACGCCACCGAGCACCCAGCCCCAGACGTCGCCGCGGTCCAGCGCCGCCTCGATGATCGCGTCCTTGGTGAAGTAGCCGGACAGGAACGGGAACCCGATCAGAGCCAGGTAGCCCAGCCCGAAGGTGGCGAAGGTGACCGGCAGCCTCTTCCAGAGCCCGCCGAACCGGCGCATGTCCACCGAGTCGTCCATCGCGTGCATGACCGAGCCCGCACCGAGGAACAGCCCGGCCTTGAAGAACCCGTGCGCGAGCAGGTGCGCCAGGCCCGCCACGTAGCCGGCCGGGCCCAGCCCGACGGCCAGGAACATGTAACCGATCTGGCTGACCGTCGAGTAGGCCAGCACCTTCTTGATGTCGTCGTAGGCGCACCCGGCGATCGCGCCGATGAGCAGGGTCAGCGCGCCGACCGCGAGGACGACGGCCCGCGCCGTCGGCGTCAGGTCGTAGATCGGGGCCGAGCGGGCGATCAGGTAGACGCCGGCGGTGACCATCGTGGCCGCGTGGATGAGCGCGGAGACGGGCGTGGGCCCCTCCATGGCGTCGGGCAGCCACGCCTGCAGCGGGAACTGGCCGGACTTGCCGCACGCGCCGAGCAGCAGGAGCAGCCCGATCGCGGTGATCGTCCCGCCCGCCAGGGTGCCCACCGACCCGAAGACGCCGGCGTAGGACGTCGTCCCGAGCTGGGCGAACATCACGAAGATCGCCAGGGCCAGACCGACGTCGCCGACCCGGTTCATGATGAACGCCTTCTTCGCCGCGGTGGCCGCGGCCGGGCGGGTGTACCAGAAGGCGATGAGCAGGTAGGACGCCAGGCCGACGCCCTCCCAGCCCACGTAGAGCGCCACGAAGCTGTTGCCGAGGACCAGCAGCAGCATCGCCGCGACGAACAGGTTCAGGTAGGCGAAGAACCGCCGGCGCGCGGGGTCGTGCGCCATGTAGCCGATCGAGTAGACGTGGATCAGCGACCCGACGCCGGTGGTCAGCAGGACGAACACCGCCGACAGCGGGTCGTAGAGCAGCCCGGCGGTCACGTCCAGCTCGCCGGTGGCGATGAAGGTGAACACCTCGACGTCGGCGGCGCGCCCGTCGAGGCCGGCGAGCTGCACGGTGCACGCCACGGCGAGGACGAAGGCCGCGACGACCGTCGCCGTCCCCAGCAGGTGACCCCAGCGGTCGGTGCGCCGGCCACCCAGCAGCAGCACCGCGGCACCGGCCAGCGGCAGCGCGATCAGCAGCCAGGAGGCGGCGAGGAGCCCTTCAGCAGGCACTGCAACCCCGTCCCGGTCAGTACTTCAGCAGGTTGACGTCGTCGACCGAGGCGGACCGGCGGGTCCGGTAGATCGACATGATGATGGCGAGGCCCACGACCACCTCGGCCGCGGCGACGACCATGACGAACAGCGCGATGATCTGGCCGTCGACGGTGCCGGTGGACCGGGCGAAGGTGATCAGCGTCAGGTTCACCGCGTTGAGCATCAGCTCGACGCACATGAAGACGACGATGGCGTTGCGCCGCACCAGGACGCCGACGGCGCCGATCGTGAACAGGATCGCGGCGAGCACCAGGTAGTAGCTGAGGTTCACCTGTGCTCCCCTCCCGTCCGGCCGCCCGGGGTGTCGCTGAGCGAGGGGGCGGGGGAGCCGAGCGCGGCGTCCGGGGAGCCGAGCTGCTCCCGGCCGATCGGGCGGGGCATCTGCTCCACCTGCTGCGGCTCGATCCCGGTGGCGAAGCTGTCCTCGGCGAGGCTGCCGTCGGGCAGCAGCCCCGGCGCGGCCACCGAGGTGGCGCGGGCGTGGACGCCCGGGCCGGGCAGGGTCTGCGGGCGGTCGGTGAGGAACCGCGCCCGGGACCGCTCCTTCTGCGTCTGCCGGGTGCCCGGTTCCTTCTCCACGTGGGTGAGCAGCAGGGCGCCGACCGCGGCGACGATGAGCAGCGCACCGGTGACCTCGAAGGCCAGCAGGTAGCGGGTGTACAGCAGCCCGGCGACCGCCTCCACGTTGCCCGACGCCGGCCCGCGCACACCGCCCTGCACCGCCTCCAGGCCCACGACGGGCAGGTCCTGGGTGGCCCGGGCGATGCCGGCGCCGACCAGGGCGGCGAAGCCGGCGCCCAGCAGGAGCGCGGCGACCCGCTGGCCGCGCAGCGTTTCGACCACCGAGTCGGAGGAGTCCCGGCCGACCAGCATGAGCACGAACAGGAACAGGATCATGATCGCCCCGGTGTAGACGATCACCTGCACCGCGCCGAGAAACGGCGCCTCCTGCACCACGTAGAAGACGCCCAGCGACAGCATGGTCAGCACCAGCCACAGCGCGGAGTGGATCGCGTTGCGGCTGAGCACCATGCCCAGCGCCCCCGCGAGGGCGAGCGGGCCGAGGATCCAGAAGATGACGGCCTCGCCGGTGCCGATGACGACGCCGGCGGTCTCCGGGGTCACGGGCGGGGCTCCGGCTCGCGCACGTAGTAGTCCTTCTCGTCGTCGCCGAGCCGCATGGGGTGCGGCGTGGGTTCCATGCCGGGCAGCAGCGGAGCCATGAGCTGCTCCTTGGTGTAGATCAGGTCGCGCCGGTTGTCGTCGGCCAGCTCGAAGTCGTTGCTCATGGTCAGCGACCGCGTGGGGCAGGCCTCGATGCACAGCCCGCAGAAGATGCAGCGCAGGTAGTTGATCTGGTAGACCGCGCCGTACCGCTCGCCCGGGGAGAAGCGGGCGTCCTCGGTGTTGTCGCCGCCCTCGACGTAGATGGCGTCGGCCGGGCAGGCCCATGCGCACAGCTCGCACCCGACACACTTCTCCAGCCCGTCGGGGTGCCGGTTGAGCACGTGCCGGCCGTGGTAGCGCGGCTTGGTCACCTTGGGCTCGAACGGGTACTGCTCGGTGGTGACCGTCCGGAACATCTGCCCGAAGGTCACGCCGAAGCCCTGAACGGCGGCGGGCAGCAGGCTGTCGCGTACCGCCGGGCGACTCCGGCCGCCCTCGGTGGAGTGCTCGACCTCCCCCCGGGAGCGCCGCACCATGTCGTGCTCGCCGGGCTTGCTGTGCTCAGGCATCGCCGTCCTCCTCTGATCTGGGAGCGCCGCGCCGTCCGGTGCCGACGACCGCTCCGGGGACCGGCTCGCCGTCGGTGCTCACCGGCTGCCGCCGCAGCCGGGGCGACGGCGGGACCCGGAGGTCCATCGGCGGGACCGGGAAGCCGCCCTCGGCCCGGACCGGACCGCCGGCCGGGCGGCGGCGTGCGCCGGCCGGGGGCAGCACCTCGGGCTCGGTGTGCGTCGGGTGGTTGGAGCCGGCGGCGGCCTCGACCGCCGCCAGCCGGGTGTCGCGGTGCCCGGCCCGGCCGGCGAACCAGAGGCCCACCAGCAGGACGATCGCGATGGGCACCCCCACGTAGAGGGCGACCTCGCCGGCGGAGAGATCGGCCTCGCGGGAGACGGTCCGCATCGTGGCGACGACGAGGATCCACACCAGCGAGACCGGGACCAGCACCTTCCAGCCGAACCGCATGAACTGGTCGTACCGGAGCCGGGGCAGCGTGCCGCGCAGCCAGATGAAGACGAAGAGCGCGGCGACGACCTTGAGGAAGAACCACAGCAGCGGCCACCAGCCGCTGTTCGCGCCGTCCCAGATCGAGATCGGCCACGGCGCGCGCCAGCCACCGAGGAACAGCGTCGCGGCCAGCGCGGAGACGGTGACCATGTTGATGTACTCGGCGAGGAAGAACAGCGCGAACTTCAGCGACGAGTACTCCGTGTGGAAGCCACCCACCAGCTCGCTCTCGGCCTCCGGCAGGTCGAACGGCGCCCGGTTGGTCTCCCCGACGACGGCGATCGCGTAGATCACGAAGGAGACCGGCAGCAGCACGATGTACCAGCTGGGCCCGGTGAACTCCCAGCCGAAGAAGGACAGCTGCGAACCGTCGGCCTGGGCGGCGACGATCTCCGAGGTCGACATCGTCCCGGCGTAGAGGAACACCGCGACCAGCGACAACCCCATCGCGATCTCGTAGCTGATCATCTGGGCCGCGCTGCGCAGGCTGCCCAGCAGCGGGTACGTCGAGCCGGAGGCCCAGCCGCCCAGGACGATGCCGTAGATGCCCATGGCGGACATCGCCAGGATGATCAGCACCCCGATCGGGGCATCGGTGAGCTGCAGCGGCGTCTGCTGGCCGAAGATGCTCACGACCGGGCCGAGCGGGATGACCGAGAAGGCGACGAACGCCGGGATCGTGGCGATCACGGGGGCCAGGAAGTACACCGGCTTGTCCGCCAGCGCCGGCATGATGTCTTCCTTGAACGCCAGCTTCAGCCCGTCGGCGAGGCTCTGCAGGTAGCCGCGCGGGCCGACCCGGTTGGGCCCGATCCGCTGCTGCATCCGCGCGACGACCTTGCGCTCGAACACGATCGCGAACAGCGTCATCAGCACCAGCACCGCGAAGACGCCGACGACCTTGATGAGGACGACCCACCAGACGTCCTGACCGAAGTCGGCCAGCGTCGGCTGGTCGGCCTCGAGGGCCCACACGCTCATCGCACGGCCTCCCCCGCGTCGGCGCTCGTGCGGGCCAGCCGCACGACGCTCCCGGGTCCGGCGCCCAGCGCCGTCCGGATCTCGCTGCCGGGCGAGCGCATCGGCAGCCACACCACCTGGTCGGGCATCGGGGTGATCAGCACCGGCAGGCTCACCGAGCCGGTGGACCCGCTGACGGTGAGCCGGTCGCCGTCGGCGAGGCCCAGCCGGGCGGCGGTCCCGGCGCCGACGCGGGCGACCGGGCGCCGGGCGGTGCCGGCGAGCTCGGGCTCGTCGCGCTGCAGCGTGCCGACGTCGAGCAGCTGGCGCCACGACGCGAGGACCGCCTCGTCGTCGCGCAGCTCCGGTGCGGCCGGCGGCGCGACGGACGGCGCCGGCCCCTCGGCGGCGGACCGGCGGGCGCCGAGAGCGGCCAGCGCGGCCCGGGCGACGTCCGGGGTGGGCAGTCGCAGGTCGACGTCCATCTCGTCGGCCAGGCCGTGCAGCACGCGGCCGTCGGTCAGCCGCCCGGTGCCGTGCAGGGTGGCGTCGAAGGGCCGCAGGCGGCCCTCCCAGTCGAGGTAGCTGCCCGACTTCTCCGACGCGGCGGCGACCGGCAGGACGACGTCGGCGCGCTCGGTCACCTCGCTCGGGAACATCTCCAGGCTGACGACGAACGCCGCGGCGTCCAGCGCCGCCAGGGCCAGCGCGGGATCGGGCAGGTCGGCCGGGTCGACGCCGCCGACGAGCAGCCCGGGCAGCCGCCCGCTGCGCGCGGCGGTCAGGATGCCGGTGACGTCCCGGCCGGGCTCGGCGGGCACGGCCGCGGGGTCGATGCCCCACAGCGCGGCCACCTCGGCGCGGGCGGCGGCGTCGTCGACGGCCCGGCCACCGGGCAGCAGGGTCGGCAGCGCGCCGGCCTCCACGGCGCCGCGCTCCCCGGCGCGGCGCGGCACCCAGGCCAGCCGGGCGCCGGTGGCCCGGGCCAGCTCCAGAAGCGCCGTGAACGCGCCGGGCACCTCGGCCAGCCGCTCACCGGCGAGGACGACGGCCCCCGGTCGGCGTAGCGCCTCGACGGCGGGGCCACCCCAGCTGCCCTCGGCGAGGGCCTGGATCGAGCGAGCCTCGGCACCGGGGAACGTGGTGAGCACGGTGGCCTGCAGCTTCTCGGCCGCGCGGGTGGCGAACGGGGCGAGGTCGAAGACCGCGAGGCCGCCGGTGCGGACCGCCCGGCGCAGCCGCAGGAAGAGGATCGGCGACTCCTCCTCCGGCTCCAGCCCGGCGAGCAGCACGGCGGGCGCGGAGCCGACGTCGTCGTAGGTGACGCCGCCGGTCGCCGGTCCGGTGCCGGCGATCGCCGTCCCGAGGAAGGCGAGCTCCTCGGCCGAGTGCGCGCGGGCGCGGGCGTCGACGTCGTTGGTGCCCAGCGCCACCCGGGCGAAGGTGGCCCAGGCGTAGGCGTCCTCGAGCGTGAGCCGGCCGCCGGGGAGCACGCCGACGCCGCCCTCGGCCCGCGCCCGGAGCAGCCCGGCGGCGGCCGCGGCCCACGCCTCGGGCCAGGACGCGGGCGCCAGCCGGCCGTCCGCTCCCCGCACCAGCGGGGTGGTCAGCCGCTCGTTGGCGGTGGCGTAACGGAACGCGTAGCGGCCCTTGTCGCAGGTCCACTCCTCGTTGACCGCCGGGTCATCCCCGGCCAGCCGCCGGGTGACCTTGCCGCGCCGGTAGTCGGTGCGCATCGCGCAGCCGGAGGCGCAGTGCTCGCAGACGCTGGGCTCGCTGCGCAGGTCGAACGGCCGGGCGCGGAACCGGTACTGGGCGCTGGTGAGGGCGCCGACCGGGCAGATCTGGGTGGTGTTGCCGGAGAAGTAGGACTCGAACGGCTCGTCCTCGTAGATGGCCACCTGCTCCAGCGCGCCGCGTTCGAACAGCTCGATGAACGGGTCGCCGGCGACCTGCTGGGAGAACCGGGTGCAGCGGGCGCAGAGGACGCACCGCTCCCGGTCGAGCAGGATCTCGCTGCTGATCGGCAGCGGCTTGGGGTAGGTGCGCTTCTCGTCGACGTACCGGCTCTCGGCGCGGCCGTTGCTCATCGCCTGGTTCTGCAGCGGGCACTCGCCGCCCTTGTCGCAGACCGGGCAGTCGAGCGGGTGGTTGATCAGCAGCAGCTCCATCGTGCCCTGCTGAGCCTTGTCGGCCTGGGGGCTGGTGAGCTGGGTCTGCACGACCATGCCCTCGCTGACCGGCATGGTGCAGGAGGCGACCGGCTTGCGCTGGCCCTCGACCTCGACCAGGCACTGCCGGCAGGCACCGATCGGCTCCAGCAGCGGGTGGTCGCAGAACCGCGGGATCTGGACGCCGATCTGCTCGGCGGCGCGGATGATCAGCGTCCCCTTGGGCACGGCGACGTCGAAGCCGTCGATCGTGCAGTGCACGGCGTCCGGCGGGGTGTGCGGACCGGGGGCGCCCGGCGGCACCGCTGGGGCGGGGGGCGGGTTGGTGGGCGTGAGCGTCATGACGCGGCTCCGACCGGCTCGAGGGGGAGGGAGCGGCCGAGCCGGGCCTGCTCCTCGGGCGGCAGCAGGGCGACGTAGTCGTCCTTGAAGTACTTCAGCGAGCTGGTGATGCAGCTGGTGGCGCCGTCCCCGAGGGCGCAGAACGAGCGGCCGAGGATGTTGTCGCAGGTGTCGACCAGGACGTCGAGGTCCTGGGCGGTGCCCCGGCCGTGCGCGATCCGCTCGAGGACCTGCACCAGCCAGTAGGTGCCCTCGCGGCAGGGGGTGCACTTGCCGCAGCTCTCGTGGGCGTAGAACTCGGTGAACCGCAGGGTGGCCTCGACGATCGAGTCGGTCTCGTCGAACACCATGAGCGCGGTGGTGCCGAGCATGGAGCCGGCCGCCGCGACCGAGTCGAAGTCCAGCGGGACGTCGAGGTGCTCGGCGGTGAAGTACGGCGTCGACGAGCCGCCCGGCGTCCAGAACTTCAGCTCGTGGCCGGGGCGGACGCCGCCGGCCATCTCCAGCAGCTCGCGCATCGTCGTCCCCATGGGGGCCTCGTACTGGCCCGGCCGGACGACGCGGCCCGACAGCGAGTAGATCTTCGGGCCCGGCGACTTCTCCGGGCCGAACGCCTTGAACCACTCGGCACCGCCGCGGACGACGAACGGCACGCTGGCCAGGGTCTCCACGTTGTTGATGACCGTCGGGGCGCCGTACAGGCCGGCGACCGCGGGGAACGGCGGCTTGAGCCGGGGCTGGCCGCGGTAGCCCTCGAGGGAGTCCAGCAGCGCGGTCTCCTCGCCGCAGATGTACGCCCCGGCGCCGGCGTGCACGACCAGCTCGAGGTCGTATCCGGAGCCGAGGATGTCGGTGCCGAGGTAGCCGGCGGCGTAGGCCTCGCCCACGGCGTTGAGCAGCCGCCGGTGGGCGTGCACCGCCTCGCCGCGGACGTAGATGACGGCGAGCTTCGACCGGATCGCGTAGGACGAGATGATCACGCCCTCGATGAGCGAGTGCGGGTCGGCCATCATCAGCGGCAGGTCCTTGCAGGTGCCCGGCTCGCCCTCGTCGGCGTTGACCACCAGGTACTTCGGCATCGCCGCCGGGCCGCTGGGCTCCTCCCCGGGCTTGGGCTGCGGGATGAAGCTCCACTTCATCCCGGTCGGGAAGCCGGCGCCGCCGCGGCCGCGCAGGCCGGAGTCCTTGACCAGGGTGACCAGCTCGTCGGGCTGCATCGTCAGCGCGGTCCGCAGCGCGGCGTAGCCGTCGAGCCGCTCGTAGGTGGACAGCCGCCACGACTGCTCGGCGCCCCAGCGGCTGGTGAGGACAGGAGTGAGGGGCACGGCTCATCGCCTCCGCTGAGGGCCGCGGCCCTGGGTCGTCCGGGACGGGGCATCGGGCCCCTGGGGAGCTGGGGGTCGGCCGCCGGGCCCCTGCCCGGTGGTCCCCGGCTCCTGGCCCGCGGGCGTGTCGGTGCCCCCCCGGCCGTCCGGCAGCCGCCGGCCGGCCGGTTCAGGGGCGTCGGGGTGGGAACCCGCGGCGCCGGCCTTCTCGGCCGGGGTGTCCGCGGCAGCGACGCGCGCGTCTGCCGCCTCCTTGCCCGGGGTCTCACCCGTGCCGCCCGACGGGCGGACCGTCTCTCGCGGCTCACCGGCATCGGCGGGCTCGGGCTCCGGGCCGCGCATCGGCGGGGCCGACTCGCCGCGCTCGGCGGCCAGCCGCAGACCGCGCAGCGTCGGCTCGTAGTGGCCCGGAGCGTCGACGGCGGCGGCCGCGGCCGCGGCGTCCGGGTGCTGGGAGAACCCGGCCAGCTGCCGGGAGATCCCCCGGAAGTCGGTGAGCGGGGCGCCGCGGGTGGGTGCCGGCTTCTCGCCCCGGCGCAGGGCCGCCACGAGCTCGCGGGCACTGTCGACGTCCTGCTGGTCGTAGAACTCGTAGTCGACGGTGACCACCGGCGCGTAGTCGCAGGCGGCCAGGCACTCGGCGTGCTCGAGGGTGATCGAGCCGTCGGCGGCGGTCTCGTCGTGGTGGACGCCGAGGTCGGCCGACAGCGCGTCCATGATCCGCTGCCCGCCGAGGACGGCGCACAGCGTGTTGGTGCAGACGCTGACCAGGTGCCGCCCGGTCGGCCGACGCTTGTACATCGTGTAGAAGGTCGCCACCGCGCCGACCTCCGCCTTGGTCAGCCCGAGCTCCTCGGCGCAGAGCGCGACGCCCTCGGGGGTGACGTAGCCCTGGTAGCTCTGCACCAGGTGCAGCATCGGCAGCAGCGCCGACCGGGCCACCGGGTAGCGGGCGATGATCTCCCGCGCCTCGATGCGGGCCTGCTCGGTCAGCGGCGGGACCTCGGCGAGGGACGCGACGTCGACCGGGCTCGAGTCGAGCCCGGTCACCGCCGTCGCCTCGGGACTGCCCGGAAGTGCACTCACCTGTCGACGCCCCCCATCACCGGGTCGATCGATGCGATCGCGGCGATGACGTCGGCGATCATGCCGCCCTCGCTCATCGCCGCCGTGGCCTGGAGGTTCACGAAGCTGGGGTCCCGCACGTGGACGCGCCACGGGCGGGTGCTGCCGTCGCTGACCACGTGGTAGCCGAGCTCCCCGCGGGGTGACTCGATCGGCACGTAGACCTGGCCGGCCGGCACCCGGAACCCCTCGGTGACCAGCTTGAAGTGGTGGATCAGGGCCTCCATGGACTGGCCCATGATGTGCCGGACGTGGTCGAGGGAGTTGCCCATGCCGTCGGGCCCGAGGCTCAGCTGGGCGGGCCAGGCGATCTTCTTGTCGTCGACCATCACCGGGCCGGGCTCGAGCCGGTCCAGCGCCTGGCCGATCAGCCGCAGCGACTCGTTCACCTCGGCCATGCGGACCAGGTACCGCCCCCAGGCATCGCAGGTGTCCGCCGTCGGCACCTCGAAGTCGTAGGTCTCGTAGCCGAGGTAGGGCTCGACCTTGCGCAGGTCCCACGCCAGGCCGGTGGCGCGCAGGACCGGCCCGGTGACGCCGAGCGCGACGCAGCCGGTCAGGTCCAGGTAGCCGGCGTCCTTGAGCCGGTTCTGCCAGATCGGCTGTCCGGTGAGCAGCCGGTGGAAGTCCGCGACCCGCTTCGGGAAGACCTCCAGGAACTCGCGGATGCTCTCGACCGAGCCCTCGGGGAGGTCCTGCGCCAGGCCGCCCGGGCGGATGTAGGCGTGGTTCATCCGCAGGCCGGTGATCTCCTCGAGCAGGTCGAGGACCATCTCCCGCTCGCGGAAGCCGTTGGTCATGCCGGTGAGGGCGCCCATCTCCATGCCGAAGGTGGCCAGCGCGACCAGGTGCGAGGCGATCCGGTTGAGCTCCATCACCAGCACGCGGATCGTCTGGGCCCGCTGCGGCACCTCGACGCCCAGCAGCTTCTCGACGGCCATGCAGTAGCCGGCCTCGTTGAACAGCGGGGCCAGGTAGTCCATCCGGGTCACGAACGTGGTGCCCTGCACCCAGTTGCGGTACTCGGTGTTCTTCTCGATGCCGGTGTGCAGGTAGCCGATGACCACCCGGGCCTTCGTCACCGTCTCGCCCTCGAGGTCCAGGACCAGCCGCAGCACGCCGTGCGTCGAGGGGTGCTGCGGGCCCATGTTGACCACGAGGCGCTCCTCGCCGTGCGGATCGGCGCCGAGCGTGAGGTCCCAGTCCCCGCCGGTGACCGTGTAGACGCGGCCCTCGGTGGTCTCGCGCGAGCCCGCGTAGGGGTCGCTCGGGTTGTACGTGGTGCTCATCGGTACGCCCTCCGGGTGTCCGGCGGCGGGATCGTCGCGTCGTGGTACTCCACCGGGATCCCGCCCAGCGGGTAGTCCTTGCGCTGGGGGTGGCCGTCCCAGTCGTCGGGCATGAGGATCCGGGTCAGCGCCGGGTGGCCGTCGAAGACGACGCCGAACATGTCCCAGGTCTCGCGCTCGTGCCAGTCCGCCGTCGGGTAGATCCCGGTGACCGACGGGACGTGCGGGTCCTCCGCGGTCACCGCCACCTCCAGCCGGACGCGGCGCCGGTAGGTCATCGACGTCAGGTGGTAGACGACGTGCAGCCGCGGCCGGCCGGGCGCCACCTCGGGGCCACCGCTGTCGAGGTAGTCGACCCCGGAGACGCTGCTGCACAGCTCGAAGCGCAGCGCCTCGTCGTCGCGGAGCGCCTGCACGAGGGTGAGCAGGTGCTCGCGGGCGACGAAGTAGGTGATCTCGCCCCGGTCGACCAGCACCCGCTGGACGGCGGCGGCGTAGGTCGCCTCGCCGACGGCCTCGATCAGCGCGTCGGTGACCTCGTCGAAGTAGCCGCCGTAGGGCCGCTCGGTGGAGTGCAGCGCCACCGCCCCGCCGGGCTCGACGCGCACCAGCCCGCCGAAACCGGAGGTGTCGCCGCTGCCGCTGACGCCGAAGGAGCCCTTCCGGAAACCGCCCGAGGGCGCCGTGCTGTCGTCGTACCCGGCCTCCTCGCGGCCGGGGACGACGTTCGACCCGCCGTCGTTGCTCATCGCCGGTCCCCCGCCCCCGGCAGCAGCACCGCGTTGCCCTCGCGCTGCTCCATGAGGAACTGACCGGTGCGGCCCTCGGCGGCGGCCTGCTCGTAGGCGCGGCGGGCGGCCTTGTCGACGCGGACCGTCGAGGGCATCTCGACCAGGAGGTCCTTCGCGGTGCCGTCCTCGCGGGCCTGCTGCTGCTGGCGGGCCCGCTTCTCGCCCAGCGGCTCGTGCTGGATCTTGTGGTGCAGCTTCAGGATCGCGTCCATGAGCATCTCCGGCCGCGGCGGGCAGCCGGGCAGGTACATGTCCACCGGGACGACGTGGTCGACGCCCTGCACGATCGCGTAGTTGTTGAACATGCCGCCGGAACTGGCGCACACGCCCATCGCCAGCACCCAGCGCGGCTCGGGCATCTGGTCGTAGATCTGCCGCAGGACCGGCGCCATCTTCTGGCTCACCCGGCCGGCGACGATCATCAGGTCGGCCTGCCGCGGCGAGGCGCGGAAGACCTCCATGCCGAACCGGGCGAGGTCGTACCGGCCGGCGCCGGACGCCATCATCTCGATGGCGCAGCAGGCCAGGCCGAACGTGGCCGGCCACAGCGACGACTTGCGGGTCCAGTTGACCAGCTTCTCCACGCTGGTCAGCAGGACGCCGCTGGGCAGCTTCTCCTCGAGTCCCATCAGGTGCTCCCTGTCAGTCCCACTCGAGCCCCCCGCGCCGCCACTCGTAGGCGAAGGCGAGGAAGACGGTGCCGATGAATACGACCATCGCGACCAGGCCCCACACACCCAGCGCGTCGTTGGCGACGGCCCAGGGGTAGAGGAAGACGATCTCGATGTCGAAGACGATGAACAACATCGCGGTCAGGTAGTACTTGACCGGGAAGCGGCCGCCGGTGAGCGGCTGGTCGACCGGTTCGATGCCGCACTCGTAGGCCGCCAGCTTTGCCCGGTTGTACCGGCGGGGGCCCACGAACGGAGCGACGGCGACCGAGAACAGCGCGAACGCCGCGGCCAGCGCGAAGAGCCCGACGATCGGGACGTAGGTCGAGAGCATCATCGCCACCCTAGGGTGATGTCGGTCACGTAGAGGTCACGCTTCGGCCACGGAGCGTCCGTGTCGGGTCGTCGTGTCGGCACAGCAGCCACCTCAGGTCGCCGGCGTCAGTCGGAGGATGACGGCGAGCGCGCGGTCGACCGCGTCGCCGTCCCGGCCGTCGGACAGGTTGCCCATGACCCGCAGCGCCGCGTCGGTGAGCGCGGGCCGGCGCAGCCCGCGCCCCGCGACGAGCCGGACGACGGCCGGGCGGGTCAGCAGCGCGAGGAAGCCGAGGCCGAGGCGGTGGTGCCGGCCGAGCTCGGCGCGCAGCCGCTCGGGGTAGCGGTGCAGGACCTCCTCGCGGACGGCGCCCGCGGGCAGCCGGAGCGCGTCGACGACGGCCTCGGCGGCCATGCGGCCGCTCTCGACGGCGTAGCTGATGCCCTCGCCGTTGCAGGGGTTCACCGTGCCGGCGGCGTCGCCGGCCAGCAGCAGCCCGCGCGTGTAGGCGGGGCCCCGGCTCAGCGCCATCGGCAGCCCGGCGCCGCGCAGCGGGGTGACGGCGTCGTCCTCCCCCAGCCCGTCCTCGGCCGGGAAGGTGTCCAGCCAGCGCCGGAGGACCATCCTGCGGTCGGCGCCGGTGCCGCGGCGGGTGTCGAGCAGGCCGTAGCCCACGTTCGCCGTCCCGTCGCCCATGCCGAAGATCCAGCCGTAGCCGGGCATGGCGTCCCGGGTCGGGCCCTGCGCCGTGAGGTCGAAGGCGATGTCGAGGTAGTCGTCGTCGCTGCGGCGGCTGCGCACGTACCGCCGGAGCGCGACGCCCAGCGGCCGGTCGGTGCGCCGCAGCAGCCCCAGGCTCTTGGCCAGGCGACCGGACAGCCCCTCCGCCGAGACGACGAGCTGAGCCCGCCAGGTGACCGGTTGGCCGTCGTCGCCGGCCTCCCCGCGGACGCCGACCACCCGGCCGCCGTCGTCGAGCAGCGGTTCGGTGACCGTCGTCCCGGTGACCAGGCGCGCGCCGGCCCGGACGGCGTGGTCGGCCAGCAGCGCGTCCAGTTCCCGGCGGGTGCGGACCAGGCCGTGGTCGGGCCAGGAGTCCAGCCGGGGCCAGTCGACCTCGGCCACCCGGCCCCCGCCGTGCACCCGAAGCCCAAGGCGGCGCACCCAGCCCGCGGTCGAGGTGTCCACGCCCATGTCGTGCAGCGCCCGCACCCCGCGCGGGGTCAGCCCGTCGCCGCAGACCTTCTCCCGCGGGAACTGCGCCTTTTCCAGCACCGCCACGTCCAGGCCCGCGCAGGCGAGGTGCCAGGCGGCGCTCGACCCGGCCGGCCCGGCGCCGACCACGACGACGTCGGCGGTGTGCTCGATCGAGGCCAGTGCCACGTCGCTCCCTCCGGTCCGTCGCCCGAGTCCGGTCGTCCTTGTGAAAAGGTTCACAAGGGCGTGGGTCCGAGTCTAGGCCGCGATGTGATCTAGCCGACAGTCCCCCCTCGGTGCAGCGCCGCCAGGACGTCGTCGTCGGGGGTGTCGGAGAAGTCGGCGTAGGCCTGCCCGACCGCGCGGAAGCCGGCGGGCTGCTGCAGGCACACCACCTCGTCGACGGCGCCGGCCAGCCCGGCCACGGCGTCCGGCGAGCCGACCGGGACGGCGACGGTGATCCGCGCGGGGCCGCTCCGCCGCAGCGCCCGGACGGCGACGCGCATGGTGGCCCCGGTGGCGAGGCCGTCGTCGACGAGCAGGACGTGGCGCCCGGCGACCGCGGGTGCGGGCCGGGTGCCGCGGTAGGCCGTGGTCCGCCGGCGGAGTTCGGCGAGCTCCCGGTCGTGGACCTCGGACACGGCGACGGGATCGGGCCCGGCGCGGTCCAGGACGCTGCGGACCCACACCGTCTCGACGGCCTCGCCGACCGCCGCGATGGCGCCCATCGCCAGCTCCGGGTGCCCGGGGACGCCCAGCTTGCGGACGACGAGGACGTCGAGCTCCGCGCCGAGGGCGGCGGCCACCTCGGCGGCGACGAGCACTCCTCCGCGGGGCAGGCCCAGGACCAGGGCGCGCGCGTCCGCCCGCCCGGCGAGGGCGGCGGCGAGGGCCCGGCCGGCGTCCTCGCGGTCGGCGTATCGGGAGCTGGACACGGCCGCCGCTACAGCGGCTCCGGGGCCCGCGCGGGCGGCGGCGCCACGGGGTCGGCCGGGTCGGGCGTCGGGTACGGGGCCGGCGTGGGCGGCGGGATCGGATCGGTCGGTGCCGGTCCCGGGGGCGGTGTCGGGCCGGGTGACGGCGTCGGCCCGGGCGTCGGCGGAACGGGTGGGCTCGTCACGGACCGACGCTAGATGACGAACCCGCCCGCTCCCACCCCTCGCGCGCTCGTTCCGGCAGCCCGGAACGCCTCAGAACGGTGGCGGCTCGACCGGCGGTGGAGGTGGTGCCGGCAGAGCCGGTTGGCGGGCGGGATCCCGCAGGCCCGGCGGCCGGGTCGTGCGGGTGATCCCGCTGGGCGTGGTCACCCGGAGCGTGCCGTCGGCGAGCAACTCGAAGCGCCATCCCCGGGCGAACGTCTTGAGCCGGTGGTGCGTCCGGCACAGGCAGCAGAGGTTCTGGCAGGCGGTCCGCCCACCGCAGTCGTAGGGCAGCACGTGGTCGATGTCGGTGCGGCCCGCCGGCCGGGAGCAGCCCGGATGCCGACAGGTGCGGTCCCGGAGCCGCACGAACCGCTCCTGCGCCGCGGAGGGATCGTGCCCGGCGACCTCCGCGGGTGGCCGCAGCAGCGCGCAGCCGCAGCCCGCCTCCCGACCGTGCGCCGGGCAACCGCGCTCGGCGGCCCGGCGCAGCTCGGCGGCGGGAACGGCGGCCAGCACGGCGCCGTCCTCGTCGGTGAGCGCAACCGCCAGGCTGCCCCCCGGCGGAGCCTGCACCCCCAGCGCGTCGAGCCGGGCGAGCAGTTCCCGCAGGTGCGCCGCGGTGACGGGCGTGCCGTTCACGCTGGGGCCCGGCTCACCACCGTCGACGCCGGCCGGGACCGGTCGATCCGGGCCCACGGGCCCGCCGAGCGCCCGCAGCGGGGCGACCACGGTGACGTTCCCGGTCAGCGCCGGGCGGCTGCCGTCCCACGGCCGCAGCACCAGGGCCGCATGGGCCTCGGCGCGCAGCACGCCGATCGGCCGATCGTCCCCGCCGGTCCTGGCGAGTTGTGCGGCCTGGTCGATCGTCGACCACATCGCCGCGGCCACCGGCGAGGGGAGGTCGCTGGCCAGCACCGACATCCCGTCGCCGGTGGGGCGCGTGCGCACGTCGGCCCGGCGCTCGGCCTCGATCCGGCGCTGCTCGGCGAACTCCTCGTCCGCGGCGATCGCGGCGGCCACCAGCCGCCGGCGCAGCCTTCCCGAGGACAGCTGCGCCGCCTCCGGCAGCACGGCCGCCACCACGGCGGCGACCACCGGGTCGGACGCGGGCCCCAGCACGTCGGCGAAGACCCGGGCGCGGTACCAGTCCAGCCGCCCCTTACCGCACGCCTGCCACACCGCAGGCATCCGCTCGACCAGCACGTAGGCGTCGGAGAGCACGCCCGCCGCGAAGGTCGGCGAGCAGTTCAGCACCATGGCCAGCTCCTGGGGCAGGAACTCGCTCGTCCCCGGAACCGGCGAGCCGGGCCCCCGCCGCCGGGCGCCGGGATGGCCGGGCGGCGGGTCGTCCGTGTCCGGCCGGTCGGCGGCCAGGGCCATGACCAGCTCTGCCTCGTAGGCGCAGTCCATCGCCTTGCGGGCCTGCAGCCGCCGCAGCTGGGCCACCTTCTCCTCGGCCGACAGCAGGTGCACCGGCAGCCGGTCGACCGATGGCGGGCGCTCGACCAGCCACCCGGCCAGCGCGGCCTCCAGGAGGCTCCGGTCCAGCACCGCCGCGGTCACAGTCCGAACATACGTTCGGGGTACGACGGTTCTCCGACCACGGCCCCGCCGGGACGCGGCCGCCGGTCAGACCTTGCGGCCCCGGTGCAGCGCGACGATCCCGCCGGTCAGGTTCTGCCAGGCGACGTCGGCCCAGCCGGCGTCCTGCAGGCGGCCGGCGAGCGCGGCCTGGCCGGGCCAGGCGCGGATCGACTCGGCGAGGTAGACGTAGGCCTCCGGGTTGCTGCTCACCGCCCGGGCGATGCGGGGCAGCGCCTTCATCAGGTACTCGGTGTAGACGGTCCGGAACGGCGACCAGGTGGGGCTGGAGAACTCGCAGACCACCAGCGTGCCGCCCGGCTTCGTCACCCGGGAGAACTCGCGCAGCGCGGCGTCGGGGTCGGCCACGTTGCGCAGGCCGAAGGAGATGACGACGCCGTCGACGCTCTCGTCGGCCAGCGGCAGCGCCATCGCGTCCCCGGCAACCTTGGGCACCGGCCGCGACGCCCCGGCGCGCAGCATCCCCTGGGAGAAGTCGCAGGCGATGGCGTGCACCCCACCGGCGGCGAGCTCGACGGTCGAGACCGCCGTCCCCGCCGCGACGTCCAGCACGGTCTGGCCCGGCCGGGCGCCCAGCGCCTCGCGGGTGGCCCGCCGCCAGCCGGCGTCCAGGCCGCCGGAGAGGACCGTGTTGGTGACGTCGTAGCGCTTCGCGACCCGGTCGAACATGGCCGCGACGTCGGCCGGTCGCTTGTCCAGCCCGGCCCGCAGGCCGGCGGTGTGCGGGGGGTCTCGCCGGTCTGCCACGGCAGCGACGCTACAAGGCCTCCTAATCTGGAGCCGTGACCGCGGCCGCCCTGACCTCCCCGGCAGCGGCGTCCCGCACCGTCACCACGGTCCGGTCCGACGCCGCCGCCGCGCTGCTCGACCTCCTCCCGGCCACCGGCGGCCTCTCGTGGGTCCGCCACGGCGAGGGCCTGGTCGGCTGGGGCGAGGCGGCGCGGCTGGAGGTCTCCGGCCCCCGCGCGCTGGCCGACGCCGCCGAGTGGTGGGACGAGTACACCGCCGGCCTGGACGTCGCGGACGAGCTCGAGGTGCCCGGCACCGGCCCGGTGCTGTTCGCCGGCATCGCCTTCGACCCGGCCGCCGGGACGTCGGTCTTCGTCGTCCCCGAGGTCGTGGTGGGACGACGCGACGGCGTCGGCTGGGTGACCGCCCTCGGCGCCGCCCCGGACCTGCCGGGGAACGCCCCGGCCGACGACGGCCCGGCACCCCGGCTGCGTTACGCCGACGGCGCGCTGGACCCCGCCAGCTGGTGCGCCGCGGTGGCCGCCGCCGTCACCCGCATCGACGCCGGCGAGCTGGAGAAGGTCGTGCTCGCCCGCGACCTGCTGGTCTCCTCCGACGTCCCGCTCGACCCGCGGCGGATGCTGCGCCGGCTGGCCGCGCGCTTCCCCGGCTGCTGGACGTTCGCCGTCGACGGGCTGCTCGGCGCGACGCCGGAGCTGCTGCTGCGCCGCACCGGCCGGCAGCTGTCCTCCCGCGTGCTGGCCGGAACGGCGCCGCGCGGGGCCGGCGCCGAGGACGAGCGGCTGGCCGCCGCCCTGATGGGCTCGGGGAAGGACCGCGCCGAGCACGCGCTCGCCGTCGACTCCCTGGTGCGCGCGCTGGAGCCGTACTGCCGGGAGCTCACGGCACCGGCCGAGCCGGAGCTGCTCACGCTGGCCAACGTCCGGCACCTGGCCACCGACGTCGTCGGCACCCAGCGCGGCTCCGCCGGCCTGCTGGAGCTGGTCGGGGCCGTGCACCCCACGGCGGCGGTCTGCGGCACCCCGACGCCGGACGCCGCCGCGCTGATCGGCGAGCTGGAGGGCATGGACCGCGGCCGGTACGCCGGTCCGGTCGGCTGGATCGACGCGGCCGGCGACGGCGAGTTCGGGCTCGCGCTGCGCTGCGCCGAGCTGGTCGGCGACGACGGCGCGCGGCTGTTCGCCGGGTGCGGCATCGTCGCCGGCTCCGATCCGGCCGCCGAGCTGGCCGAGACCCAGTCGAAGTTCGCCGCCTTCCAGGCCGCGCTCGAGGGCTGAGCTCAGGTCGCCAGCGCGGTCGCCGCCGCGACGCGCAGGTCGGCGGCGAGCGCCGCCTCGGCGCGCTGGTCGGTGCGGACGACGACGACCTGCGGCCCCGCCAGACCCAGGACTGCCGCCAGCTCGGCCGGCGTCGACACCCGCGTCGCCGGCCAGCCCAGCGACTCCGCGACCGCGACCAGGTCCCGGCCGTGCGGGGTGCCGAACACCCGGCGGTAGTCCGCGGCGTAGCGGTCCTGCCCCGGCTCGAGCTGGGCGAAGATCCCGCCGCCGTCGTTGTCCGGCACGACCACGGTGAGATCCGGACGGCGCTCCCCCTCGCCGAGCAGCAGCCCGGTGAGGTCGTGCAGGAACGTCAGGTCGCCCATCAGCGCGAACGCCGGTCCGCCGTGCACCAGCGCCGCGCCCACGGCGGTGGAGAGCGTGCCGTCGATCCCGGCGACGCCGCGGTTGGCCAGCACGGTGACGTCGGCGCGCGGCACCGCCAACCGGTCGACGTCCCGCACGGGGGTGGACGACCCCAGCACGAGCAGCGCGCCCGCGGGCAGGGCGGCGACGACGTCGCGGGCCAGCCGGGCGGCGGTCAGCGCCGGCGCCGCGTCGAGGGCCGCGTCGACAGCGGCGCCGATCCGGTCACCCGCCGCGTGCCAGGCGGCCGCCCAGGCGGCGTCGACCGGGTCCTCGGGGTCGGCGCCGGCGAACAGCCGCGCGACCCGGCTGCTCGACCGGCCGGCGTCGGCCCACCGCGGGGAGGCGCTCACCGTCTCCACCGTCACGGCGGGGTCGGCCAGCAGCGCGCCGACCGGCCGGGAGAGCGTCGGCCGGCCCACCACCAGCACCCGCTCGGGCCGGTGCGCGGCCAGCCAGTCGGGCGCGCCGAGCGCCAGGACGCCGCCGCGCACGCTGCCCGGCCGGCCCCAGAGCCCGCTGCTCGGCTCGGCGACGACCGGCCGGGCGGAGCCCTCCGCGAGCCCCGGAACGGCGTGCAGCGGCCCGTCGCCGGCGATCACCAGCGTGCGCGGCGGCAGCCGGGAGGCCCGCGCCGCCCACCCCGCCGACGGCTCGGCCGCCGTCCACGGCTGCCCGCCGGGGCGGCCGGCCCAGGGCGCGGCGAGCTCGGCCGGGAGCTCGTCGTCGGGCATCAGCGGCTCGCGCAGCGCGAGGTTCAGCTGCACCGGGCCGGGGTCGGCCGACAGCGTGCCGGCGGCCACGGTCAGCGCCTTGGCCACCAGCGACCGCCAGTACCGGTTCTGGGCCTCCTCGCGCCCCGCCTCGGGCACGCCGACGTCGGCCGCCCAGCGCACGGCCGCCCCGTACAGGCCGGCCTGCTCGATCGTCTGGTTGGCGCCGGTGGCCCGCAGCTCCGGTGGGCGGTCGGCGGTCAGCGCCAGCAGCGGCACCCCGCTCGCGTCGGCCTCCAGGACCGCGGCGTGCAGGTGCGCGGTCGCCGTCCCCGACGTGGTCAGCACCGGCACCGGCCGGCCGGCCGCCTTGGCCAGCCCGAGCGCCAGGAAGGCGGCGGTGCGCTCGTCGATCCGCACGTGCAGCCGCAGCCGGCCGTCCCGCTCGGCCGCGGCCAGGGCCAGCGCCACGGGAGCCGACCGGGAGCCGGGCGAGAGGACGGCGTCGGTGACGCCGCCGCGCACCAGCTCGTCGACCAGCACGCGGGCGAAGGCGGTGGCGGGGTTCACGCGGCCCGCACCTCGGCGATCCGGGCCAGCCAGCGGCCCGTGGTCCCCGGGCCCGCGGCCACGGCGGACAGCCGGTCGGGCTCGCGCGGGCCCACCGGCAGCGCGCCGTCGACCGGCAGCAGCGGAGCACCGCTGACGTCGTCGGCGAACAGGGCGACCGTGGCCAGCCCGCAGGCGAACGGCAGCTCCGGCAGGGCTGCGGCCAGCGCGACGCCGGCGGCGATGCCGACCGAGGACTCCAGCGCCGAGGAGACGACGCACGGCAGCCCGTGCGCCTCGGCGACCCGCAGCGCCGCCCGCACGCCGCCGAGGGGCTGCACCTTGAGGACGACGACGTCGCAGGCCTCGCGCAGGTCCACCCGCAGCGGGTCGTCG
Source organism: Blastococcus sp. SYSU DS0539 (assembly GCF_054050855.1). Classification (NCBI taxonomy): domain Bacteria; kingdom Bacillati; phylum Actinomycetota; class Actinomycetes; order Geodermatophilales; family Geodermatophilaceae; genus Blastococcus; species Blastococcus sp. SYSU DS0539. Next base: position 178,424 of record NZ_JBJHAF010000005.1, on the reverse strand, counting down.
GCGCGCCGCACCACCTCGTCGGCGGCGATCCGCACCTCTATGCGGCGGCGCAGCGCGGCCAGCTCGTCGAGCGTCGCGCACGGCTGCTCGACGTACTCCAGACCCACCCGGTCGAGCGCGCGGATCCGGGCGACGGCGGTGTCCACGTCCCAGGCCGCGTTGGCGTCCACCCGGATCGCGCCGGAGGGGCCGAGGGCGTCGCGCACCGCCTCCACCCGCGCCAGGTCGTCGGCGGCCGGCTGCCCGGGCTCGGCGACCTTCACCTTCGCCGTCCGGCAGCCGGAGGCCCGGACGATCGCGTGCGCCCGCTCCGGCCCGACCGCCGGGACCGTGACGTTGACCGGCACCGCGTCGCGCACCGGCGCCGGCCACCCCTCGACGGCCGACTCCACGGCCGAGGCCCACCAGCGGCGGCTCTCGGCGGCGTCGTAGTCCCAGAACGGCGAGAACTCGCCCCAGCCGGCCGGGCCGCGCAGCAGCACGCCGTCGCGGACGTCGATGCCGCGGAACCGGGTGCGCATGGGCACCTCGTAGACGGCCAGCTCGGTCATCCCCGCCGGGAGAGCGGCGGCGGGGGCGGCGGTCATGCCGGTCAGCGTAGATCGGCAGCGTCGTAGGCTTGGGCGTCGTGGCGGGAACGGGAGGGGGCGGCGCACGCCGGCGGCTCACCCTGGTGCCCGCGGCCGAGCTCACCGACGACCACCTCCGCGCCGCCCTCGACAGCGCCCGCCCGCTCGCCGTGCTGCCGGCCGGCCCGCCCGCGGTGGTCGACGCGGCCCGCGCGGTGCTGCGTCCCGAGGAGCCCCTGGAACCCGGCGCCGACCTCGTCGTCCTCACCTCCGGCTCGACCGGGGGCGGCCGCGGCGTGCTGCTGCCGGCCGGCGCGGTCCGGGCCTCGGCGGAGGCGACCCACGACCGGCTGGGCGGGCCCGGCAGCTGGCTGCTCACCCTGCCCGCGTCGGCGGTCGCCGGGCTGCAGGTGCTCTGCCGCAGCGCGCTGGCCGGGCGGCCGGCGACCCGGCTGGGGGCCGGCGAGACGCTGGCCGACGCCGTCGCCCGCATGCCGGCCGGCACCCGCCGCTACACGTCGATGGTCCCCACCCAGCTGCGGCGCGCGCTCGACGGCGAGCCCGGCGCCCTGCGCGCCTTCGACGCGATCCTGGTCGGCGGCGCTGCCGCCGATCCCGCACTGCTGGCCCGCGCCCGCGCCGAGGGGGTCGGCGTCGTCACCACCTATGGGATGACCGAGACCGCCGGCGGCTGCGTCTACGACGGCCGGCCGCTGGACGGCGTCGGCGTGCGCGTCGCCGACGGCGGCATCGAGCTCTCCGGGCCGACCCTGGCCCTCGGCTACCGCGGCGATCCGCAGGCGACCGCGGCGGCGTTCGCCGACGGCTGGTTCCGCACCCGCGACGCCGGCACCCTCGACGCCGGCGGACGGCTCACCGTGCACGGCCGGCTCGACGACGTCGTCATCACCGGCGGGGTGAACGTGGCGCCGGCCGCGGTCGAGGCGGCGCTGCGCGAGCACCCCGACGTCGCCGACGCGGTGGTCCTGGGCCGGCCCGATCCGGAGTGGGGCCAGCGCGTCGTCGCCGCCGTCGTCCCCTCCGCCGGCGCCACCCCGGAGCTGGCCGTGCTGCGGCCGTGGGTCAGCGAGCGGTTGGGCGCGCCCGCCGCCCCGCGCGAGCTGCACCTCGTCCCCGCCGTCCCCCTCCTGCACACCGGCAAGCCCGACCGCCGCGCGGTCGCCGCATCGATCCCCCAGGGAGCGCACTGACCATGGCCACCCCCGCCCAGTGGCTGGCCGGCGCCCGCCCGCGCACGCTCCCCGCGGCGCTCGCCCCGGTGCTCGTCGGCACCGGCGCCGCCGTCGCCCTCGACGGCTTCCGGCTCGTCCCGGCGCTGCTCGCGCTGCTGGTCGCCCTCGCCCTGCAGGTGGCGGTCAACTACGCCAACGACTACTCCGACGGCCGGCGCGGCACCGACGCCGACCGGGTCGGCCCCATGCGGCTGGTCGGCTCCGGGGCGGCCGCTCCCCGCCAGGTGCTGGGCGCGGCGCTGCTGTCCTTCGCGGTCGCCGGGGTGACCGGCCTGGCGCTGGCGGCGCTGTCCAGCTGGTGGCTGGTCGCCGTCGGCGCGGTCTGCATGGCCGCCGCGTGGACCTACACCGGTGGCCCGCTGCCCTACGGCTACCGGGCCCTCGGCGAGGTCTTCGTCTTCGTCTTCTTCGGGCCGGTGGCCGTCGTCGGGACGACGTTCGTGCAGACCGGCACCCTGCCCGGTCTGGCGTTCGCGGTGTCGGTGCCGGTCGGCCTGCTCATCGTGGCGATCCTGGTGGTCAACAACCTGCGCGACATCGAGGGCGACGAGCAGGTCGGCAAGCGCACCCTCGCCGTGCTGCTGGGCGACCGCGCCACCCGGATCGCCTTCGCGGCGCTCCTGGTCGTGCCGTTCGTGGTCGTCGCCGCCGTCGGGCTGACCCGGCCGTGGGCGCTGCTCGGCCTGGCCGCCGCTCCCCTGGCGCTGTCGCCGATCCGCACCGTGCTCTCCGGTGCCCGCGGGCCCGCGCTGATCGCGGTGCTGCAGGCGACCGGCCTTCTCACCCTGGTCACCGGCGTGCTGCTCGGCGCGGGCCTCGCCCTCTCCTGAGCGGCTACTGTCCGCCGGTGCCGCTCAGCCGGTCGCGCAGGTCCTCCTTGGCCGCCCGCCGGGCGACGCTGCGGGCGGCGAGCGCCTCGTTCAGCCGCTCCCGCGACGGGCGCAGCAGCAGGTAGGACACCGGCATCGACAGCAGCAGCCCGAAGAGCAGGCCGGGGAAGCTGCCCAGCCCCGCCCACCAGAGGATCAGCACCAGCGCGGCGGCGATCGCGAACCGGCCGACGGTGTAGACCAGCAGCCACGGCAGCACCTTCGGCGGGGTGGCGGCGCCGCCCCCCGGGCCCACCGGGGTACTGCCGGTCGGGTTGTTCTCAGCCATGACGGCCCTCCCACTTGGTCGAGAGAACGACCGTCGTCCTCGTGCGTGCGACCCCTCTGATCCGGTTCAACGCGTCGATGGCCGCTTCGAGTGCCGGGATGTCGGTCACGCGCACCTTGAGCACGTAACCCTCGCTGCCGGCGACCCGCCAGCAGTCCTCGACCGCCGGGATCTCGCGGAGGCCGGCCTCGATCCCGGTGTCGTCGACCGCGTCGCTCTCGATGACGCTCACCAGCGCGGTGACGTGCAGCCCCACCGCCGCAGGATCGACGACGGCGCGGTACCCGGTGATCACGCCGGCGGTCTCCAGCTTGCCCACCCGCTCGTGCACGGCGGGTGAGGACAGGCCGACCTGCCGGGCGAGCTCGGCGTAGCTGGCGCGGCCGTTGGCGCGCAGCAGGTCGATGAGCTGCTGGTCCACGGCGTCGATGGGAGTTCTCCGTCCTGCCCCGGCACGGGGATCGTCCGATTCTCGGCACCGAGTATCGCCGCGGACGTACCCTGGGTTCCGACGAGGGGGTGGGCCCGTGTTGTTCCTGGTGGTTCTCGTGATGGCAGTGGTGGTCGTGGGCCTGGTGGTGCGCGCCGCCGCGAACGCCGACCCGGAGAGGGGCGCCCGTCCGGCGCGGCCGCCGCAGCGGCCGCGCGGCCCGGTGCGCTTCGTCGCCCCGGACGACGACCCGGAGTTCCTGCGCGAGCTCGAGCGCCGGGCACGCCGGGACGACGGCTCCCCGGCCTGATGCTCCCCGCGCGGGCCGCCTGAGCTCAGGCCGCCCGCGCGGTTCCGAACAGCCGGCGCCAGCCGCGGCGCCCGCGCGACTCCGCCGCGCCGCCGGCCGGCTCGGGCTCGGGTGCCGGACCGTCGGCGTCCCCGGGCCAGCCCAGGCCGCCGCCCTCACGGGTGGGGCCGCCCGGCCAGCCGAGACCGCCCTCCTGCGCCGCGCCCTGCGGGCCGCTTCCGCGGTGGGCACCGGCGCCGTCGGCCGCCCGGCCGGCGAGCGCGGCCACGACGAGCGGGTGCGGCGACGCCCCGTCGGCCGCCGCGTGCCTACCCACGCCGCGCCTCCCGGCGGGCCGATGCGCTGCTGGTCAGCTCCATGGGGGCATGGAAGCACGCGGACCCGCAATCGCACGCGATGCGCGCCGCGGTGTTCCCCCGAGGGGGCACCGCGCGGGGGTCACTCGACGCCGGCGTAGCTGTGCAGCCCGCTGGAGACGAGGTTGACGAACGTCAGGTTGAAGATCATGACGAGCAGCCCGACGACGTTCACCCAGGCCGCCGGGCGGCCGCGCCAGCCGGCCGTCGTCCGCGCGTGCAGGTAGGCCGCATAGACCACCCAGGCGACGAAGGACCAGGTCTCCTTCGGGTCCCAGCCCCAGAAGCGGCCCCAGGCCGCCTCGGCCCAGATGGCCCCGGCGATCACCGCGAAGGTCCAGATGGGGAAGCCGAGCACGGCGGTGCGGTGCGCGACGCGGTCCAGCGCCGCGGCCGACGGCAGGCGCGCGACGATCCCGCTGCCCTCGTCGGCCCCCGGCCGGGAGCGCACCAGGTACAGGACGCTGGCGATGCCGCTGACCATGAAGATGCCGAAGCCCAGGATGGCCGCGGTGACGTGGATGGCCAGCCAGGAGGAGCGGAGCGCGGCCACGACCGGCGCCGCCTCCGTGTACAGCCCGAGGCCGATCGCCACGAGCGCCAGCACGACCGGGCCGAGCACGAACACCCCGATGTGCCGCAGGTTCGGCGAGCGCACCGCGAGCACCACGAAGGCCACGACCGCCACCAGGACGACCGCCGTGGCGAACTCGTACATGTTGCCCCAGGGCAGCCGGTCGGTGGCCATCCCGCGGGTGACCAGGATGCCGGCGTGGGTGAGCGCACCCAGCACCGTCAGCGCGATCGCGGCCAGCCCCCACCGGTTGCCCCGCGGGGTCTCGGCCACCGGGGCGTCCGCCGCGGGGGCAGGCTCCAGCGGGGCGGGGCCGCCCCCGGCGCCGACCAGCTCGCGCGAGGCGGTGAGCCGCCGGCCGAACGCCAGCTGCGCGCAGAACGCGAGCAGCGCGACGGAGTAGAGCGCGACGCTCACGGAGAAGAGGCTGTCCGACAGCTCGGCCAGCGACGAGTCAGTCACGCGGGGGGACCTCCGGTTCGGGTGCGGTGCGGGCGGACGGGGCGCTCAGCGCGTCCCGCAGGTCGTCGGACAGGGTCGCGAACCGGGAGCCGCTCTCGCCGCCGCCCCGCGTGAGCGAGGCGAGCGTCAGCACGGTACCGCCGCCGTCCCGGCCGGGCTCGGCCCGGGCGAAGACCCGTTCCCGGGCGAGCAGCAGCATGCCGAGCAGGCCGGCGAGCAGGGCGATCGCGGAGCCCAGCACCCACAGCTGGCCGGGGTCGTGCGAGTACTGCAGGGCGGCGAACTCCTTGGCCCCGCTGAAGGTGATGCGGGTCCCGTCGGGCAGGTCCAGGGACTCGCCCACCGACAGGTTCGCCGCCCCCACCTCGCTGAGCCGGCCCCGCTCGATCTGGCCGGCGTCCAGGGAGTACACCGACTGCGGCAAGCCCGAGTCCAGGCCGAGGTAGCCGGAGTAGGCCACGACGGCGATCTGCGGAGCCAGCGGGCGCGGGTCGACCGAGGTCAGCACACCGCCCTGGACGAGGCCGGTGGGCGCGAAGAAGCCCTCCAGGGCGAGCTGCTCGTCCCGCCCGGGGATGTCGGGCAGCTTGAGCGCGCCCTCGCTGGCCATCGTCTGCTGGTCGCTGGGCAGGAACGGGACGGTCAGGTCGGTGAAGGTGGTCCCGTCGGGAACGGTCACGGTGAAGGTCGGGCTGAAGCCGTGCCCGGTCACGTAGACCCGGTCGCCGTCGATCCGCAGCGGGTCGTTGACACCGATGGTGGTCGGCCGCCCCTCGGCGGAGGGCTCGCCGTAGCGGATGTCGGCGGTGAACGAGGCCGCGGTGAGGTTCTCCTCGTACTCGGCCCGGAACTCGTCGAGGTCGACGCAGAGCGCGTTGAGGTCGCCGCTGTCGACCAGCGGGCCGGCGGAGTACGTGTCGTACTGCTGGAACGCGTTGCAGAACCCCTGGTCCTCGGTGACCAGGATGCTGCCCTCGTAGCCCCACAGCTTCCCGCCCGCCAGGCCGAGCAGCAGCGCGAGCAGCGAGAGGTGGAAGACCAGGTTGCCGGTCTCCTTGAGGTGGCCCTTCTCGGCCGACAGCTCGGGGCCCCGAGCGCCGTCGCGGCGCACCACCCGGTAGCGCCGCACCCGCAGCTCCTCCTCGACGACGTCGAGGGTGGCCGCGCCGCCCAGCGGGCTGCGCAGCTCCCCGGAGTCGGGGAGCCGGAGCAGGTTCCGCGGCACGGGCGGCGGCGGGGTGCGCAGCGCGCGGGCGTGCTCCAGGGCCCGGGGCACCACGCAGCCGATCAGCGAGATGAACAGCAGCAGGTACACCGCGGCGAACCACGGCGAGCTGAAGACGTCGAACAGGTAGAGCCGGTCGAGCACCGGTGCGAGGTCGGGGTGCTCGGCGAAGTACTGGCTGACGTTGTTCTGGGACAGCGACCGCTGCGGCAGCAGCGAGCCGGGCACCGCCGCCAGGGCGAGCAGGAACAGCAGGACGATCGCCGTCCGCATGGCGGTCAGCCGCCGCCACCAGCGCAGCAGCAGGCCGCCGAGGCGGCGGCCCGCGGACGGGCCGGCCGGCGGCACCGGCGTCGCCGGCCGCGGCGGGGCGACGGTGCTCACAGCGAGGTCTCCGCCAGGCCGCTGGCGGCGAGCCAGGAGCGCAGCCAGCCCATCATCTCCGACCAGGCACCGGTGAGCAGGAGCAGCCCGATGAGGACGAGGACGACGCCGCCGATCCGGGTCACCGCCCCGGCGTGCCGGCGCAGGAAGGTGGTGGCCCCCACCGCCCAGCGGGCGCCGAGCGCGACCAGCACGAAGGGCACCCCGAGGCCCAGGCAGTACGCGACACCCAGCATCGCGCCCCGCCCGGCCGAGGCCTCGCTGACCGCCAGCGAGTAGACCGCGCCCAGGGTGGGTCCGAGGCACGGCGTCCAGCCCACCCCGAACACGACGCCGAGCAGCGGGGCGCCGGCCAGCCCGGCCGCGGGGCGGACCGCCAGCTTCTTGGTGCGCTGCAGCAGCGGCAGCCAGCCGAGGAAGGCCAGCCCCACGACCACGGTGATCAGCCCGAAGACGACGTCCAGGGTCCGCGCGTACTGGAGGGCCAGCCGGCCCAGGCCGCCGAACGCCGTCGCGAAGGCGATGAAGACGGCGCTGAACCCCAGCACGAAGAGCACCGCGCCGAGCACCACGCGGCCGCGCGGAGCGCGCTCGTCGGCCGGGGCACGCACCGCGGTGGCGGTGCTGCCCGCGCCCTCTCCGGCGGGCACGGACGCCGGCGCGGACGCCGGCGTGGACGCCGGCGTGGGTGCCGGCACCCGGGAGCCGCTGCCGACGAGGCCGGTGACGTAGGACAGGTAGCCGGGGACCAGCGGCAGCACGCAGGGCGAGGCGAAGCTGATCAGCCCGACCAGCGCGGCCACGGCCGCCGCCACGAGCAGCGGGCCGTCGGTGACGAGGCCCGCGAAGGTCTCCCCCACGGTCAGACCTCCGCCAGCAGCAGGTCGAGGGTGCTGCGCAGGTCCTCCTGGGACACCTCGGCGGTGAAGACGGCGGCCACCCGGCCCTCCCGGTCCAGCACGACGGTCGACGGGATCGCCGTCGCCGGGTAGTCGCGGAAGGCCAGGGCCACCTCGCCGCGCGGGTCGTAGATCGAGGGGAACTCGATGCCGAAGCGCTCGACGAAGGCCAGCGCGAACTGGTCGCTGGTCTCCTTGACGTTCAGCCCGAGGAACTGCACGCCCTGGTCCCGCACGTCGGCGTAGACCTCCTGGAACTCCGGCGTCTCCACCCGGCAGGGCGCGCACCAGGAGCCCCAGAAGTTGAGCACCGCGATGTCGCCGTCGAGCTCGGCGGAGGAGAACTCCCCGCCGCCGAGCAGCGTGCCGGCGAACTCCGGCGCCGCGGCCCGCTCGGCCTCCGGGATCACCTCACCGCGCGGCGTGCCGGCGACGAACCGGAACTCCCCGCCGTTGTTGACCTGCACCGCGTCGGCGCCGGTGCTGCACCCGGTGAGCAGCGCAGCGGCCGTCAGCGCGGCCGCGAGCACCCGCCGACCGGGGTTCCCGCGGAGACGGAGCACGCCGGCGGAGCGATCCCGTGGAGTGGTCATGCGCCCGGCACCGCGTCGGGATCGGTGGCGCCGGCCGGCTCAGCGTAGGAGACGCCCGCGAGCCGGTCGCCGTCGTAGGTGAGGGACGTGACGCTGGCCAGCGAGCACTCCCGGCGGCGCGGGTCGTGGGCGAACCGGCGGCCCTCGACGTGCAGCCGGGTGGCCCAGATGGGCAGCTGGTGGCTGACCAGCACGGCCTCGTGCCCGCGGGCGGCGTCGCGGGCGGCCTCGACGGCGGCGAGCATCCGCGCCGCGATCGCCACGTACGGCTCGCCCCAGGAGGGCTGGAAGGGGTTGCGCAGCTTCCACCAGTTGCGCGGGGCCCGGAAGACGCCGCCCCCGCCGCCGACGACCATGCCCTCGAAGGCGTTGCCCGCCTCGATGATCCGCTCGTCGATCACCACCTCGAGCCCGGTGGCCTCCGCGAGCGGGCGGATGGTCTGCTGCGCCCGCTCCAGCGGGCTGGACACCAGGTGGGTGACGTCGTGCCCGGCGAACCAGTCCGCGGCGCGGCGGGCCATGTCCTCCCCCGCGGCGGACAGCCGGAACCCGGGCAGCCGGCCGTAGAGCACGCCGCCGGGGTTGTGCACCTCGCCGTGCCGGAGCAGGTGGACGACGGTCGTCCGGCTCATGAGGACCGCTCGCTGTCCAGCGCGCCGGTGCGGTGGGTCGCCACCTCGGCCGCGGCCCGCGCCGCGGCGGGGAGCGCCTCGAGCACCCGGTCCAGGGCTTCCCCGGAGAGCTGCGCGTTGACGAACCAGGCCTCGAACGCCGAGGGCGGCAGGTACACCCCGCGGGCGAGCAGCGCGTGGAAGAACGCGGTGTAGCGGTCGACGTCCTGGGTGCGGGCGTCGTCGTAGTCGCGCACCTGGCGCTCGTCGGGCACGAAGAAGATCGAGAACATGTTGCCGGCCTGCTGCACGCGGTGCGGCACCCCCTCGGCGAACAGCGCCGCGCTGGCGGCGCCACGCAGCACGGCGGACACCTCGTCGCAGTGCGCGTAGACGTCGTCGGTGCAGTTCCGCAGGGTGGCCAGCCCGGCGGCGACCGCGACCGGGTTCCCCGACAGCGTGCCTGCCTGGTAGACCGGCCCGCTCGGCGCGAGGTGGGCCATCAGGTCGGCGCGGCCGCCGAACGCGGCCGCGGGCAGCCCGCCGCCCATCACCTTGCCGAAGGTGAACAGGTCGGCGTCGACGGGGTCGAGGCCGTACCAGCCCGAGCGCGACACCCGGAAGCCGGTCATGACCTCGTCGAGGATCAGCAGCGCGCCGTGCGCGGCGGTGATCCGGCGCAGCTCGGCGTTGAAGCCGTCCAGCGGCGGGACGACGCCCATGTTGCCGGCGGCGGCCTCGCTGATGACGGCCGCGATCTCGCTGCCCCGCTCGGCGAAGACGGCCTCGACGGCGGCGACGTCGTTGTAGGGCAGCACGATCGTGTCGGCGGCCGCACCGGTGGTCACCCCGGGGGTGTCCGGCAGCCCGAGCGTGGCGACGCCCGAGCCGGCCGAGGCCAGCAGCGCGTCGACGTGGCCGTGGTAGTTGCCGGCGAACTTGACCAGGAGCGGCCGGCCGGTGGTGCCGCGGGCCAGCCGGACGGCCGAGAGCACCGCCTCGGTGCCGGAGTTGACCAGCCGCACCCGCTCCACGGGCGCCACCCGGTCGCGGATCTCCTCGGCGAGGTCGAGCTCGCCCTCGGTCGGGGCGCCGAACGACAGCCCCCGCCCGGCCGCCGTGGCCACCGCGTCGACGACGGCGGGGTGTGCGTGCCCGAGGATCATCGGGCCCCACGAGCTGACCAGGTCGACGTAGCGCCGCCCGTCGGCGTCGGTGATCCAGGGACCGGAGCCCTCCACCATGAAGCGCGGGGTGCCGCCCACGGCGCGGAAGGCGCGGACGGGCGAGTTCACGCCACCGGGGGTGATCTCCTGCCCGCGGGCGAAGAGGCCGGCCGAGACGGGGGCCTCGTAGGTGTAGGGCGAGCTGTCCAGCGAGGTCACGGACCCAGTGTCCCCTCTGTTCCCCGGGACCGGTCAGAGGCATGGCGCACACCGGCCAGGAGCGCGGCCCGCAGCGCGGCGGGGTCGCGGGTGGGCACCAGCACGGTGCGTCCGTCGTTCAGCCGCAGCGGGAGGCCGGTGCGGCCGCGGGGCAGCGACCAGCCGCCGCCGCCCAGCACCGGCGCGCCGGCGTCCACGCCCTGGCCGGTGTCCCGGAGCGCGGCGCCGTCGACGTCGCGGAGCGGCACCTGCTCCCGGCCGACGGCCAGCCCGTCCGCGTCGACCCGCACCGTCCAGACCCGCCGGGCCGACAGGCAACCGAGCGCGACGGTGCCCGGCACCGCGACCAGGGCGACCAGCCACAGCAGCGGGGGGACGTCGGGGCCGGGCAGCACGAGGTCCCAGACGAGGAAGAGCCCGAGGGCCCCGGTGACCGTCCAGAACGGCCGCCAGGAGCCCCCGGGCTCGACGTACGGATCCACCGTGCTGTCCCCCACCCGGCCGATCAGCGCCCGAGGAGCCGCGCGGCCTCGACCGCCCAATAGGTGAGCACCTGACCGGCGCCCGCCCGGCGGATGGCGATGAGCGTCTCGAGGATCGCCCGCTCGCGGTCCACCCAGCCGTTGGCGGCGGCCGCCTCGACCATCGCGTACTCGCCGCTGACCTGGTACGCGCTCACCGGCACGTCGACCGCGTCGGCCACCCGGGCCACGATGTCCAGGTAGGGCAGCGCGGGCTTGACCATGACGGCGTCCGCGCCCTCGGCGAGGTCCTGCCGGACCTCGCGCAGCGCCTCGTCGGCGTTCGGCGGGTCCATCTGGTAGCTCGCGCGGTCGCCGAACTGCGGGGCTCCCTCGGCGGCCTCGCGGAACGGGCCGTAGAAGCTCGACGCGTACTTGGCGGCGTAGGCGAGGATCGGCACCTCGGTGAAGGCGGCGCTGTCCAGCCCCGCGCGGATCGCCGCCACCTGGCCGTCCATCATCCCGCTGGGCGCCACCAGGTGGGCCCCGGCCTGCGCCTGGGCGATCGCCACGGCGGCGTACCGGTCCAGCGTGGGGTCGTTGTCCACGACCCCGGCCGGGGTGACGACGCCGCAGTGCCCGTGGTCGGTGTACTCGCACAGGCAGAGGTCGGCCATGAGCACCAGCTCGTCGCCCAGGTCCGACCGCAGCTGCTGCAGCGCCACGTTGACGATGCCGTCGGCGGCGTCGGCCTGGGAGCCGATCGGGTCCTTCTCCGCGGGGATGCCGAAGAGCATCAGCCCGCCGATGCCGGCCTCGGCGGCCTCCTGCGCGGCCTTCCGGAGCGAGTCCGGCGTGTGCTGGACGACGCCGGGCATCGAGCTGATCGGGACCGGTGCGTCGATGCCCTGCTTGACGAAGACCGGCAGCACCAGGTCGGCCGGGGCCAGCCGGGTCTGCGCGGTCAGCCGCCGCAGCGCGGGCGTCGACCGCAGCCGCCGCCCCCGCGCGAAGCCCGGGTTCGCGCCCCCGTTCATCGGTGAGCTCGCAAGGTCGCTCACTTGCCCTCGCCGTCCTCCGCCTCGCGCAGCGACAGGGCGTACTCGGCGAGCGCGTCGACCAGCGGGGCGACCGCGGCGATCTCCGGCTGGACGTCGACCCGCAGCCCGAACTCCTGGGCGCTGGCCGCCGTCGCCGGGCCGATCACCGCGACGACGGTCTTCGCGTGCGGCTTGCCGGCGATGCCGACCAGGTTGCGCACGGTGCTCGACGAGGTGAAGCAGACGGCGTCGAAGCCGCCGCCCTTGATCGCCTCGCGCACCGACGCGGCCGGCGGCGCGGCGCGCACCGTCCGGTAGGCGGTGACGTCGTCGATCTCCCAGCCCCGCTCGACCAGGCCGGCCGCCAGGGTCTCGGTGGCGATGTCGGCGCGCGGCAGCAGCACCCGCTCGATCGGGTCGAGGACGTCGTCGTACTCGGGGAAGTCGGCCAGCAGGCCCTGGCTGGACTGCTCGCCGGTCGGCACGAGCTCGGGCTGGATGCCGAAGGCGCGCACGGCCTCGGCGGTCTGCTCGCCGACGCAGGCGACCTTGACCCCGGCGAAGGCGCGGGCGTCGAGGCCGAGCTCCACGAACTTCTCGCGGACGGCCTTCACCGCGTTCACCGAGGTGAACACGATCCAGCCGTAGCGGCCGGTGACCAGGCCCTTGATGGCGCGGTCCATCTGGGCGGGGCTGCGCGGCGGCTCGACGGCGATCGTCGGCACCTCGACCGGCACCGCGCCGTAGGCGCGCAGCCGGTCGCTCATCTCGCCGGCCTGGTCCTTGGTGCGCGGCACCAGCACCCGCCAGCCGAACAGCGGGCGGCTCTCCCACCACGACATGCGGGCCCGCTTGTCGACGGCCGTCCCGATGGTGGCGACGACCTGCCCGCTCAGGGGGTCGAGGCCGGCAGTCTTCTCGGCCACGGCGGAGAGCTTGGCGACGATGCTCTTCTGGCCCGTCCCGGAGCCACCGGTGGTGACCACGACCGGGGTGCTGCCGGACAGCCCGCCCTCGACCAGCCGCACGGCGGCATCGGGGAGCTGGTCGGCGGTCCCCTGCAGGACGAGCGTGCCGCCGGCCGCGGTGGCGGCCCCGGCCAGCGCGGTGACGTCGACACCGCTGCGCAGGTCGGCGGTCACCGCGGTGCTGCCCAGCGCGACCCCGGCGAAGGCGGGGACGGCGGTCGCGGTGGCGACGCCGGGAACCACGTCGAAGGGAACGGAGGTGCGGCCGACGGCGACCACCTCCTTGACCACCTCGTCGGAGGTGTAGGGGTCACCGGTGACCAGGCGGACGACCACCGAGCCGTTCTTGGCCGCCGCGACGGCGCCCTTGGCGACGTCGGCGGGCTCGCCGGACACCGGGGTCAGCTCGGTGCCCGGGTTCGCCTCGCGGACGGCGTCCTGGACGGCGGGCGGGACGTCGGGGTCGACGAGGACCACCGCGGCCTCGGCCAGCGCCGCGGTGGCGCGGGCGGTGAGCATGCCCGGGTCGCCCGGGCCGGCGCCGACGAACACGACCCGGCCGGACTGGCCTGCGGTCTTGCGGAAGCGCGTCATCGCGTGCTCCTGATCCTGGCCCGGGAGTCCCGGGCGTGTGTCATGGCCCGGTACCGGGCCGATGGGGGGGTCTGGGGGTGGTGCGGGGCGGTGGACGCCGCCGGGGACCTCGCGGCCCCGGTCACGCTCCGGCCGCCATGAGGGCGGCCGCGCCGCGGTCGAGCAGCTCGGCGGCGAGGGCGCGGCCCAGCGCGCCGGCGTCGGGCAGCGGGCCGGTCAGCGAGCCGCGCACGGCGTCGCTGCCGTCGATCGCCGTCACCGAGGCGCGGAGGTAGAGCTCCGGCCCGGCCTCGCCCTCGGCGACCTCCGCGTAGGCGGCCACCGGGGCGCTGCACCCGGCCTCGAGCGCGGCGAGGGTCGCCCGCTCGGCCACCACGCAGGCGCGGGTGGCGGTGTCCTCGAGCCGGCCCAGCAGCTCCCGGGTGCGGGCGTCGCTGGTGCGGCACTCCACGGCGAGGGCTCCCTGGGCCGGGGCCGGCAGCACCTGCAGGGGGTCGAGGGTCTCGGTGATCCGGTCGGTGCGGCCGATCCGGCTGAGCCCGGCGCGGGCCAGGACGACGGCGTCCAGGTCGCCCTGGCCACCCGCCGAGCCGGCCACCCGGCCGAGCCGGGTGTCGACGTTGCCCCGGATCGGCACGATCTCCAGGCCGAGCCCGAGGGCCCGCAGCTGGGCGACCCGGCGCGGCGCGCCGGTGCCGATCCGCGCGCCGGGCGGGAGTTCGCCGAGGGTGAGCCCGTCCCGGGCGACCAGGGCGTCGCGCGGGTCCTCCCGCACCGGCACCGCGGCGAGGCTGAGGCCGGGCTCCGGCGCCGTGGGGAGGTCCTTGTAGCTGTGCACCGCCAGGTCGACGGCGCCGGCCAGCAGCGCCCGGCGGATCGCCGCGACGAACACGCCCGTGCTGCCCATCTGCGCGATGGTGGCCTGCGAGCGGTCGCCCTCGGTGCTGATCAGCACGAGCTCCACCGGCACGCCGGTGGCGGCGGTGAGCGCGTCGGCGACGGCCTGCGACTGGGTCCGCGCCAGGACGCTGGCCCGGGTGCCGAGCCGGAGCGGGACGCCGGCGCCCGCGGCGGTGGTGGTCTGCGCCTCGATGGCGGTCATGCCGGGCCTCCCGGACGGTCGGGGTCGACGGTGACGGCGTCGGCCAGCCGGCCCGCCCCGGGCGTGACGTCGGCGTCGATGCCCAGGCCGAACAGCGCCCGCAGGGCCCCGGCGTAGTCCGTGCCGCCCGGCGTGGCGGCCAGTTCCTTCACCCGCACGGTCGGCTCGTGCAGCAGCTTGTCGACGACGCGGCGCACGGTGCGGGCGATCTCGGCCCGGGCCCGCGCGTCCAGGTCGGGCAGCCGGCCCGACAGGCGGAGCAGCTCGGCGTCGACGACCTCGGCGGCCTGGCTGCGCAGCGCGGACACCGTCGGCCCGACCTCGGCGGCCTGGCGCTCGGCGCGCAGCAGCGCGGTCTCGGTCTCGATCATGGCGCGCGCGGTGGTGATGTCGTCGGCGGCGACCGGGCCGGGCGAGGACTCGCCGTCACGCCGCTCGCCCTGCAGCAGGGCGAGGTCGACGACGTGCACCCCGGGCAGCGCGGCCACGCCCGGGTCGACGTCGCGGGGCAGCGCCAGGTCGATGACGACCAGCGGCCGGTCGCCGCGACCGGTCATCGCCGCGGCGACGACGTCGGTGGTCACGACCAGCCCGGTGGCGCCGGTGCAGGTGAGCAGCACGTCGGCGGCGGCCAGCTCCTCGGCCATGCGGTCCAGCGCCGCGGTACGCCCGCCGACGGTCTCGGCGAGCCGGTGCGCGGAGGCCTCGGTGCGGCTGCTGACGACGACGTCGGCGCCGCGGCGGGCCAGCGTGGTCGCGGCCAGCGCGCCCATCGAGCCGGCGCCGACCACGAGCACGGGGCGCCCGGCGAGCGCACCGACGCGGGCCTCGGCCCGGTCGAGGGCGACCGAGACCAGCGAGGCGCCGGCCCGGTCGATGCCGGTCTCGGAGTGCACCCGCTTGCCCACCCGCAGCGCGCGCTGCGCGATCGGGTGCAGCGCCCGGCCGACCGTGCCCTCCTCGCGGGCCAGGGCGTAGGCCGCGCGCAGCTGCCCGAGCACCTGGGTCTCCCCGACGACCATCGAGTCCAGCCCAGCGGCCACCGTGAACAGGTGGGCGACGGCCTGGTCCTCGTAGTGCACGGTGACGTACGGGGACAGCTCCTCCACCGTGGCCCCGGCCTGCCGGGCCAGCACCCGGCTGACGTCGGTGACGCCGCCGTGGAAGCGCTCGACCTCGGCGAACACCTCGACCCGGTTGCAGGTCGCCAGCACCAGGGCCTCGCTGACGTGGTCGCTGCCGACCAGCTCGTGCAGCGCCTTGACCCGGTCGTCGCCGCCCATCGCGAACTGCTCGAGCAGCGCGACCGGCGCGGTCTGGTGGCTCACACCCACCGCCAGGAGGCTCATGAGTCCTCCTCGCCGGCATTGGTGGGGCGCATCCGCGGGCTCGTCCCACCCATGGCGGAACTCGCGAGCTCGTTCACGCTGACTCCTCCCCCACGGTCGTGCGCTGCTGGCCGAGGAAGGCCAGCACCTGCAGCTCGACGGAGAGGTCGACGTGGCGGACGTCGACACCCGCCGGGGCCGACAGCGTCACGGGCGCGAAGTTCAAGATGCTCCTCACCCCGGCCGCGGACAGCCGGTCGCAGACCTGCTGCGCGACGTCGGCCGGGGTCGCGATGACCCCGATGGAGGCCTGCGTGCTCGCCACGGTGCCCTCCAGGTCGGTCGTGTCCTGCACCGTCAGCCCCCCGATGCGGCGGCCGATCCGGTCGGGCGCGGCGTCGAAGAGGCCGACGAACTCGAAGCCCCGGCTGCCGAAGCCCGCGTAGTCCGCGAGCGCGGTGCCGAGGTTCCCGATGCCGACGAGCACGCAGGCCCGGGACTGCTCGGCGCCCAGCACCCGCGCGATCCGCTCGCGGAGCGCGCGCACCTCGTAGCCGACCCCCCGCACGCCGCAGGAGCCCAGGTGGGACAGGTCCTTGCGCAGCCCGGCCGGGTTGACGCCGGCCGCGGAGGCGAGTTCACCGGAGGAGACGGTGGTCCGGCCGCCGTCGGCGAAGCTGGTCAGCACCCGCAGGTACACGGCCAGACGTGCGACGGTGGCCTCCGGGATGGTCCGGGGCCGCGGCTGGATCACGGGGCACTCCACAGCGGTCGCACCCGGGAACCCGGCGGGCGCCGGGGCGGAGCTGCGACATCAGGACGCGAGCAGCACGTGCTCGCGTCCGCCACGGTAGCCGCTTGTGAACGCAGGAACAAAGTCGCCGGACGGGCCCCGGCCCGCTGACCTGGCCGGATCCGGCGACAGGTGTGGCCGAGACCACCCTAACCGCCGGGGGGGTCCACCCGGACGGGGGGTCCGGGACGGTGGCGCCGCCGGCGCCGGCCCGCCCCGGCCGCCGGGCCCGGCGGTCCGGCGGCGGTCAGTCCAGCCCGAGATCCCGCCGCAGGCGGGGGACGTCGAGGGTGAAGTAGGAGTGCTCCCGCCCGTCCAGGAGCAGCACCGGCACCCGGTCGCCGTACTCGGCCTGGAGCTCCGGATCGGCGTCGACGTCGACCTGCCGCGGTTCCAGTCCGGCCCGGGCGGCGATCGGGGCCAGCTGCTCGGCCGCGGTGAGGCAGAGGTGGCAGCCGTCCCGCACCAGCAGCTGCAGCCGCGGCTGCTCACCCACCGGTGGGCTCCCCGGCCCCGGCCGGGACCGTCGCCTCGGCGCCGGCCGCCGCCTCGGCCTCGGCCTCGGTGAGGCCGAGCTCCCGCAGCCGGGCCCGACTGACCTTGCCGGTCAGCGAGTGCGGCAGCGACGGGAGGAAGTGCACCGACGTCGGCACCTTGTACCGGGCCAGGGACTCCGCCGCGTGCGCCTGGAGCTGCTCCACGGTGAGGCTCTCCCCCGGCGCCAGGACGACGACGGCCCGGACCGCCGCGCCGGTGCGCTGGGAGGGGATGCCGATGACCGCGCTCTCCACGACGGCCGGGTGCTGGTCGAGGACGCGCTCCACCTCGGCCGGGTAGACGTTGAACCCGCTGACCAGGACGAGGTCGCTGCGCCGGTCGACCAGGTGCAGGTCGCCGTCGGCGTCGCGGTAGGCGAGGTCCCCCGTGCCGAGCCAGCCGTCGGCGTCGGGCCCGTCGACGCCGTCGGGCCAGTAGCCGGAGAAGAGGTTGGGGCCGCGCACCCAGATCTCGCCCGGCCCCTCGTCGGCGTCGTCGGCGTCCCCGGCCTCCTCGTCGGCGCCCCCGCTGCGCCCGGCGTCCTCGCCGCCCTCCTCACCCGCGGACGGCTCCGCGGTGTCCGCGCCGATCATGGCGGTGTCGCGCAGCGCCAGCTCCAGCCCCGGCAGCGGGCCGCCGATGCACGCCGGCTTGGCGCGGCCGGTGGCCAGGGTGCTGGCCACCACGGGCGCCGCCTCGGTCAGGCCGTAGCCCTCCCACACGGTGACCGCCGCGCGCTCGCGCATCGCCGTCCAGATGTCCTCGGGCAGCGGCGCGGCCCCGGCGGAGGCGATCCGCACCGCGGCGAAGCCCCGCCGCAGCTCGGCGTCGCTGCCGGCGGCGTCGGCCGCGGCGAGCCACGCCTGGTACATCGGCGGAGCGCCCGGCACGGCGGTGACCTGCTCCTCCGCCATGACCGCCAGCGATCCGCGCGGGTCGAAGGTCTCCAGCAGCACGGCGCAGGCGCCGGTGGCGGCGACCAGGCCGAAGCCGGCGTTCAGCCCGTAGACGTGGAACAGCGGGAGCACCAGCAGGACCCGGTCGTCGGTCCGCACGGGCGGCGGCGTCATCGCCAGGCACTGCTCCTGGTTGGCCCGGAGCGCCGCGGAGGTGAGCATGGCGCCGCGCGGTAGCCCGGTGGTCCCGCTGGTGTAGCAGAGGAAGGCCAGCGCCTCCGGGTCGTCGGGCACCGCGGCGGGCGGGCCGTCCGCCTCGGGCGGCCCCGCGCAGACCGGCACGCCGGCCGGCGAGTCACGCTCGGCGGCGGTCACCAGCAGCGACGCGCGGGAGTCGGTGAGGACGTGCTCGAGCTCCGGGTCGGTGTAGGCGGTGTTCACCGGGACGACGACCAGCCCGGCCCGGAGCGCGCCGAGGACCGCGCGCAGCCAGTCGAGCCCGTTCGGCAGCTGGACGGCGACCCGCTCCCCGGGGGTGAGCCGGCGGCCGGCGTACCCGGCCGCGACCCGGTCCACCGCCGCGTCGAGCTCGCCCCAGGTCAGCCGCCGGTCCCCGGCCACCACGGCCGGCGCCCCGGGGTCGCGCTGCGCGGCGGTGCGGACGAGCGCGGCGAGCGAGGTGCCTGCCTCGGACACTGGCTTCTCCTGTCGTCGGTGCGGCGCGCAGCCGGGCTCCGGCGCGCGCTCGGGGGCGCGTGCGGGCAGGCTGCCGTGGACGGGCTGGGCCGATGTTGTCACCATGGGCCCTGCGCCGCAGCCCGCGCGCGCCGTTCCGGCGCGCGCGGTGAACCAGCACGGTCCAGGCATCCGCGGGCCGACGAGGAGGTCGATCGCCCGCATGCCGCACCCGCTGGACGCCGGGCGCCCGGCCGACGCGGCCGCCCGGCCCGGGGCCGGTCCGCGCCCCACGCCGTTCCCCCGGTCGAGCTCCGAGGCGCTGGCCGTCCCCGGCTCCGCCGCGGTTCCCGGGACGCCGGCGGAGCCGGCTGAGGACCCCGCCGGGCTACCCGCCGACGTCGTCGAGGAGCTCGCGGCCCGGTCCGGTGCCGGCACGGCCGGGGACGTCGACGTCTGGGCGCTGGTCCGCCGGGCACAGGGCGGGGACGCCGAGGCGTTCGGGCAGCTCTACGACCACTACGTGACGCTGGTGCACCGGTACGCCTACCACCGGGTCGGGGACCGGGCCACGGCCGAGGACATCACGAGCGAGACGTTCGTGCGGGCGCTCAGGCGGATCGACTCGCTGTCGTTCCAGGGGCGCGACGTGGGCGCCTGGCTGGTCACCATCGCGCGCAACATCATCCGCGACCAGGTGAAGAGCAGCCGGTTCCGCCTGGAGATCAGCACGGCCGACATGCGCGACGCCGACCGCGCCACCGACGGCCCCGAGGACGCGGTGCTCCAGCACCTCACCAACGAGCAGCTGCTCGCCTGCGTGAGACAGCTGGGGAGCGAGCAACAGGAGTGCATCGTGCTGCGCTTCCTGCACGGTCTGTCCGTGTCCGAGACTGCCGAGATCATGGGCAAGAAGGACGGCGCCATCAAGGCGCTCCAGCACCGGGCGGTCCGGCGGCTGGCGAGCCTGCTCCCGGAGGGCCTGCGGTGACCCGGGCGCGCTGCGCCCGCGTAACCGACCGGACCTCCTCGTCGTTGGACACGCCACAGCGTGCTCCCGGCGGGAGCGGGACGAGGACGGGAGGTGGCGAGTGATCCGGCACGACGACGGCTCGACCCTGACCGGCCCCGATCCCGAGGCCGCGATCGTCGCCCGCCTCGAGTCCCTCGCCACCCAGCTGGACACCGGCCCCGACCCGCAGTACCGGGCACGGGCACGCACCCGCCTGGTGGCGATGGCCGCGGTCCGCACCCCCGAGCCGGCCCCCCGCTCGCTGCGCGACCGCCTGCTGGCGGCCCGGGCGGTCGACCGGCCACCGTCCCGCTGGCGCGGCCGGATCACCGCGGGGCTGGCCGGCGCGGCCGTGGGCGTGACCGGGCTGGCGGCGCTGGTCGCCGTCGCGGCCGGCGCGCAGCCCGGCGACCCGCTCTACGACCTCAAGCGCGGCACCGAGCAGACCCAGCTGGCGCTGGCCGGCGACAGCCGGGGGCAGACCCTCCTCGAGCTGGCGAGCACCCGGCTCGACGAGCTCGGGCTGATCCTCGGCGAGGGGGACGCCGCACTGGTCGGGCGCACGCTCGCCGCGATGGACCAGCACACCACGGAGGGGGCCGCCTGGCTCACCGAGCGCGCGGTGCGGACCCGGGAGACCGAGCCCCTCCAGGCCCTGGCCCGGTGGACGGCCGAGCAGTCCGCCGGCCTGTCCGCACTGGCGGCGACCGTCCCGGCCGGCGCGGAGCCCGCCTTCGACCGGTCCGCCGACCTGCTGGGAGCCCTGACCGTCCGCGCCGAGAGCCTGCGGGCGGCGCTGGGCTGCGCGGCCGGCCCGGCCACCGTCGGCGCCGACGCCCTGGGCCCGGTTCCCGGTCTCTGCCTGGCGGAGAGCCCGCCGGAGGTGGTCGAGGCCCCGCCCACCACCATCCAGCCCGATCCCGGCACGGGTGCTCCGCCGGCGGCGGACCCGGCCGCCCCGTCGGCTCCGGCGACGCCCGAGCCCTCGGACGCCGGCACCGCCCCTCCGAACCCGCGGGGCCCCGGGCAGAACCCCGTCCCGACGCAGGTCCCGGTGCCGACGCCGGGGAGTGGCGTCCTGCCGACCCTGCCCGACCCCCCGCCGCCTGTCGGTTCCGGTGCCGGCCCGGCCCGGACGCCGCCACCACCCGTGATCGCCGTCCCGCTGCCGGGGCCGATCCGGATCTGCCTGCCACCGCTGGCCACCATCGGGGACTGCTGACCACGGTCTGACCGCGAGCCGGGATCCGGCTAGGGTCGCAGGGTCGGTGCCGGGGCAGCGGTCAGCACGTCCCGGCAGATCGAGACGGAGCGGATCAGGAGGTCGCAGTGCCCCGACTGCCGGTACGCGGGCGCCGGGCCGCGCAGGCCGCGGAGCGGACCGCCGAGGAGACCCGGGCGCACGTCGCCGGAGCGGCGTCGGCCGCGGCCGCCGACGTCGCGGCGCCGTCGGTCGTCGAGCCCGACCTCACCGCGGCGGCCTTCTTCGACGTCGACAACACGATGATGATGGGCGCGTCGCTGTTCTGGTTCGCCCGCGGGCTGGCCGCCCGCAAGTACTTCTCCAGCCGCGACCTGGCCAGCTTCGTCTGGCAGCAGGCGAAGTTCCGCATCGCCGGCAACGAGAGCGCCGACGACATGCACACCATCCGCGAGAACGCGCTGGCCTTCGTCGCCGGCCGCCAGGTCTCCGAGATCATGCAGGCCGGCGAGGAGATCTACGACGAGCTGATGGCCGACCGGATCTGGTCGGGCACCCGTGTCCTCGCGCAGAAGCACCTGGACGCCGGCCAGCGGGTGTGGCTGGTGACGGCCACGCCGGTCGAGCTGGCGTCGATCATCGCGCAGCGGCTCGGCCTGACCGGCGCCCTCGGCACCGTCTCGGAGATCGTCGACGGCCAGTACACCGGCCGGCTGGTCGGGGAGCTCATGCACGGCCCGGCGAAGGCCGAGGCCGTCCTCGCCCTGGCCGAGCGGGAGGGCCTGGACCTGTCCCGGTGCACCGCCTACAGCGACTCGGCCAACGACCTGCCGATGCTGTCGCTGACCGGAACGGCGGTGGCGGTGAACCCAGACACCGAGCTGCGCGCCGTCGCCCGCGCCCGCGGCTGGACGATCCGCGACTACCGGACCGGCCGCAAGGCGGCGAAGATCGGCGTTCCCACGGTGGCGGCGGCCGCGCTGTCGGGCGGGCTGGTGGGCGGCGCGCTCGCGCTGCGCCGGCGCCAGAAGTTCCCGTTCTGAGCCGTCGGGCTACCCGAACACGCTCTTCCGGCGGAGGAGCAGCTGGTAGAGCGAGTGCTGGATGGTCTCGCGCACCTGGTCGGTGAGGTTGAAGACCAGCATCGGGTCCTCGGCGGCGGCCGGGCCGTAGGACGCCGTCTCGATCGGCTCGCCGAAGGCGATGAGCCACTTCGACGGCAGCGGCACCAGGCCGAGGGGGCCCAGCAGCGGGAACGTGGGCGTGACCGGGAAGTAGGGCAGGCCCAGCAGCCGGGCGGCGGTCTTCGCGTTGCCGATCATCGGATAGATCTCCTCGGCGCCGACGATCGCGCACGGGATGATCGGCGCCCCGGTCCGCAGGGCCGCCGAGACGAAGCCACCGCGGCCGAAGCGCTGGAGGGTGTACCGCTCGCGGAACGGCTTCCCGATGCCCTTGAACCCCTCGGGGAAGACGCCGACCAGCTCCCCCTCCGTGAGCAGCCGCTCGGCGTCCTCGTTGCAGGCCAGCGTGGCGCCGAGCTTGCGCGCCATGGCGCCGACCACCGGGATCTCGAACACGAGGTCGGCGCCGAGCAGGCGGAACCGCCGGGCGGCGGGGTGCTCGTCGTGCAGCGCGACGGTGGTCATCAGCGCGTCGATCGGCAGCGTGCCCGAGTGGTTGGCCACCACCAGCGCACCGCTGTCGGCCGGCACGTTCTCCAGCCCCAGGGTCTCCACGCGGAACCACCTGCGGAACAGCGGGCGGAGCGCCGGCAGCAGGACGTGGTCGGCCAGGTCGGGGTCGAAACCGAACTCGTCGGTGGGGTAGTCACCGGTCACCCGGCGCTGCAGGAACTCCACCCCGCCGGTGAGCTGCTCCTCCCAGCCCGGCGGCGGCGCCGCGGGGACGAAGGGCTCGTCGTCGTCCGGCCGTAGCGGGATCACGCGCGCCTCAGGCATCGCGCACCGCCCGCAGGCCGGGCGCCGGGGGTGCCGGGCGCAGCCGCTGCTCCACGGCGCTCGCCGTGTCACCGACCCGGCCGAGCACCGAGCGCAGCCCTCCCGCGATCGTGCGCACGGCACCCGGGTCGATGACCGGGGCGACGGTGCGGGCGTAGTCGGCCAGCGCGGCCTCCGTGGTGTATCGGGGGGTGTGGCCGAACTCGGTTCGCAAGACGGTGGTGTCCACGACCCGGCCGAAGTTCAGGAACCGCATCTGCTCGGGCGAGTAGTCCACGAAGCCGAAGCGGCGGGAGACCCGGCCGACCGAGCCGAGCGTCGGCGAGGGCAGCGGCAGCTGGATCCGGCCGAGCCGGCGGATCGCCTGCGACAGCAGCAGGGTGCCCTGCCCGCCCACGTTGACGGTGCCGACGAAGTCGCCGGTGGTGGCGCGGGTGAGCACCGCGAGGGCGTCGTCCTCGTGGAGCAGCTGCACCCGGGCGTCGTAGCCCAGCGCGGTGGGGACCACCGGCATGCGCAGGAAACCGGTGAGCAGCGAGTCGATCCGCGGACCGATGAAGTTGGTGAAGCGCAGCACGGCGACGTCCACGTCGGGACGGCGACGGCCGAAGGAGCGCACGTAGCCCTCGATGTCCACGCTGTCCTTGGCAAAACCACCCGAGGGGACCTGCCGCGCCTGCATGGTCTCGGTGAAGACCGCGGGGTCGCGCGAGGAGGCGCCGTACACCGCACTGGTGGACTTGAGCACGAACCGGCGCACCGACGGCGCCCGCTGGCAGGCGGCCAGCAGCTGCATCGTGCCGATGACGTTGAGCTCCTTCATCGGCACCCGCCCACCGGAACCGGCGGGCGTGGAGCTGATGTTCATGTGCACGACGGTGTCGACCGACGCCGCTGCGATGACCTTCCCGATCAACGGGTTGCGGATGTCGGCCCGGACGAACTCCGTGCGGCCGAGCCGGCGCAGCATCTCCGGCGACGGCGGGACGGTGTCCACGCCGATGACGCGCGTGATCCGCGGATCAGCTGCGAGCTCGGCCGCCAGCGCGCCGCCCAACCACCGGCTCACACCGGTGACCAGGACGACCGCGGGCGGCACGAGCGTCAGCTCACTTCTTGTTGCGACGCTGAACGCGCGTCTTCTTCAGCAGCTTGCGGTGCTTCTTCTTCGCCATCCGCTTGCGCCGCTTCTTGATGACCGAACCCACGTGGTGCTCCCGACGTCGTGACGAAACAGATCAGCTCGAACGCGACAGCGGGTCGTCCCCGGTGTCGCCCGGCCACTGAGGGTACCCGAGCCACCCCGCGGCGACGCTGCTGCACGGTCACCCTCCGGGCGACACCGCGGCCCATGACACTGTCGCCCTCCGGGCGACACCGCGGCCACGTGCCGGCTCCCGTCGGGTGGAGCCGGCCTGGGGGGGGGGGGGGGGGGGGGGCGCCCCGCCCCCCCCCCCCCCCCCCCCCCCCCCCCCCCCCCCCCCCCCCCCCCCCCCCCCCCCCCCCCCCCCCCCCCCCCCCCCCCCCCCCCCCCCCCACCGCGGCCACGTGCCGGCTCCCGTCGGGTGGAGCCGGCCTGTCGTGCCTGCGCGGACCCCTCCGGGCCCACTCGGCACGACCGAACAGGAAGGTCTCAGGCGATGTCGGTGTAGGCGTCGCGCAGGTAGTCCTGCACGGCGCGCTCCGGCACGCGGAAGGAGCGGCCGACGCGGACGGCGGAGAGCTCGCCGGCGTGGACGAGGCGGTACACGGTCATCTTGGAGACGCGCATCATCGAGGCGACCTCGGCGACGGTCAGGAAGGTGACGGCGGCGCGGGGCGCCGGGACGGCCTGGCGGCCGATCGGCATCGCGGCGGGGTGCTGGGCCGGCACGGGGCGGGCCATCGCGGCGGCGCTCATCGGGCGACCCATCTGACGGGGCATGGGCATCCCCGGACGGACGACGGTGGCGGCAGCGTGGCGCTGGGGCATGGTCATGTCTTCGTCTCCGGAACCTAGCTCGTGTCGTGGCGCCGGCTTCCCCACCGGCAACTGAACACGCACGCGCTGGTACTGAGAGTAAGGGGGCTGGCGTGACTGAAGCGATGGGTGAAACGAACAGGCGGACCGGTCCGTACTAGGCAGAACTACACCTATGCAACACGGTGCCCACCCGTTCCGGCGCGTTTCGCGACACGGTGAGAGATCGTTGACGCTGAGTCACACCACTGGACGCCGATTTGCACTACCGTGTTCGCCCGCTCACGCCGGGTGCACGTCGACCTGTCGACACGGGAAGGCGTGGGCACCGCGTCCCGGCCGGTCGACGTCAGGACTTGTCGACGCCCAGCTCCACCGATCGCGCGTGCGCCGCCTCGATCGCGGCCATGAGCGCCGCGCGGACCCCGTGCTTCTCCAGCTCCCGGATCGCGGCGATGGTCGTGCCGCCCGGGCTGGAGACCGCCTCGCGCAGCTGGACGGGGTGCTCCCCCGAGTCGCGCATCATCACCGCGGCACCCAGTGCGGTCTGCACGATGAGGTCCGCCGCCAGCGCGCGGGGCAGGCCCAGCAGGATGCCGGCGTCCACCATGGCCTCGACGAGGTAGAAGAAGTAGGCCGGCCCGCTGCCCGAGAGCGCCGTCACCGCGTCCTGCTGCGACTCCGGTACCCGCCGCACCTGGCCGACGGCGGCCAGCAGGGCCTCCGCCTCGTCCAGGTGCTCCTCGCCCGCGTGCGCCCCGGCCGAGAGCACGCTCATGCCCTCGTCCACCAGCGCCGGCGTGTTCGGCATGACCCGCACGACCGGCACCCCGGCCGGCAGGGCCGCCTCGATCCGCGTCGTCGGCACGCCGGCGGCGACCGACACCACCAGGTGGCCGGCGTCGACGTGCCCGGACACCAGCCCGAGCAGCGTGTCGATGTCCTGCGGCTTCACCGCCAGGAGCAGCACCCGGGCGCGGGCTGCCGCGTCGGCCAGCTCCACCGCGGGGACGCCGTAGCGCTCGGTCAGCTGGGCGGCGCGCTCGGCGCTGCGCTCGACCACCAGGATCCCGTCGGCCCCGCCGCGCCGGACCAGACCGGAGAGCAGCGCCTCACCGATCTTGCCGCCCCCGATGATGGCCAGGCCGCGGCGGCCCGTGGCGGTCACGCCCGGCCCCCCGCGACGGGCACCAGCACGCGGACGGTGTGGCCGGCGGCCAGCAGGCGGCGCTGGTCCCCGGTCGGTTCTCCCATGGGCATGACGTGCTCCCAGCTGTCGGGCGCGCGGCCGTTCCAGGCCGCGCGCTCACCGGTGATGGCGATCAGTCGTGGATCGGTGGTCGCGACGGCCGGCTCGCCATCCGCGGCCATCAGGACGTTCAGGCAGCGGACGAAGGCAAGCTCCGCCGCCGCCCCCCGGCCGGCGACCAGGCGCACCCGCCCGCCGGCGAGTGCCCGGCACCGCGCCTCGGCCGACGGCTCGCCGGCCGGGACCACCACCCGACTGCCGGGCAGCGCCCGGGCCACCGGGTCGACGACGCCGGGCGGACCGGTCAGAGCGACCGCGAGGCCGCGGGCCACGAGCCCTTCCGCCGCGCCCGTGCCGCCGGGCACGGTCAGCTCGCAGGCGGCGGCCAGCCCCGCGTCGAGCACCCGGCCGGCGAGCTCCGCCGGGACACCGCCGGAGAGGTCCAGGCCGACCAGCCGGCCGGCGGCGACCAGGTCGCCGGCGGCGCGGACGGCGTCCTCGGGGCCCAGCGCCGCGGCTGCGCGCCGGCCGGGCAGCCGGCGGGAACGCGGACGGACGGGCACGCCCGAAACCGTAGTGCTCCGGGGTGTGCGCGGTCCGGGGGCCGGGTAGCGCCGCCCGCATGGCAGGAGAACTGGACGGGATGAGGGTGGCCGTGCTGGCCACCGACGGCGTCGAGCAGGTCGAGCTGGACCGGCCCTGGCAGGCCCTCGAGGAGGCCGGTGCCGAGCCGGAGCTGGTCTCGTTCGCCACCGGCACGATCACCGCCTACGAGCACATCGAGAAGGGCGAGCGCCGCACGGTCGACACCGATCTGAGCGCGGCGGACCCGGACGACTACGCGGCCCTGGTGCTGCCCGGCGGCGTCATCAACGGCGACTTCGTGCGCGCCGACGCGGACGCGGTCACCTTCGTGAAGGCGTTCTTCGACGCCGGCAAGCCGGTGGCCGCCATCTGCCACGCGCCGTGGGTGCTGATCGAGGCCGGCGTCGTCCGCGGCCGGCGCATGACCTCGTGGCCCTCGCTGCAGACCGACCTGCGCAACGCCGGGGCGGACTGGGTCGACGAGGAGGTCGTCGTCGACGGCAACCTGATCACCAGCCGCAAGCCCGACGACCTCGACGCCTTCGGCGCCGCGATCGTCGACGAGTTCGCCGCCTCGCGCGAGGAGGAGTCGGCCGACGCGTGACCGCCGCCCCCGGCGGTCAGGAGGTCGCGAGGAGCGTGGCCGCCGGGGCGATGGTCAGCAGGGTGCCCGCGAAGACCAGGACGGCGAGCATGCGGGCCCCCACCGGCTCGGTGCCCTGACGCTGGCGCCACACGTTCACCCCGGCCACCAGGCCGGTGACGGCGAGCGGAGCCAGGAAGACCGCCAGGTGCGGGATCATCTCCCACAGCACGGTGGCGGCGAAGTAGATGCCCACCCCGGCCACCAGGGCGATCACCAGCTCGCCGGCGAACCGGAGCCAGGCCAGCGCGCTTTCCCGCGGCGTGGTGTCGAGATCGGCGTCGACGTCGTCGGCGCGCACCACCGGGATCGGCCCGGTGCCGGCGGCCCCAACCCGGGCGGGCGCGGTCCGCGACGCGGTGCGGGAGGCCGTACGCTGCGGCCCGGCGGCCTCGGCCGGCCGGCGCAGCGGAGGCACCGGCGCCGACGGCTGCGGGACGCCGGGCTTGCGGTCAGGACGCAGGCCGGGGATGGCGGCGGTCGCGGGGTCGGGCGCGCGCTTCGGTGCCCGGTCCTCCCGCGCCGGGGCCGACTCGGAGAGCTGCAGATCGCTGCGGCGCCGCCCGTAGGCGGCGCGGTCGCCGGCGGCCACGTCGTCGGCCCGCCGCTGGCGGATGCCGGTGTCGTCGTCGTCGACGCGACGCCTGCGGGCCGTCCGGGCGGCGGACTCGATGCCGGCCTCGCGCAGGATCTCGGCGAGCGAGCGCCCTCCCGTGTCCGGGTTCCAGTCCGGTTCGGCCATCACACCCCTCCCAACGAGTCCAGCCTGCGCAGGATGACTCCCTCGCGCAGCGCCCACGGACAGATCCGCACGCACGGTACGTCCAGCGCACGCAGAGTTGCGGCAGCGACAACGGCTCCAGCGGGAACCTGGTGCGCGCGGTCGGGTGAGACCCCCCGGAGCTCGGCCAGCGCCGAGCTCTCGATCCGCGAGATGAAGCCGACCAGCTGCCCCAGCCCGTCGGCGCTGAGCTCGCGCGGGACCTGCAGCCCCGCCGAGTAGGGGGCGGCGCCCGTCAGCCGGGCGAGGGTGCGGAAGGTCTTGCTCGTGGCCGCCACGAGGTCCGGCGCCCCGGCGCCGCGCAGCTTCTTCGCGGCCGGCTCGATCAGCCCGTCCGCGTACGCGCCCAGCTCGTCCAGCGCCGCCAGGTCCGGCCGCCCGCCCCGCTGGGCCTCGGGGAGGAACCGCCGGGTCATGCGACCGGCGCCGAGCGGCAGGGACAGGGCGACGTCCGGCTCCTCGTCGACACCGCTGGCCAGCTCCAGCGACCCACCGCCGATGTCGAAGATCAGCAGCCGCCCCGCGCTCCAGCCGAACCACCGGCGGACGGCGAGGAACGTCAGCCGGGCCTCGTCCTCACCGCTCAGGACCTGCAGCTCGACGCCGGTCCGCTCGCGGATCCGGTCGAGCACCTCGAGGCCGTTGGCCGCATCCCGGATGGCGGAGGTGACCATCGCGAGCAGTTCCTCGCACCCCTGCTTCTCGGCCTGGTCGCAGGCCGCCTGCACCGCGCGCAGGAGCGCCTTCTCCCCCGCCTTCGACAGCAGCCCGTCGTCCCCGATCTGCTCGGCGAGCCGCAGCAGCCACCGGTCGTCGTGCATCGGCGTGGGGTGCGCCCCGCGATGGGCGTCAACCACCAGCAGGTGGACCGTGTTCGATCCGACGTCCAGCACACCGAGCCGCATGGGCCCGATTCTGCCGGTCGGCGGCGACCTAGGCTGGCCCGGTGCGGAACGAGCCCCCCGAGGAGGTCGGCCTGGACTTCCCCCGGGAGTGGGTGGAGTTCTCCGATCCCGAGAACCCCGAGCACCTGGTCCGGGCCGATCTGACCTGGCTGACGTCGGCCTGGACGTGCGTCTACGGGCGGGGCTGCGCGGGTGTGGTGGAGGGCCGGCCCGACGACGGGTGCTGCAGCCACGGCGCCTTCTTCACCGACGAGGACGACCTGCTCCGGGTGACCGCCGCGGTCGCGGACCTGACCGACGAGGACTGGCAGCTGGCACCTGCCGCGCGCGGGGCGTGGACCGAGGAGGACGACGCCGAGGACGCCGACGGCGCCGAGCCCGTGCGGTCGCTGCGCACCCGCGTCGTCGACGGGGCCTGCGTGTTCCTGAACCGGCCCGGGTTCGCCGGTGGCAGCGGCTGCGCCCTGCACCGCATGGCGCTGCGCACCGGGCTCCACCCGCTGACGACCAAGCCCGACGTCTGCTGGCAGCTCCCGGTGCGCCGGGAGCAGGAGCACGTCGACCGCCCCGACGGCACCCGGGTGCTGGTCTCGACCATCGGCGAGTTCGACCGCCGCGGCTGGGGCCCCGGCGGGCACGACCTGCACTGGTGGTGCACCGGGTCGCCGACGGCGCACGTCGCCCCCGAGCCGCTGGTGCTCACCTACGCCGCCGAGCTCACCGCGCTGCTGGGCGCCCCGGCGTACGCGGAGCTACGCCGGCTGACCGAGGCCCGCCTCGACCAGGGCCTCGTCGCTCCCCACCCGGCCAGCCCGCGGCCGGTGCCCGTCGAGCTGCACCGGCGCCGCCCCGGCAGCTGAGGCCGCGCCGGACCGGAAGGTCTGCCGGTAGGCCCGCGGGGAGACGCCACGCCGGCGGGTGAACTGCTCGCGCAGCCCGGCCGCGGTCCCGAACCCGACCAGCCGGGCGATCTCCTCGACGGGCGCGTCGGTCTCCTCGAGCAGCTGCTCCGCGGCCGCCAGCCGGTGACCGAGCAGCCAGGCGTGCGGCGTCGTGCCGGTCGTGGCCTTGAACCGGCGGGCGAAGCTGCGCGGGCTCATCAGGGCCCGGCGGGCCATCACCTCGACGGAGATGTCCTCCGCCAGGTGCCCGGTGGCCCACCCGAGCACGGCACCCAGCAGGTCGTCCTCGCAGGCCGGGACGGGGGCGTCGATGAACTGCGCCTGGCCGCCGTCGCGGTGCGGCGGCACGACCATCTCGCGAGCGAGGGAGTTGGCCGCGCCGGCCCCCCACTCGCGCCGCACGAGGTGCAGCAGGGTGTCGACCCCGGCCGCCGTCCCCGCACCGGTGATGACCTGCCCGTTGTCGACGTAGAGGACCGACGGGTCGACGGTCACCGACGGGAACCGGGCGGCCAGCTCGCCGGCGTACTTCCAGTGCGTGGTGACCCGCTTGCCGTCGACCAGGCCCGCCGCGGCGAGCACGAAGGCGCCGGTGCAGTGGCTGACGATCGTCGCGCCCCGGGCGTGCGCCGCCCGGAGCGCGTCGAGCAGCGCGGGCGAGGGCACGCGGTCGAACAGCTCCCACGCGGTGATCGAGACGATGTCGGAGCGGGCCAGGCGCTCCAGCCCGTGCTCGACGGTGATCGGGATGCCGGTGTCGGTGCGCAGGACGCCCGGCACTTCGGTCACCAGGCCGAAGTCGAACAGCGGCAGGCCCATGTGCCGGCGGTCGTACCCGAACACCTCGCAGCAGACGCCGAGACCGAAGCTGCCGACGAGGCCGTCGGTGACCACGACGCTGACGACGAGCGGGCGATCGGGGGCAGCCATGTCGGCATCATGGCAGGAAAACTGCGATCGGGGTCACTCCTGCCACTCGTCGCCGCCGGTCGGCGTCGCCAGGGTCGACCCATGCTGCTGATCACCTGCCCCGTCACCCGCACCGTCGAACTGGTCGCCGACCGCCGGATCCGGTCGGTCACCAACCACCCGACGCACATTGCGCTGCACGTGGCCTGCCCCGCGTGCGGCGAGGTGCACGTCTACCGCACCGGGCGCCGCTGGGCCGCGACCCGGGCCGCCCGGGCCGAGGCCGTCGCCCGGCGAGCGGAGGAGCTCGCCCGCGCCTAGCATCGAACACATGAGCGAAGCCAACTCCGCCGACCAGACCACCGAGAAGGACCCCGACACCTGGGTGACCGGCGACGAGCCGGCCACCGGGGCGCAGAAGAGCTACCTGGAGACCCTCGCCCGGGGCACCGACGAGGAGATCCCCGAGGACCTCTCGAAGGCCGACGCCTCGAAGAAGATCGACGACCTCAAGAGCTAGGACCGTCGTCAGGCCTCGAGCTTGTAGCCCAGACCCCGCACCGTCAGCAGGTACTTCGGGTTCGCGGGGTCGGGCTCGAGCTTGGCCCGCAGCCGCTTCACGTGGACGTCGAGGGTCTTGGTGTCCCCGACGTAGTCGGAACCCCAGACGCGGTCGATCAGCTGCGCCCGGGTGAGCACCCGGCCCGCGTTGCGCAGCAGGAACTCCAGCAGGTCGAACTCCTTGAGCGGCAGCGCCACCTGCTCGCCGTCGACGGCGACGACGTGCCGCTCGACGTCCATCCGGACCGGTCCGGCGGCCAGCACGCCCTCCGCCGGGGCGGCGTCGGCCACCTCCCCCCGGCGGCGCAGCACCGCGCGGATGCGGGCGACCAGCTCGCGCGCCGAGTACGGCTTGGTGACGTAGTCGTCGGCGCCCAGCTCCAGGCCGACGACCTTGTCGATCTCGGCGTCCTTGGCGGTGAGCATGATGATCGGGACGTTGCCGCGGGCCCGCAGCGCCCGGCACACCTCGGTGCCCGGCAGGCCGGGGAGCATCAGGTCGAGCAGCACGATGTCGGCGCCACCGCGGTCGTACTCCGCCAGGGCATCGGGCCCGGTGGCGGCCACGACGGTCTCGTAGCCCTCCCGCCGCAGCATGTAGGACAGCGCGTCGGAGAAGGACTCCTCGTCCTCGACGACCAGGACACGGCTCATGAACGCTTGGTCTCCAGACTCTGGTTGGCCGGAACGGTGGGCGACTCCGCCGGAGGATCGGCCGGAGCGGCGAGCGGGATGCGGAGGGTGAACGTCGAGCCGAGCCCCTCCTCGCTCCAGACGGTCACCGAGCCACCGTGGTTGCTCGCGACGTGCTTGACGATGGCCAGGCCCAGCCCGGTCCCGCCGGTGCTGCTGGCCCGGGACTGATCCACCCGGTAGAACCGCTCGAACACCCGGTGCCGGTCCGCGCGCGGGATGCCGATGCCGCTGTCGGTGACCGCGATCTCCGCGAACCCCGACCGGGCCCGGGCCGCGACCGCGACCCGGCTGCTGCCCGTGCTGTAGGCCACCGCGTTGGCCAGCAGATTCGTCACAGCGGTGACCAGCTGGCTCTCCACGCCGCGCACGACCAGGCCGGGCTGACCACCGAGCACGATCTCCAGCTTCTTGGCGCGGGCCGCCGTGCGGGTGCGGTCCGCTGCCTCGCTGAGCACCCGGTCCACCTCCACCGGCACCAGCTCGGGGAGCGGCTCGCCGCCCTGCAGCCGGGAGAGGTCGATCAGCTCGCGCACCAGCCGGCCCAACCGGTCGGCCTCGTGGGCGATCCGCGCGGCGAACCGCTGCACCGCCTCCGGGTCGTCGGCCGCGCCCTCGATCGCCTCGGCCAGCAGCGCCAGGGCGCCCACCGGCGTCTTCAGCTCGTGGCCCACGTTGGCGACGAAGTCGCGGCGCACCGCCTCGATCCGGCGGGCCTCCGTCACGTCCTGCAGGACCAGCGCCACGGGGCCGGGCGGCGTCACCGTGCCGCTGTCCAGCCGGGCGCCGTGCACCCCGACCAGCCGCGGACCGGAGCCGACCAGGTCGCCGGGCAACCGGACGTCGGCGCGCCGGGTGCCCCCGCTGCGCACGGCGCGGGCGAGGTCCAGCAGCTCCGGGACCAGCAACCGGGTTCCGCGCACGATGCCGAGGGCGCGGGCGGCGGGGTTGGCCAGCAGGACGGCGTCGTCGATGCCGAGGACCACGACCGCCGGGTCCATGAGGTCCACCAGGCGCCGGGCCAGTGCGCCCTCGGGCAGCGGTACGGCCGCGCCGTCGTGGGCACGTCGCCCCATCCCGGGGCGGGAGCGGATGATGACTGTGGCGGCCACCACCCCACCCAGGATGAGGCCGACCACCAGGGCGACCAGTGGGCTCACGGCCCGAATGGTAGGTCCGTCGGGGCCGGTGGACAGCACTCGGCGAGAGGTTCACCGCTCGGACGGGCCACTGTTCACCGCGCGGGGGGCCGACGTTCACCCGGTGGCGGCCGGGCCGGCCCCCGGCGCGCCTACTGTCGCCGGGGAACCACGACGAGAGGACGACCGTGCGGGACAGCTACCGCGAGGAGCTCGACGACATCAACGACTGCCTGGTGGCCATGGCCAACTCGGTGGGCTCGGCGATGGGGACCGCGACGACCGCGCTGCTCGACGCCGACGTCGCCCTGGCAGACCTGGTGATCGCCGGCGACCAGGAGATCGACGCGACCCGGGAGAGCATCGAGCAGCGCTGCTTCACGCTGCTCGCGCGCCAGCAGCCGGTGGCCGGCGACCTGCGGATCATCACCACGGCGATGCGCATCGTCAGCGACCTCGAGCGCATGGGCGACCTCGCCGAGCACATCGCGAAGGTCGCCCGGATGCGGTTCCCCGACCACGCCGTGCCGCAGGACGTCCGCCCGGCGTTCCTGGAGGCCGGTCAGGTCGCCGAGCTGCTCATCACGAAGGCCGCCACGGTCATCGCCAAGCGCGACCTCGAGGCCGCGCGCGAGCTCGAGACCGACGACGACGACATGGACCAGATCCACCGCGGGCTGTTCCGGCAGCTGCTCTCCGACGACTGGCCGCACGGCATCGAGACGGCCATCGACATCACCCTGCTCGGGCGCTACTACGAGCGTTTCGCCGACCACGCGGTCAGCGTCGCCCGCCGGGTCGTCTACCTGGTCACCGGCGAGCGCTACGCGGTCTAGGGCCTACTTCTTGCCCTGGTTCCGGACGGCCTCGATGGCGGCTGCGGCCGCCGCGGGGTCGAGGTACTCGCCGCCGGGCTTCGTGGGGCGCAGGTCGGCGTCGAGGTCGTAGCGCAGCGGCACCCCGGTGGGGATGTTCAGGCCGACGACGTCGTCCTCGCTCATGCCGTCGAGGTGCTTCACCAGCGCCCGCAGGCTGTTGCCGTGGGCGGCGACCAGGACCGTCTTGCCCAGGCGCAGGTCGGGCACGATCGCGTCGTACCAGTAGGGCAGCATCCGGACGACGACGTCGGCCAGGCACTCGGTGGCCGGGCGGGCCTCCGGCGGCAGGAACGAGTAGCGGGCGTCGCCGTCCTGCGAGTACTCGCTGCCCGGCTCGATCGGGGGCGGCGGGGTGTCGTAGGACCGGCGCCACGTCATGAACTGCTCCTCGCCGTACTCGGCGAGGGTGGCGGCCTTGTCCTTGCCCTGCAGCGCGCCGTAGTGCCGCTCGTTGAGCCGCCAGGAGCGGTGCACCGGGATCCACTGCCGGTCGGCCTCGTGCAGGGCCAGCTCGGCGGTCATGATCGCCCGCCGGAGCAGCGAGGTGTGCGAGACGTCGGGCAGCAGCCCGTGCTCGGCGAGCAGCCGGCCGCCGCGGGCGGCCTCGGCCCGGCCCTTCTCCGACAGCGGGACGTCCACCCAGCCGGTGAAGAGGTTGGCCTTGTTCCACTCGCTCTCGCCGTGGCGGAGCAGCACCAGGGTTCCCGGGGAGGTCGTCACGGCGATCATCCTGCCCGACGGCGTCCGCGCGGGCAGCAGCGCCGTCGGACGGGACCCCGGCAGCCCGGTCAGGCGAAGGCCAGCTCGCGTTCCCCGTCCCGGGTGGCGCGGACCGCGGCGGCCACCACGTGCGCGGCCTCGCGGAGCTGCTCGTCGGTGTGCGTGGCCATGACGGTCAGCCGCAGCACGCCCTTGCCGCGCGGAACGGCCGGGTAGGCGACCGCGTTCGTGTAGACGCCGGCGTCGAAGCTGCCCCGCCACGCCGCCGCGGTGACCTCCTCGGTCCCGGTGGGCACCGCGAGGACCGCGCCGCGGCCCGGGACCGGGGCGGCCCCCGCCGCGGCCAGCTCGCGGCGCAGCAGCTCCCCGTTGTGCTGGAGACGGGTGAGCCGCTCGGGCTCGCTGCGCAGGATGCGCAGGGCGGCGAGCGCGGCCGCCACCGAGGCGGGGTCGTTGCCCGCGCTGAAGACGTAGGGCATGGCGCCGGCGCGGATGCCGTCGGCGGCGGCGCGCGAGGTCAGCACCGCGCCGCCGACGCTGGCCAGCGACTTGCTGAGCGCCACGGTCACCGCGTCCACCCGGTGGAGCACCCCGACCTGCTCGGCGGCGCCCCGCCCGGCGGCCCCGAGCACCCCGAGGCCGTGCGCCTCGTCGACGACCAGGCGCGCCCCGTACCGCTCGCAGAGCGCCACGAGCCCGGCCAGCGGGGCCAGCTCACCGGTCATCGAGTAGACGCCGTCGACCACGACCACGATCCCGGCACGCGGGTCCACGCCCTCCAGCCGCTCCGCGAGGGACTCGAGGTCGTTGTGCCGCCAGCGCACGACCGTGCCCCGGCTGGCCGCCGCGGCGGCGTGCAGGCTGGCGTGCACGTGGGCGTCGACGAGCAGCACGTCGTCGGGCCCGCAGGCGGTCGACAGCAGCGCCAGGTTGGCGTTGACGCCCGAGGAGGTCAGGACCGCCGCCTCGGTGCCGTAGTGGTCGGCGAGCTCCTCCTCGAGCTCCAGGTGGAGCGCGGTGGTGCCGTTGAGCACCCGGCTGCCCGAGGCGCTGGTGCCGTAGCGGCGCAGCGCGGCCGCCGCGGCCTCGACGACCCGCGGGTCGCCGGCCAGCCCGAGGTAGTTGCCGGTGCCCAGGTTGATCCGGGCCCGGCCGTCGGCGTAGGTGGTCACCGGCAGCGGTGCCCCACCGGTCGGCACGGAGTGGGTCGCCTCGCCGGCGCGGCTGTGCTCCCGGAGCATTGCCGCCAGCGGGTTCTGCAGCAGCGGTGCGAAGGGGTCGCGGCGCCCCGGGCCCTGGTCGTGGGCGTGGTCGGGCACGGCGGACTCCCTCCGTTCGGCGCGGGGGAGCCCCGCTCGCGTCGCGGTCAGCCTGGGCAACGGACCGGCGAGCGTCAACCCTCCGTTGCCCTATCGAGTCACTGCGTGACCGAGGACACCCGCTTCGGCCGGCCCGGCAGCCAGATCAGCACCACCACCGCCGCGATGAGGGTCGCGGCCGCGGTGCCGATCGCGGTCACGTGCATCGCCGTGACGAACGCCTCCCGGGCCGGCTCCACCACCGCGGCGGCGGCGCGGGCCGCCTCCGGCGTCCCCTCGGCCTGCGCCCCGCGGACCGCCTCCAGCGTCGCCACGATCGAGTGGCGCGCGTCCTCGCGCGCTCCGGCGGGCAGGCCCTCGGCCGCGGACCCGAGCTGCGCCGAGTAGGTGGCGGCCAGCAGGGAGCCGAGGATCGCGACGCCGAGGGCCCCGCCCACCTGGCGCACGGAGTTGTTGACCGCTGCCCCGGCACCGGCCTTTTCGCGGGGGACGACGGACATGATCGACTCGGTCGCGGGCGCCATCACCGCCCCCATGCCGACGCCCTGCACGGACAGCACGGTCAGCAGCAGCCACACCGGCGAGGTGAGGTCGAGCAGCTGCACGCCGGCGAAGGAGAGGGCGATCAGCAGGAACCCGGTGGCGCAGACGGCCTTGGCCCCGAACCGCTCGGCCAGCCGGGAGCTGTTCGGCGCCATGATCGCCATGCCGAGGGCGACCGGGATGAGCGCCGCGCCGCTCTGCAGCGGGCTGTAGTCGCGCACGCCCTGCAGGTAGTAGACGAGGTAGAAGGTCGCGCCGAGCAGAGCGAAGAAGTTCAGGCCGAGCGCCCCGGCGGCCGCGGAGAACGCCGGGTTGCGGAACAGCGAGACGTCCAGCGCGGGATGGGCCGACCGGCGCTGCAGCCAGACGAAGAGCACCAGCAGCAGCACGCCGCCGACCAGCGGCACCAGCACACCGGGCGACGTCCACCCCGCGCCGCTGCCGCCCCGGATGATGCCGAACACCAGCCCGGCCAGGGCGACGATGGACAGCAGCACGCCCGGCACGTCCAGCCGCCCGGGGTGGGGGTCCCGGGACTCGGGGACGACGGCCAGCACCGCCACGATCCCGAGGACGGCGACGGGGACGCCCACGAGGAAGACCGCACCCCACCAGAAGTGCTCCAGGACGGCGCCGCCGGCCAGCGGCCCGCCGGCGACCGCGATCCCGGCGGTACCGGCCCACACCCCGATGGCGCGGCCGCGCTCCCGCCCCGGGAAGACGTTGGTGATCACCGCGAGCGTCGTCGGCTGGACGGCGGCGCCGCCGATGCCCATCACCGCCCGCCACCCGATGAGCTCCAGCGCGCTGTCGCTGAACGCGGCGAGCACCGAGCCGACCGCGAAGATCCCGAGCCCGATCAGCAGCACCCGGCGCCGGCCGATCCGGTCGCCGATCACGCCCCACGAGAACAGCAGGCCGGCGAACACGAGGATGTAGGCGTCCACGGCCCACTGCAGCTCGCCCTGGGTGGCCCCCAGCTCCCGCTGGAGGGTCGGGATGGCGACGTTGAGGATGGTGTTCCCCATGATCACCACGAGCAGGCAGACGGTCATGGTGGCGAGCACCCACCACCGGCGCTCGTAGCCGGGACCCCGCTCCTCACCGGGCGCGACGGCGCCCGGCTGCGGCTTGTCCGTCGCCGTCACGCCCCGGGGGCCGGGTCGGCGCCGGCGGGGCGCCCGCCCGCGCGGTGCGAGGGGTCGACGAAGGCGGCGAACGCCTCCAGGTTGCGCAGGGACTCCCCGCGCTTGACCCGCCACTCCCACTCGCGGCGGATCGAGGTGCCGAAGCCGATCTCGAGCATGGTGTTGAAGTGGTCGTCGGCGTAGCTGAGCACCGAGCCCAGGATCCGGTCGAGCTCCTCGGGGGTGACCGCGGCGTGCGGCAGCCGGCCGGTCAGGTAGACGTCGCCGACCGAGTCGACCGAGTAGGCGACGCCGTACATGCGGGCGTTGTGCTGCAGCAGGTAGGTCCACAGCTGCTCGCGGTTCTCGTCGGGCTGGCGGCAGACGAACGCCTCGACCCGCAGCGCGTGCTCGCCCACGATCAGCCCGCAGACCGTCTTCAGCTTCTTGGTGCCCGGGAGGTCGACCAGCCAGGTGCCCGGCCGGGGGTGCTCGTGCACCAGCTCGCTGTCCCGGAGGGTCTGCTCGATGACGGCGTCGAGCTCCTCGATCGCCCGGCTCACCGGGCCACCCCGAACCCGGGGAGCGCCCGCAGCGGGCCGGGACGCCGGTCCCGCAGCGGGGCGGCCGGCCCGGTCGCCATCTCGGCCGCGGCCGAGACGTAGGCGTCGACGAGGGCGTCGGCGGTGCGGTCCCAGGAGAAGCGGGCGGCGTGCCGGCGGGCGCCGGCGGCGAGCAGTTCCCGGCGGGCCAGCACCGCCCGGACCGCGGCCGCGTAGTCGGCCGGGTCGTGGCCGTCGACCAGCACGCCGGAGACTCCGTCGCGGACCGCGGTCGGCAGCCCGCCCACGGCGGCGGCGACGACGGGGGTGCCGCAGGCCTGCGACTCCAGCGCCACCAGGCCGAAGGACTCGTTGTGGCTGGGCACCACGGTGACGTCGGCGGCGCGGTAGAACTCGGCCAGCCGGTCGGGTGGCTGGGGCGGGTGGAACCGGACCACGTCCGCGATGCCCAGGGCGACGGCCAGCTGCTCGAGCTGCCGGGGCGCCGCCAGCCCCGAGCCGCTGGGCGCGCCGACGACGTGCACCTCCAGGCGGGCGCGGAGGGCGGGGGCCTCGGCCAGCATCCGCGCGGCGCCGGCGAGCAGGACGTCCGGCGCCTTGAGCGGCTGGATCCGGCCGACGAACAGCAGGGCGACGGCGTCGTCGGCCACCCCGACGGCCCGCCGGGCCGCGGCCCGGCTGCCGGGCGTGAACCGGTCGAGGTCGACGCCGGGCGGCACGACGAGCGTGCGCGCGGGGTCGGCCCCGTACAGGCGCACCAGCTGGCGAGCCTCCTCGTCGGTGTTGGCGATCAGCCGGTCGGCCTCGGCCACGACCTGCTCCTCCCCGATCACGCGGGCCCGCGGCTCGGGGCGGTCGCCGGCGGCCAGGGCCTCGTTCTTCACCTTGGCCAGGGTGTGCGCGGTGTGCACCAGCGGCACGCTCCACCGGTCCCGGGCCAGCCAGCCCACCTGGCCCGAGAGCCAGTAGTGCGAGTGGACGACGTCGTAGTAGCCCGGCTCGTGCTGGGCCTCCTCGCGCAGCACCGCCGCGGTGAAGGCGCACAGCTGCGCGGGCAGCTCCTCCTTGCCCAGGCCCTCGAACGGCCCGGCGCTGACGTGCCGCACGGTGACCCCGGGGCTCATCTCCACCACGGGCGGCAGTTCGCTGGAGGTGGCCCGGGTGAACACGTCGACGGCGATGCCGCGCGCGGCCAGCCGGCGGGAGACCTCGACGATGTAGACGTTCATGCCGCCGGCGTCACCGGCGCCGGGCTGGTCGAGCGGGCTGGTGTGCACCGAGAGGGTGGCCACCCGCGAGGGCAGACCCGGCCGGGAGAAGCGACGAACGGGCACGTGGACCTCCGCTCTGCTCCCGCGAGGGCCCACCACCGGCACCCCTGTCGGTCCCCCATCCTGCATCAGCGCCAGGATGGGCACATGTCAGGTCCCTCACTCCCCGCCCCGTCGGGGTACCCCACGCTGCCCGGGACGGGCCGAACCGCCGTCGTCACCGGCGCCTCCAGCGGCATCGGCGCGGCCACGGCCGCCCGGCTGGCCGCCGAGGGTTTCGACGTCGTCGTCGGGGCCCGCCGCGCCGACCGGCTGACCGCCCTCGCCGGGTCGATCGGCGCCCGGGCCCTGCCCCTGGACGTGACCGACGCGGCGTCGGTGGCGGCGTTCGCCGGCGCGCTGGACCGGGTGGACGTGCTGGTCAACAACGCCGGCGGGGCGTTCGACGCCAACCCGGTGGCCGAGGCGGACCTCGACTCGTGGGCGCGCACCTACGACGTCAACGTGCTCGGGACGGTGCGGCTGACCACGGCGCTGCTGCCGGCGCTGCGGGCCTCGGGCGCCGGCGACGTGCTGTTCGTGAGCTCGACCGCCGGCCTGATCTCCTACGAGGGCGGAGCGTCGTACACGGCGGCCAAGCACGGGGTGCACACGCTGGCCGAGACGCTGCGCCTCGAACTCGCCGGCGAGCCGGTGCGGGTGATCGAGATCGCGCCCGGGATGGTGCACACCGAGGAGTTCTCGCTGAACCGGCTGGGGTCCGCCGACGCCGCCGACGCGGTGTACCGCGGGGTGCGCGAGCCGCTGGTCGCCGAGGACGTGGCCGACTGCATCGCCTGGGCCGTGACCCGGCCGCACCACGTGAACGTCGACCTCATGGTGGTCCGCCCGCGGGCGCAGGCCGCGCAGCACAAGGTGGCCCGGGACGGATGACCGGGCCCGTGCGCATCCGCGAGGCGACCGACGCCGACTGGCCGGCCATCCACCCGATCTTCCGGGCGGTCGTCGATGCCGGGGAGACCTACACCTATCCGGCGGGGCTGTCGTCCGACCAGGCGCGGGCCGTGTGGATGGAGCCGCCGCCGAGCCGCACCGTGGTGGCCGTCGACGGCGATGCCGTCCTGGGCACCGCCAAGGCCGGCCCCAACCGGCCGGGGCGCGGGTCCCACGTGGCGACGGCGGGCTTCATGGTCGATCCGGCGGCGCAGGGCCGCGGCATCGGCCGGGCGCTGGGCGAGCACGTCGTCGGGTGGGCGCGCGCGGCCGGCTACCGGGCGATGCAGTTCAACGCCGTCGTCGAGACCAACACCGGCGCGGTGGCGCTGTGGCGCTCGCTGGGCTTCCGCATCGTCGGCACGGTGCCCGGCGCCTTCGAGCACCCCGAGCACGGCTACGTCGGCCTGCACGTGATGCACCTGGACCTGACCCGCGGCTGACCTCAGGGACGGACGGTCGTCGGCTCGCGGTCGAGGGTGACGCCGAAGCGCTCGCGCACGGTGGCGACGACGCGGTCGGCGAACGCGAGCAGCTCGGCCGCCGTCGCGCCGTCCTCGGTGGTGAGGGCCAGGCTGTGCCGCGACGACGTCCCGACGTGGCCGTACCGGGTACCCCGGCCGAACCCGGCGTGCTGCACCAGCCAGGCGGCGCTGAGCTTGACCAGGCCGTCGCCGGCGGGCCAGCCCGGGCAGCCCTCGACGGCCCGCGCCACCGGCACGATCGGGTTGGTGAAGAACGACCCGGCGCTGCGGCTGTCGGGGTCGGCCGGGTCCCAGACCATGCCCTTGCCCCGGCGCAGCGCGAGGACGGCGTCCCGGACGTCGGCCAGCGGAGCCTGCTGCCCTACCTCGACGCCGAGGCTGCGGGCCAGCTCCGCGTAGGCCACCGGCCGCGACAGCTCGCCGGGGTCGAGCGCGAAGGTCACGTCCAGGACGACGAAGCGGCCGGGCTCGCGCTTGAGCCGGCTGTCGCGGTAGGCGAAGCCGCACTCGGCGGGAGCGAGCAGGCGCTGGGTCTTCTCGGCGCGGTCGTACACCCGGACGGCGGTGATCGTCTGCGCGACCTCCTGGCCGTAGGCGCCGACGTTCTGCACCGGCGTGGCCCCGGTGGAGCCGGGGATGCCCGACAGCGCCTCCATGCCGGCCAGCCCGTGCTCGACGGTGTGCGCGACCAGCGCGTCCCAGTCCTCCCCCGCCTGCACGGTCAGCCGGTCCCCGGTCCGCGCGATGCCCCGGCTGCGGACGGCGACGACGTCACCGGGCCAGCCCTCGTCGGGCGCGATCAGGTTCGACCCCCCGCCGACGAGCAGCAGCGGGCGGCCGGCCTCGTCGGCGTCGCGCACCGCAGCCACCAGCTCGGCAGCGGTCTCCACCTCGATCAACCGCTCGGCGGGGCCGCCGACGCCGAGGGTGGTCAGCTCCGCCAGCGGGACGTCGGATCGCACCTGCACGGGGTCGACGGTAGCCGGGACTACGCTTCCGCCCGGTGAGCGAGGCGGGCAACGAGCACAAGCGCCGGGCCTCGCTGTCCCCTCAGCCGGCCCGCAAGGCACCCCGGCTGGCCGCCGGCCGGGCGCGGGCGCTGGGCCTGCCCACCCGCGGCACGACGAACGCCAACCGGCTGCGCCGGGTCGACCGCTGGCTCGTCGCCACCCAGGTCCCGCGGCTGCGCGACTCGGCGCGACCGCTCGTCGTCGACCTGGGCTACGGCTCGTCCGCCGTCACCACGCTGGAGCTCGTGGACCGGCTCGGGCCCGAGGTCGACGGCCTGGAGGTCGTGGGCCTGGAGATCGATCCCGAGCGCGTGACCGCGGTGGCGGCCGACCGGGACCCGCCGCGGGTGGACTTCCGGGTGGGCGGCTTCGAGCTGGCCGGGCTGCAGCCGGTGCTGGTGCGCGCCTTCAACGTGCTGCGCCAGTACGACGAGGAGTCCGCCGCCCGCGCCTGGGACACGATGCGCGGGGCGCTGACGCCCGGCGGGCTGCTCGTCGAGGGCACCTGCGACGAGTGGGGCCGCCGCTCGGCCTGGGTGGCCCTCGACGCCGACGGTCCGCTCACCCTCACGCTGGCCGCCCGGGTGTCCGACATCGCCACGCCGTCGGACCTCGCCGAGCGGCTGCCCAAGGCGCTGATCCACCACAACGTGCCGGGGCAGCCGGTGCACGCGTTCCTGCGCGCCTTCGACGCCGCCTGGGCCGCCGCGGCCGGGATGAGCGCGTTCGGCCCCCGGCAGCGGTGGACGGCGGCGGTGGAGGCGCTGGGCGAGCAGGGCTGGCCGCTGGTGGGCTCGAGCCGGCGGTGGCGGCACGGAGAGGTCACCGTGCGCTGGTCGGCGGTCGCGCCCATCTGAGGAGCCGCCGCCTCCGGCGCGGTTCGTCCGGAGGCTCACGCCCCGTGATTGCGCACCCGGTCCAGGACGGCGTCCAGCATTGCGACCTGGTCTTTCTTCGTTGCGCTGTGTGGGTGCAGCGCCGCCTGGATGCTCAGCCCGTCCATCAGCACGTGGAGTTCGTGCACGACCGCCTCGACCTCGACCTCGGGCTTGAGCTCCCCGTGGTCACGCGCCTCGAGCAGGCGGATGCGCAACCTCCGACGGAAACTCTCCACCTCGTTGGTGTAGACCTCGATGAGCCGGGGGTTGCCGACCGCCTGCCCCCAGAAGCTGACCTCGATGACGGCCAGGAAGCGACGCCGCTCGTCCAGGGGCAGGCACTCCAGCATGTACTGACGCACGGAGGCAAGACCGGTCAGCCGCGGATCCTGACGCACGTGCACCTCGGCGTGCGCGGCAAGCATCGCGGAGGCCATGATGTCGGCCTTGTCCTTGAAGTAGTGCGCCAGGATGCCGCTGGAGCAGTTGGCCTCCCGGGCGATCTCCCGGGTGGTCGCATTGGCGATGCCCTCCCGGGCGATGACGCGCCACGTCGCCTCTATGACGGCCTGACGGCGTTCGTTGTGGTCGACGATCTTTGGCAACTGTGCCCCCTGGGCCTGGTACCGCGCCGATTCGGTGAGGAGTGGGGGCGCGCCCGTGATCCGCGGCCAATTCTGCCGGTTCTTCTCTTTGATCAGTCACACAGGTCCGGCTGCATCCTCAGCATGTTCTCCTACAGGGCTGGAAGCTAAGCCACGCCGATTCGGGGCCGCCGATCTCGCGCTAGGTCCGTTCCGCTGTCTCGTGATCGATGAGGATGGGGTCCCCGCAGCCTCGGCGACCAACTGCGCCTGGCACGAGCGCTCCATCGTGATGAAACGGACGACGCACGGGGACGGCTTTGACGCGGTTGCACGAGCATGGTCGTGCCCCTCCGTCTACGAATGATCGGCGGCTCGGTCAGGGCAACGACGGCCACCGGTCCATGAGCGACAGGTGCTGCTCCAGCACGTGCGCGAATTGCAGCACATCGATGTCGCGGTTCCGCCGCCCGACGATCTGCAGACCGACCGGAAGACCGGCCTCGGTCCAGCCGCACGGAATGCTGATCGCCGGCTGGCCGGTCAGGTTGAACGGGTTGACCGCGTAGGACCGCCCCATGTCGGCCGGCAGCGGCGTGCCGTCGATCTCCCGCAGGCCGGAACCGGGTTCCGCAGACCACGCCTCGAGCGGCATGGCCGGCGTGACCAGGAAGTCGATGTCCTCGAAGAGGCTTCGGGCGGCGTTGTAGAGAGCACCCCGTTTGATCTCCGCGGTTTTCAGGTCGACCGCCGAGAACGACCTGCCGACCGAGATCAGCTGCATCAGGGTGTCCTCGACCCACTCCGGATGACGGTCGGCGAGCGGCCCGATCCCGGCGGCGATCTGGCTGGTGTAGATGACTCGGT
The DNA here is from genome assembly GCF_054050855.1 of Blastococcus sp. SYSU DS0539. Classification (NCBI taxonomy): domain Bacteria; kingdom Bacillati; phylum Actinomycetota; class Actinomycetes; order Geodermatophilales; family Geodermatophilaceae; genus Blastococcus; species Blastococcus sp. SYSU DS0539. The sequence continues at coordinate 134,082 of NZ_JBJHAF010000005.1, read as the reverse complement.
GGAAGCTGCTGGGGTCGTCCCATCCGGGGGCCTTCTCCTCGACCCAGCAGCCGAGCTCCTCCAGCGACCGCACCGCGCCCGCGACGATGCTTGCCACCTCTGCACTGACGATCCCGTATCCCAGGTCTGGGCTCCACCGGATCTTGCGGCCGGCGAGCGGACGCTCCGACGGCGGCAGCGGCGTGAATGCCTCGAGGTCGGAGGTGAGCGACAAGGCGTCGCGGTCGTCGTTGCCGGCCATCACCGCGGTCATGAGCGCGGCGTCGGCGACGGTGCGGGTAAGAGGGCCGTTGTGCGTGCGGTGGGACCAGTACTCGCGGCCCGGGTGCACCGGGATCCGACCGAACGACGGCTTGAAGCCGACGACGCCGCACAGGGCCGCCGGGATGCGGATGGACCCGGCCCCGTCCGATCCTTGCGCCAGCGGGCCCACCCCTGCGGTCACGGCCGCAGCGGCACCACCGGAGGAACCACCGACCGTGCGGGTCATGTTCCAGGGGTTGACGGTTGTCTCGGCGACGAGATTGTCCGCCATGTCCTTGTAACCGAAGTGGGGCGTGTTCGTCTTGCCGAGCAGCACGCCACCGCTCGAGCGCAGCCGGCCGGCGACCACGCTGTCCGTGTCAGGAACGTTGTCGGTGAAGAACATCGACCCGAAGGTGGTCCGGATTCCCGCGGTGTTCTCCAGGTCCTTGATCGAGTAGGGGATGCCGTCCATGGCACTGACCAGCTCGCCACGCTGGGCCCGCTCCGTCGCGGCAGCCGCCTCGCTCCGCGCCAGGTCGTCGGTGACGGTGATGAAGGCGTGGACCGTCGGCTCGACGGTGTCCATCCGGTCCAGGACCGAGTCGAGGATCTCGACCGGCGAGACGGACTTCGACCGAATCATCCCTGCCAGCTCTGTCGCCGACGTCGCCCACAACTCGTTGCCGCTCACGCACACTCCTCTCGTCTGTGCCGCGCGGCGGTCCGGCCGCGGCGGCTGCTGGACCTGCCGCTAGTCGATGACGGAACCCTGCGCGGCGCGTCGGCGGCGTTCTTCCTTGGCCTGCCTCTTCCGCACCCGCTCCAGCTCGAGCACCGCCCGGGCACGCTGGTCGATGAGGCCACGCGCCCCTTCGCCGACCATGTTGAGCGCCATCACGCTGATCACGATGGCGAGACCGGGGAAGATCATGAAGCCGGGCGCGAGCGTGATGAAAGTGCGCGCTTCGCCGATCATGTTCCCCCAGGTCGGCGTGGGGGGCTGGACGCCCAGGCCGAGGAAGCTGAGCGCGGCATCGGCGAGCAGCGCCGAGGCGTAGACGAACACCGCCTGCACGAGAATCGCCGGCGCCGCGTTCGGCAGGATGTGGGTGAGCAGGATCTTCGGCCCCGAGACGCCCGCCGCGCGTGCCGCGGTGACGTACCCGCGTTCCCGCAGGGTGAGGACGCGGCTGCGCACCACCCGGGCGACGTAGGGGATGAAGACAACTCCGAGGGCGATGATCTCGCTCCAGATCCCCGACCGCAGGGAGATGACGAGTGCGATCGCGAGCACGATCGCCGGAAAGGCCATCAACGCGTCCATGAGCCGCATCAGCACCCCGGCGGACCGTTCGTAGAAGCCGGCGATCGAGCCGACGAGGGTGCCCATCAGCACCGCGACGAACGTGATCAGAACGCCCAGTCCGAGCGAGACCCGACCCGCGGAGACGACGCGGGACAGCAGGTCGCGGCCGTACTCGTCGGTGCCGAACGGGTGCGCCATCGACGGTGGCATCAGCCGGTTGGCCGGCTCGATGGCATCGGGCGACGGCAGGAAGAACGGACCGATCGCCGACACGAGGATCATAAACAGGAGGACGGCCCCCCAGACGATGGCCGGTGCGTCGCGCTGCCACAGCCCCCCCAGCCCACGCCGCCAGCCGCTCATCCGCCCGCGCTTCCGAGGGCCCTGGTCGTCGACGACCCCGGGCTCCTCGTTTCTCACGAGCACCGCTTCGACGCTCATCGGACGCGCACCCGCGGGTCGGCGACCAGGTAGAGCAGGTCGGCGATGAGGTTCACGACGACGTAGACCACGGCGATCATCAGGGTGACCCCGATGATCAGCTGGTAGTCACGTGACGTGATCCCGTTGTAGAGCAGCTGGCCCCACCCCGGGATCGAGAACACGGTTTCGATGACGACCACCCCGCCCAGAACGTTGCCGAAACTGCTGCCGATGACAGTGATGGCGGGCAGCAGCGCGTTGGGGAGCGCGTGCCGGTAGAGCACTCCCCGCTCCTTGACGCCCTTGGCCCGCGCAGAGCGCAGGTAGAGGCTCAGCAGCTCACCGGACATGCTCTCCCGGAGAGTCGCGACGAACAGCGCGGCCTGGTGCGAGACCAGGACCACGATCGGGAGGATGAGGTACTTGATCGCCTCCGCCGGATCGGTCGAGAAGTCGACGTACCCGCTGGTCGGCAGCAGCCGGAAGATGACGCCGAACACCAGGACCAGGACCAGCGCCAGCCAGAACGAGGGCATGGCGAGCCCGAAGGCAGTGACCGGCGTCACCATCCGGGCCCAGAGCGACCGCGGTTTCGCAGCCGCGTGGATCGCCAGCGGGACGGCGATCACGGCACTGATGACCGTGCTCCCCAGCGCCAGCAGGATCGTCGGCGTGAGGTGATCGAGGATCACGGGGAGCACGGGCTGCGCGAAGATGATCGACGTTCCCATGTCGCCTTGGACGACATTCCGGAGCCAGGTGACGTACTGGGTGACCAGTGGCTGGTCCAGTCCCAGCGATGCCGTGAGGTCCGCGATCTGTTCCTGCGTTGCGTACGGACCCAGCAACGCGATCGCCGGGTTGCCCGGGATCAGGTGGATGATGAAGAACATCGCCGTTCCCACCAGAAACAAGACGATCACGAGATCCCGGATCCGTCTGAGGACCAGACCAGCCACCTGTCGCTCCCTTCACTCCTCCGTCGCGGGACCTACTCGGCGAGCCAGGCGTTCCAGAGGATTCCGGGCCTGAAGGTGGACAGGTTCTTCAGATCCGCGCTTGAGACCTGCAGGCTCTTGTTCGGCGAGATGGGGATGACCGGGAGCTCGTCCCACACGGTCTGCTGGATCTGGTCGACGACGTCGTGGGCCTCGTCAGCGCTCGTGGCCTGGTTGTACTCGGCCAGGAGGGCGTCCATCTTCGGCGACTTGTACCCGCCGGGCCAGGTCGGCGTGAGGTAGTTGACCTGGCTGGGCGCTCCGGGGATCCCGCTGAAACCGGTCATGCTGATGTCCCACGAGGTCGGGGCGGAGGTGAGCCTGTCGATCATGGTCGGGAAGTCGAAGACGTCGACCTGCGCGGTGAGGCCGATCTCCTCCAGCTCGGCCTGCATGACGACGGCCATCTGGAAGTACTTCTCGTAGGTCTGGGTCGTCGCGATGCGGATCGGCGTGTTCGCGGTCACCCCCGCCTCGGCGAACAGCTCCTTCGCCTGCTCGGGGTCGTAGGTCTCGTAGACCTCGCTGCCGGCGTCGGAGTACATCGGCTTGTTGATCTCGAAGGCGAACGAACCGCTCAGCGGCGTCCAAAGGATCTCGGGACCGAAGGCCGCCCTCGACATGGCCTCCTTGTCGATCAGCATGTTCATGGCCTGCCGCGCCCGGAGGTCGCTGAACGGGGACGCCGGGTCGTGGTTGAGCAGCACCGTGCTGACCAGACCGGTGTCGGTCACCTGCACGTCGAGCGCCGGATTGTCCTTGATGGCGTCGTACTGGTCCGGACTGACCGACTGGGCCCAGTGGAACTGCCCGGTCTGCAGGCCGTTGAGCTGCTGGGTCGGGTCCGCGACGAAGCGGAACTCGATCGCGTCGGCGTACGCCTCCTTGGCGCCGGCGAATCCGCCCCATTCCTCCTCGAGGGACGAGTAGTCAGGGTTCTTCTCCAGCACGATCCGCTGACCGTGGGTGTACTCGGCCAGCTTGTACGGACCGGTTCCGATGATCTGGTCGTCGGACATCGGCTGGTCGCCGGCGGCCTCGGCGATCTCGGCCGGAACGATGATCGCGGCCTGGACGTACGCCGCCAGGTCGCTGATCAGCGAGTAGCGGGGCTTGTTGAGGACGATCTCCACCGTCGAGTCGTCCGTCGCGGTGACCGAGGCGATGTCCTGCGCAACCAGCTTGCCGGGGCCGGATACGACCATCCAGCGCTCGAGGCTCGCCACGACGTCGTCCGCGGTCATCGGCTGGCCGTCGTGGAACGTGATCCCGTCGCGCAGCGGGATCGTGTACGTCAGCCCGTCGTCGGACATGGTGTGGTCCTCGGCGAGCATGGGACGGGGAACCAGTTCCGCGTCGTACGCGAACAGTTGCTCGAAGACGTTCTGCCCCGCGTAGATCGTGAGCGCGCCGCTGTTCTGCGCCACGTCGAGGCTCTGCGGGTCACCGGCCAACGCGGCGATGATGGTGCCGCCCTCGACTGGCGTCGAGGAGCCTTCGGCCGCGGCGGGGTCACCCTCTCCCCCTGCCTCCGAGCCGCAGCCCGCGAGCCCCATCGCCAGTGCCGTGCCCGCGACGGCGAGACGTAGCCGCGACGACCGGAGTGGGCGCTTTCCGTGGAACGAGCTTCGAGTTCTCATGTCATTCCTTGTCTCGGGTAACTGCGGACATCGGTGGTGGTGGGCAGTGCGAGATGTGCTGGATCAGGAGACGAGCGGGAAGTGGCAGGCCGCGAACTGGCCCGGCTGCTTCTCGGTGAGCGGGGGGGACTCGACGTCGCACCGCGCCTGGCGTCGAGGGCACCTGTCCCGGAACCGGCATCCCTGCGTCCGGTCGACGAGGGCGGTTTCGGCGTCCAGGCCGAGGTTCTGACCCTCGGGCGCATCGGGCGACCGGCGCCGAGGGTTGTGCGGGTCCGGGTTCGCGCGAAGCAGCACCTGGGTGTACGGGTGCGCGGGTGCACGGACGAGCGTCGCCGCATCGGCTATCTCGACCAGGGCGCCGAGGTACATCACCCCGATCCGGTCGGCCACCGAGAGCACGAGGCTCAGGTTGTGGGTGATGAACACGTAGGTCAGGCCCAGCTCCCGCTGCAGACGCCGCAGCACGTTGACGATCTGGCCCTGCACGGAGACGTCGAGCGCCGACGTCGGCTCGTCGGCGACCACCAGCCGGGGGTCGGAGGCGATCGCGCGGGCGATGGCGACGCGCTGCCGCTGCCCGCCCGAGAGCTCCGACGGCATCTTGTGGAAGTAGTCCAGCGGTAGGCCGACGGTCTCGAGCAGCTCCCTGGCGCGGGCGTCGAGCGCTTCCCCCCGGACGTCGGTCAGCGAGCGGAGCGGCTCGCTCACCGAGCGACCGATCGTCTGCCGGGGGTCCAGCGACCCGGTCGTGTCCTGGAAGACGATCTGGACGTCGCGCCGGAAGCTGTGGATCCGCTTGCGGCCCCGGAGCTGCTCCACGGAGACGTCGCCGACCTGGATCGAACCGCTCGTCGGCGCCTCGAGCTTGGCGATGAGCCGACCGAGGGTGCTCTTCCCGGATCCGCTCTCACCCACCAGGCCGAAGAACTCACCTCGGGCGATCGAGACCGTCGCGGAGTCGACGGCGAGCACGCCACCGCCACCGCGACCCGAGCCGAGGGACTCGCGACGAGCGCTCGACGCATACCGCTTGGACACGCCTTCGAGCACCAGGTAGGGCTCCGCCGGCCCGGAGGCTGCTGCCAGTTCGTCGTCGAGCTGGGCCGATTCCTCCACGTCCCCTGGTGGGGCGGTGGCCTCCGGGTGCCAGCACGCGACGAGCCGGTCGCTCGTCCGGAGTGCCGCGGCACCGACACCAGCACCGGCACCGACGCCGACGCCGACAGCGATCTGCAGCGGCACCGGGGCGAGCGCCGGCTCGGTGGACGTGCACTGCTCGGACGCGTGGGGGCACCGGGGCGCGAACCGGCAACCCGGCAACTGCATGCCCGGGTGGGGCACCGAGCCGGGGATGGTCTTCAGTTCCTTCTGGGCGATGAGCCCGACGCGCGGCACGCACTCCAGGAGAGCCCGGGTGTAGGGGTGGCGGGGCCTGGACAGGATCTCCTGGACGGCGCCGATCTCGACGAGGCGGCCGGAGTACATGACCGCCACCCGATCGGCGATCTCGGCTGCGACGCCCATGTCGTGCGTGATCAGGATGCAGGCCATGCCGCGCTCGCGCTGCAGCCGCACGAGCAGGGTGAGGATCTCCGCCTGGATCGTGACGTCGAGCGCGGTGGTCGGCTCGTCCGCGATGAGCAGCTCGGGGTCGCACATCAGCGCCATGGCGATCATGGCCCGTTGCTGCATGCCGCCGGACAGCTGGTGCGGGTACTTGTCCATGCAGCCGACCGGGTCCGGGATGCCCACCTGCCTGAGGAGGTCGACCGCCTTCGTCCGGGCGGCGTCGGCGATTCCGCGTCGGTTCGACCCGGTCGACGCCAGCAGTCCCTCAGGATGCTGTTGGACGGCCTCGATCAGCTGCGCACCGACGACCTTCGTCGGGTTCAGGGCCTCCATCGCCTCCTGGAAGATCATGGCGATCTTGCGGCCGCGCAGCGTCGCCATCTGCTCCTGGCCGGCCGCGACCAGGTCGTCGCCGTCGAGGAGGGCCTGCCCGGTCTGGGCGGTGGGAGCGGTGAACTCCAGCAGCCGCATGAGCGAGAGCGCCGCCACGGTCTTGCCGCTCCCGGACTCCCCGACGATGCACAGGAACTCCCCCCGCTCCACGGCGAAGGAGAGCTCGCGGACGAGTGAGATCGGCGCGTCCTCACCGTCGAGATCGACGGTGAAATCACGAACGTCCAGCAGCGACACGGTCGTCCTTCCTCGCGGGGGACAGCACCCCGACCAAGATGTGATGGAGATCATCACCGACGGTCTGGATGCGGGTCATCTTGCAGCGAGCGGCCGAAATAAGAAAGAGCGATCGACAAGAAATTTCGAAGCCGCACCATGCCGTGGACGCCGCCGCGTCGCTGGGACGAGCCGACTCGTCGCCTTTGGGTCTCAGGGCGGCGCGGGATCTGTTCGCAGCGTGGACATGCTGCTAATCTCGCCGCCACGCGGCCACCAACGATCGTCTTTTTATTACGAACGTTCGATCTGCAGCAGTTTCCCTCGTTCGTAGCCCGGTGACGGACCGTCCCGTCCGCGCCTCCACCGCCGCAGAGATCCCGCCGGGCACGCGGTCGATCCTCGGCCGCAGGCCCGGCCGCCCCCCACCTGTGCCCCTTTCGAGAAGGACGTGGACCTGCTCATGAGCGACGATGACCTGCTCTTCCTGCCGGCGACGAGGGCAGCGGCCCTGATCCGGAGCAAGGAACTGTCCCCCGTCGAGTACGTGGGCCGCGTGCTGAGGGCCATCGACACGAGCGGAGGGGAGATCAACGCCTTCGCCACGGTGACGGCGGAGGCTGCCTGCGCGGCGGCACGACGCGCCGAGCAGGCGGTCGTCGACGGTGCGGAGCTCGGTCCCCTCCACGGCGTGCCGGTCAACATCAAGGACCTGTTCGCCACCACGGGAGTCCGGACGGCTTACGGCTCCGTGGTGTACGCCGACAACGTTCCCGACCACGACGACGTGCTGGTCCAGAGGCTGAACTCCGCCGGCGCGATCATGGTCGGGAAGTCGACGACCCCCGAGTTCGGCCACAAGGGGGTGACCGACAGCCCCGTGTTCGGGGTGACCCGCAACCCCTGGGATCTCGATCGTGCGGCCGGTGGATCCAGCGGTGGAGCCGCGGCCGCCGTCGCGGCCGGTTTCGGCCCCCTCGGACTCGGCACGGACGGCGCCGGATCGATCCGGATCCCCGCAGCAGCGTGCGGGGTCGTCGGCCTGAAGCCGACGAACGGGGCAGTGCCCTACGAGCAGGCCAGCGATGTGTTCAGCAATTACGCGGCGGCGGGCCCGCTGACGCGCACCGTCGCCGACGCGGCTCTGATGATGGACTCCCTGGCCGGGCCGACGACCATCGATCCGTGGTCGCTCGGTCGTGGTCGAGCGCGTCGCATGCCTCAGCTGATCGGCGACGACCTCTCCGGGGTCCGCATCGGCTACATCCCGCGGATGTCCAACACCACGGTGGCCGACGACGTGCAGGAGCAGACGCTCGCGACGCTCGCGTCGCTCGCAGACCGCGGCGCACAGGTCGACGAGGTCGGGGACGGCCTGGACTGGGCCGCCCACGCCGCCCGCGTGCTCTACCTCGCCCACCAGTTCGTCGCCTACGGCCCGTTCCGGGCCGAGTACGGCGACCGGCTGGACCCCAGCCTGATCGAATACATCGAGGGGGGCAGCAACTACACGGTGCGCGACTACCGGACGGCGGGCCTCGCGCGGAGCGCCCTCTACCGCGGCGTGCAGGCGCTGTTCGATCAGGTCGACTTCCTGCTCACGCCGACGCTGCCGACGACGGCCCCGGCCGCGGTGGACAACGCGGAGGGCCAGGAACCACGGCTGATGAAGGGCTGGAACGCCTACGTCTATCCCTTCAACCTGACCGGGCACCCCGCCGCCTCCGTGCCGTCGGGATTCGGCGCGGACGGCCTTCCCACCGGCGTCCAGATCGTGGGCCCGTGGTGGGCCGACTCCGACGTCCTCCGGTTGGCCGCCGTGGTGGAGAGCGCCCGACCGTGGGCGCACCTGCGCCCCCCGACGCGCTGAGACGCTGAGACGCCGGCGGACCGACCACCGCACCCGGTCGGCCCGCCGGCGGTCGGTCCGGACGGGGCCTACCTCGCCCCGGCGGCCTCCTCGTCGGCCGCCGGGCGCAGCACCGCCAACTGCCCCAGGGACGCGATGGTGGGCCAGTCGTAGCGCATGGGGACCATCTCGCACGCGGCCCAGGAGCGGTGCTGGTCCAGGTAGTGCTCGTCATCCGGGTCACCGGAGGCTCCGGTGAGGACCACCCAGGAGCTGTTGTCCCAGGCCCCCACGTCGAAGACGTACCGCGCCACGGCCCCGTACACCGCACGCGTTCCGGACGCCGACAGGCAGCCGTTGGCCAGCACTGTGTCGTTGTCCCCACCCACCGCAGCCCCAGGTGGAGCGAGCCGGCCGGCGGCGCCGGGGAACGCGCTCGCCAGCGGATGGACCATCGTGGCCGGGTGCCGCTGGCCCCACGGCTCGGCCTCCACGAGAGCTGCCGTGCGACCCAGCGCCTCGATGATCGCCTGCTCCCAGGTCCACCCGCCCAGGAGCGAGGTGTCGTCCGCGCGCAGCAGCCCGGGCAGCGTCCACCAGAGCTGGTTCCGGACGTCCACTCCGGGCGGCAGTGCGACGACCAGCGGATCAGCAGCCGCCCGGTCCAGCCCGGACCGCTCGGTCAGCACCTCGGCCAGCGCCCAGCGGAACGACGTGTAGGCGGATGCGGCCACCGAGGTCGCGCTCAGCTCGGCGTCCCAGCCGACGATGAGATCGCGGAGATCGGCGCACCGGTCGTCGGGAACCTCCGTCGCCGCGAGCGCCCGCTGGAACACCGGAGCGCTCAGGCTCCGCACGTCTCCGTGGATGTCCCGCATGTCCTCGACGGTCGCCTCGGGGAGGCCGGCCAGCCGCTCCTCGACCCGGCGGGCGCGGTAGGAGGGATGGCAATCGGTCATGAGGTAGTCCCCCTCCCCGGAGTCGGCGACCACGCGGTTGTTGGCCGTGACGATGTAGCCCCGGGCAGGGTCCGACGTCCGTGGCATCGACTCCCACGGGATCATCCCGTCCCACTCGTACTCCCCGGTCCAGCCGGGGACCGGCAGCCAGCCGTTGAGCCGGGGCCGCTTCGGGACGACGGCCCGCACCAGGTGCCCGATGCTGCCGGCAGTGTCCGCCGCCACGAGGTTGTGGTCGATCAGCCCCCAGCCACGGCATGCCTCGAACAGCTCTGCGGAGGTGCGCGACCGGAGCATCGGCAGCAGGCAGTCGAACGATCGATCGGTCTCGGCGAACTGCACCGACCGCAGCGTCAGCGCGGCACCATCCGCGGGATCCCCCGCGACGACCGGGCCGTGATGGGTCTCGACGACGCGTACGTCCACCGGATCGCCGCCCTCGACGAGGATGCGCTCGGAGCGGGTGCGCGTCGGGCGCCAGCCGTCCTGGAACCGGTACCTGGAGCCATCGGATGCGAACTGCTCGACGTACAGGTCGTGGATGTCGGCGAAGGCGTGGGTCACCGACCAGGCCACCGAGCCGTTGTGGGCGAAATGGGGGAAGGCCGGCACCCCCGGAACGGTGAGCCCGATGGCGTCGAACTGGTCGCACGCCAGGTGGGTCTGCGTGTACATCCCCGGCATCTCGAACGCACGGTGCGGGTCGCCGGCCAGCAGCGGGCGGCCGGTGGACGTGCGCGTGCCGGACACCGCCCAGTTGTTGCTTCCCCCGCCGGTGGCGTCCGGACCCGCCAGCCCGGCCACGGCTTCGATGGCCGGGGCGAGCGTCTCGAGCAGGGCGACCCAGCGCTGCGCGTCGGCGCCGGGCGGGATGCAGAGCCGGTCCGTGCCGCCGTCGTCGTACCGCAGCAGACCGACCTCGCCGGGACCGATGGCGCGCAGCGCCGCGGCCCGCCAGAGCTTGAACCAGACCGACCCCATCAGATAGCCGCGTTGCCGCATCGCGGCGATGCTGTGCCACGGCTCCCAGCGCTCGGGCTCGACGTCGAGCAGTCCGTACTCCAGGGGCAGCCGGTCGACGCCCCCCAGGTACGCGTTGACCCCTGCCGCGTAGGCGGTGAGCATCTCCCGCGCCTCTGCGGCCAGGACGTCGTAGTCGCGCCGGCACGCGGCCGGCACCCCCAGCCGGCGCGCGAGGACGTCGGCCGCGACCCCCTCCGGCCCCACCCACTCCGCCCAGCGCCCCTCCATCTTCCGCCGAGCGGCGTCCATCTGGAACAGCCGATCCTGCGCGTGGACGTACCCCTGGGCGAAGAAGAGGTCGTCCGAGGAGCGCGCTCGGACGTGCGGGATGCCCCACTCGTCCCGGTGGATCTCGACGTCGTCGGCCAGTCCGGCCAGACGTGTCCTGCCTCGGGTACCGCTATCGCTCTGCATGGTCGCTCCGCTCGTCGTCGGGCTGGGTTCGGTTGCGACGTGGCCGCCTCCGTGGGCCTGCCGTGCGCCACGGGTCACCGGGAGCGGGTGCCGCGGTGCCCGTCGAGGAAGGCGAGGGTCGAGTCCAGATCCCGCAGGCCGGCGTCGGAGCCGAGGCCCCCCGCGGTCAGGGTGCCCGACGCGATGCCGAGCTCCGCCGCCTTCTCCAACGGCCATCCGAGGGACAACCCGCGGATCACGCCGGCGCAGAAGGCGTCGCCGCAGCCGGTAGAGTCCACGATCGGCCCGGGGATGGCGGGGAGGGAGAACTCGCCCTCCGCGGTGACCCCGAAGCATCCCTCGGCGTCCAGCTTCACGAGCACCGCCCGCGGGCCGAGGTCGAGGATGGCCCGGGCCCCGTCGTACGGCGAGGAGACGCCGGTCAGCAGCGCGACCTCGTCCCGGTTGGGCATGAAGACGTCGACGTGCTGCAGCGAGGCGGCGAACAGCTCCAGCGCGTCGGGGCGCTTGACGCCCAGACAGTCGGCAGTCGTGAGGGCGCCGTGCGCCCGGGCGAAGGACAGCAGCTCGCAGGAGGGGTCGCCGTCCAGCCCGGGCAACGCGGAGACCCCGCCGTAGTGCAGGACGTCGACACGGGCGAGGGCGTCCCACGGCAGGTCCGCCGGGCCCAGCTCCGCATTCGCCCCGCGCACGTGCCAGGCGGGACGGACACCGGCGCTGCTGATCGGGAGCATGGTGGCCGAGGTCGGCACGCCCGGCTTGACCACCAGGCCGCTGACGTCCACGCCCTCCTGCTGCAGCACGGTCCGCACGAACGCACCCACGCTGTCCTGTCCCACGGCGCCCACGGCCAGGACGTCGGCGCCCAGGCGGGCGAGGTCGACGGCCGTTCCCCCGGCCGTGCCGGCCACGGTCATCCGGATCTCGTCGATGATCAGCGACCGCTGGGTCGTCGGGAGCTCGTCGATGGCCCGGCCCAGGACGTCGAGGATGTAGATCCCCACGCAGGCGACCCGCGGCGCATCGGGTGTGCCGCCCTCGTGCGTCATCGACGGTGTTTCGCCGTTCGTGGACATGCCCGTCCTCCTCACTTGATCGCCACGGCGTTGGCCGGGGAGCCGATGCCGCCGGGCACGTTCACCGGAGCGCTGCAGAACAGGAAGTCGTACCGTCCGTCGGCGGCGCAGTCGTCCGCGAGATCGGCCAGCCACCACAGCTCGCCGACCGCCAGGCCGAACTGTCCGATCAGGACCCGGTGCAGGTAGCCGAAGGGGGCCGCCTCAGGGCGGGGGTCCGGTGGCCACACCTCAAGCCCCGGCGCGTCGCTGGCGAAGGCGGCCGCTCCGCTGTCCCAGACGTACCGCGCCATCGCCTCCGTGTGCTCGATGCCCGCGGCCGTCAGCCCACCCGGGCGGGACATCGCGATCCGAGCGGTCTGGTCCTGCCGCTGGTACCACTCCACGAACCCGGTGCGGATGAGCACGACGTCACCAGGCCGGAACTCGATGCCCGCTTCGCTCCGGGTGAGCTCCAGGTCCGCCACCGTCAGCGGGGTGCTGCTCCCGGGGTCGAGGGGCCGGCCCGCCGCGGCCAGCGTCCGGGACACGTCCAGCAGGACCCCCCGGCCGGCGATGCCCCGCTGCGCCCACGCCTCGATGCCGTTGCGTTCCCCCCGGGCGATCTCCGCCGCCGAGACGCCCTGGTAGAACGCGTCGGGTCGGTACGCCTCGTGCGCCAGCGCATCCCACTGGCTCGACGCCTGCGGGTAGTAGTTGTCGTACACGTCATCGAAGGCCGCCCCACCGGCGACGGGAAGCCGGGTGTGCCGGATCCTCCCGCGGCCGAACAGCGGCGGGGTGAAGAGGTCGTGCGGCGCGTTCAGCGGGAAGACCGCCCCTCGTTCCACCGAACGCGCGGCGGCCGCGACCGCTCCGGTCGACTGCAGGTTCATGCGGCCGACGGCGTCCCCCGGGCCGAAGACGCCCCACCCGACTGGTGCGCCGGCATCGTCCCGCGGCAGGGCGTCGTACGCCGGCAGCCCGCCGTGGCCGTCCCCGATCACCGGCTCGCCGCCTTCGCTCCGCCGTACCTCCGACGAGCGGACTCCGACGCGACCTCGCCCAGCTCCTCGGGGGTCAGGATGCGCGGCGCCCCCAACCCGCGCGCGGCCAGGTACACGTCCGCCAGCCACTCGACGAGCTGTGCCCGCTCGTAGGCTTCGGCGAGGTCGGGCCCATAGGTGATGGCCCCGTGGTTCTGCAGGAGGACCGCCGTCCGGTCCGCCAGGCCTTCCAACGCCACCCTCGCCAGCGCATCGGATCCGAACCGTTCGTACGGCGCGACGCGGATCGTCGGGCCACCACCGGCGCGCAGGACGCAGTAGTGCACGGCCGGGAGTTCGTCCACCACTGTCGAGGCCGCGACCGCGCGCGGGGAGTGCGTGTGCACGATCGCGGCCGCATCCGTGTCCCGGTAGACGGACAGGTGCATGGGCGTCTCCGCCGAGAGCTTGCCCTGCCCCCCGACGTGTTCGCCGTCGAGGGTCACGAAGCAGATCGACTCGGGAGTGATCTCCTCGTAGCGGATCTGCGACGGGGTGATCGCGACGACGTCGCCGAGGCGCACGCTGAGGTTCCCGGCCGGACCCACCGCCAATCCGTCGGGGTTCAGCCGCCGTCCGTACTCGATCAGGCTGCCGGCGGCCGCACGTCGTTCGGGGTCGGGGACCATCTCTGCTCGCCATCCTCGTGCCGGGGCGGTCGGGTTGCCCGCGGACCGGGACGCCCGCCTGGATCTCGGGTCTTCGTTCAGTTGGCCGGGCCGCCGGGCGCCCGGGACCGGGCCGGGCCCGGTCGGACTAGCCCACGAGGCGGCTGAGCTCGGCGAATGCGTCGTCGGTGCGCTCCAGCGCCTGGTGGATGTCCGCCCTGGTGTGGGCGGCGCAGACGAACCAGTTGTGCACCGGGTGGAGGTACACCCCGCGCTTGACGGCCTCGTTGGTCCAGATCCGGGCCAGCGTGGAGTCGGCGGTGTCGTCGGCGAAGCGCATCAGCGGCATCTGGACCGGCCCGGTCTGCCGCGCGGCGAAGCCGTGCGCCGCCGCCTGGGCGGTCAGCCCCTCACGCAGGTACTGCCCCGCATCCGCCATCCGGGCGAGGGCGTCGGTGTCCCGCAGCACGGTCAGCGTGGCGACCGACGCCGCCATGGACACGGCCGAGTACCAGAACGAACCGGTGACGTAGACGCTCGTCGCGCCCTGGCGGAGGCTGTCCCTGCCGGTGATCGCGGCGAGCGAGTACCCGTTGGCGATCGCCTTGGACCAGGCGGCCAGATCGGGCTGGACGCCGTACGGCTCCCAGCTGCCACCCAGGTCCAGGCGGAAGCCGCACCGCACGTCGTCGAGGATCATGACCGCTCCCGTGCGGTCGCAGATGGCCCGGACCGCACGGGCGAACTCGACGCTTCCCATCTGCTGGTCACTGGCCAGTCCCTGACGGGCCGGCGCAACGATGATGCCGGCCAGGTCGTTCCCCGCCTCGGCGACGGCGGCCTCCAACGACGCGACGTCGTTGTACTCGAAATAGCCCAGGTGGGCGCGGTCCTCGGCCAGGACTCCCCCGGCCTTGGGGGTGCACCACGGGATCGCGCCGTGGTACGCGCCGTCGGCGATGAGGATCTTCCGCCGTCCCGTGGACGCCCGGGCGATCGTGACGCAGGCAGTCGTGGCATCGGTGCCGTTCTTCGCCAGCATGGCCCAGTCCGCGTGCGGGACCATGTCGACGAGCAGCTCGGCGAGGTCCACCATCACCGGTGACGGCCCGTTGAGCAGGTCCCCGGTGTCCAGCTGCGCACGCACCGCGGCCTCGACAGCCGGGTGCTTCCGGCCGAGGACAACCGGACCCCAGCCGCACATGAAGTCGATGTACTCGTTCCCGTCGGCGTCCCACAGCCGGCTCCCCTCGCCGGCGGTCATGAACTGCGGGTAGGCGTCGGGCATGCCGGCCACGTTCATGTGCCCGTACATGCCACCGGGGATCACCGAACTGGCCCGGGCACGGAGGGCGGCATCAGCCGTCCGGGCGGCGAGAACCTGCGTCATCTCATCAACTCTTTCGCTTGAGTGGCGATGCCCGTCGCATCGAGCTGGTAGTGCGCGTAGAGGGCGGCGGGCGGTCCCAGGAGCACATGCTCGTCGGGGACGCCGAGGCGCTTGAACCGCGACCCGGACACCCCGGCCTCGAACAGCGTTTCCGCGACCGCCGTCCCGAGGCCGTTGGTGATGTTGTGCTCCTCCACGGTGAGGACGGCACCGGTGGCCGCGGCCGAGGACACGACCTCGTCCTTGTCCAGCGGGCTGACCGTGAACATGTCGACGACGCGCGTGGAGAACCCGTCGTCGGCGAGCAGGGCGGCGGCATCGAGTGCCGGACGGACGGTGGAGCCCGTCGCGAAGATCGTGAGATCGCTCCCCTCCCGCAACCGGATGGAGCGGCCGAAGGTGATCTCCGGGACGGTGGGGTAGACCTCGGGGTCACGTCCTCGGCCGAGGCGCAGGTACATGGCGCCGGGATGGTCCATCGACGCCCGCAGCACGGCGCGGAGGTGGTTCTCGTCCGTGACGCACACGACGGTGAGATCCGCGATCGTCCGCATGATGCCGAGGTCTTCGAGGCTGTGGTGGCTGGTGCCGTAGAAGCCCATCGACATGCCGGAGTGGTGGCCGACGATGCGGACCGGCAGCCGCGGGTACGCGCAGTCGGTCCGGATCTGCTCGCAGCCCAGCAGCGCGGCGAACGAGGCGAAGGTGGCGGCGAAGGGGACGTACCCGCACGAGGCCATCCCCGCGGCCGCGGTGATCATGTTCTTCTCGGCGATCCCCACGTTGACGAACCGCTCGGGGTGGCGCCCCTGGAAGTCCACGGCACGGTTCGACCGCGCCAGGTCGGCGGTGAGCACCGCGACGCGTGGGTCGTGGTCGGCGATGTCGGCGAGCTCGTCGCCGAAGACGAAGGCGGTGGTCCCGCGCCGGTCGTTGCCGTCGGCGGACCTGACGTCCTTGAGCCCGGTGTCGGCCGTGCCGTTGAAGATCTCCGACTGGTCCTGCCACTCACTCATCGGGGGTCACCGCCGCTCGAGAGGCCGGCCGACAGCTCCGCGACGACGTCGTCGTAGTCGGCGCCGACGAGGTTTCCGACGTGCCAGTCGGGACTCAGCTCCATCCGGCGCACACCGCGGCCCTTGACCGTGTCGGCGATGATGCATTGCGGTCGCCCGTCGTCGGCGTCCGGCAGGCTAGCGAAGGCGGCCAGGATGCTGGGGATGTCGTGCCCGTCGATGCGGTGGGTCGCCCAGCCGAACGACTCGAACCGCTGCGCGATCGGCTCCACCGTCATCACGTCCCGGGTGAAGCCGTCGATGCCCAGCTGGTTGGCGTCCACGAGCGCCCGCAGCCGCCCGAGCCGGTAGTGACCGGCCGACATGGCCGCCTCCCAGATCTGCCCCTCGGCGAGCTCGCCGTCGCCGAGCATGACCCACGTGCGATAGTCCGCGCCCGACATCCGCCCTGCCATGGCCATGCCGAACCCGACGGACAGCCCGTGACCGAGGGAGCCGGAGCTGAAGTCGATGCCGGGGATCTTCTTCATGTCGGGGTGGTCGCCGAAGGCGCTGCCGAGCCGCGTGTAGTCGTCCAGCAGGGCCGGGTCGAAGAAACCCAGGTCGGCCAGGACGGGGTAGAGGCCGATAGCGGCGTGCCCCTTGCTCAGCACGAACCGGTCGCGCCGAGGGTCGCGGGGGTTGGCCGGGTCGACCTGCAGCTCGGAGTAGTACAGCGCCGCGAGCAACTCCGCGGCGGAGAAGACGGCCGAGTAGTGACCGGCGCCGGCGATCCGGCTCAGCCGGACCGTCTCCAGCCTGATGAACATCGCCTTCTGCGCGAGCAGGTCGGGGCTCGCGGCGGCAGACGCCGGTCGAACCGTGCTGAGGCTCATGATCGTCCTTCGGTCGCCCGTACCGGGGTACGGGAGTGGGGTTCACTATATTGGCCGGGCGTCCGGTATAGCAAGTGGTCAGCCCGCCCCGGAAGAGGTAGGCGCGGCCACGCCCAGCCGGCCGTCGCCGCGCTAGGTGGACGTCCCGGACAGCACTCGACCGAGCTCGGTGGCCGGCAGTGAGAGGGCCTCCGCGACAGCCGAGGACACCAGGGCGCCACCGATGGTGCTGACACCGGCGGCCAGCTCCGCGTCCTCCTCCACCGCTCGGCGGGTGCCCTTGTCGGCCAGGGCGAGGACGTAGCGCAGCGTCGCGTTCGTCAGCGCGCGCGTGGACGTGGACGGGACCGACCCCGGCATGTTGCCGACGCAGTAGAAGAGCGAGCCGTGCACGGGATAGGTGGGGTCGGCATGCGTCGTGGGGCGGGAGTCCTCGAAGCAACCCCCCTGGTCGATCGAGATGTCGACGAGCACGCTGCCCGGCTTCATCCCTGCCACCTGGGCGTTGTCCACCAGGCGGGGCGCTCGCGCCCCCGGGATCAGCACCGCCCCGATGACGAGGTCGGCCCCCGCGACGGCCCGGGCCACCTCGTAGGCGTTCGACGTGGTGGTTCGCACGCGCCCCCGGTACAGCGCGTCGGCCGCCCGGAGCCGGTCGACGTCGAGATCCAGCAGCTCGACGTCGGCGTGCATCCCCACGGCGATCGCGGTGGCGTTCAGGCCGGCGACCCCTGCGCCGATCACCACCACCTTCGCGGGTGCGACGCCGGGAACCCCGCCCATGAGGACGCCTCCCCCACCGGCGTGCCGCATGAGGTGGTACGCCCCGACCTGGGTCGCCAGTCGCCCGGCCACCTCCGACATCGGGGCCAGCAGCGGCAGCGAACGGTCGGCCCGCTGCACGGTCTCGTAGGCGACCGAGTCGATGCCCGAATCCAGCAGCGCCTCGGTGCAGGGGCGGGAGGCCGCGAGGTGGAGGAAGGTGAAGAGGGTCTGCCCGCGGCGCATGCGGTGGAACTCACCGGCCACGGGTTCCTTGACCTTCAGGACGAGCTGCGCCTGAGCCCACACGTCGTCGACGTCGTGGATCTTCGCGCCCGCGCTGAGGTACTCCTCGTCCGCCATGCCGGAGCCGGCGCCGGCACCGCTCTCCACGTACACGTCGTGACCGCGTGCCACGAGTTCGTGCGCACCGGCCGGGGTGAGGGCGACCCGGAACTCGTGGGCCTTGACTTCCTTGGGAACTCCGACCTTCAACGGGACTCCTCGTGCACACGGTGGGAAGGAGGTGAGGGCGGTCGGCATCCGCAGCGACCGGTGCGGGTTTTATATCACTCGTCCGGCATAATCACCACCGTCTCGGAGACGCCTATCCGCTTGCGGACCCACACCTTCGAGCACGCCGACAGCAGGGGTGGGGGTGTGCCGGCCCGAGCAGCCCTTTCCGCCTCTCCCGTCAGAGCGGGGGACGCCTGGCCCCCGCCGGATCGACCAGCTCGAACGAGGCTGCGACGCGGAGCAGTTCCACCTCGCCGTACGGTTTGCCGACCAGCTGGATGCCAACGGGGAGGCCGTCGTCGGTGAACCCGCAGGGCACCGAGATGGCGGGCAACCCCGTGAGGGTGATGTACCAGCAGGACCGCATCCAGGTCAGGTAGTGCTCCTGCCGCTGACCCGCCACCTCGTGCGGCCAGTCCCACTCGATGGGGAACGGTGGCAGCTGCACGGTGGGCATGGCCAGCACGTCGGCATGGTCGAACGCCGCGAGCACGCGCGCCCGTACCGCCGACTGCTGCTGGACCGCGCGGTACAGATCGGCCGCGGTGACCCGGAAACCGTCCTCGACGTTGGTCCGCAGGTTCTCGCCCAGGACGTCCGGGTGCTGCCGGTACATCGACCCGAACCGGCCTGCGATGCTCCAGGCCCGGATGGTGTGGAAGGCCGCGTCGGCCCCGCGGAAGTCAGCCGCCCAGTCGCCGACCGACGTGCCCAGATGCTCCAGTGCGGCCAGTCCGGCCCGCTCCAGGACCGCGGCCACCTCGGGGTCGACAGGCAGGCCGCCGAGGTCGGGCGTCCACGCGACCCGGAGGTGGGACCAGTGGTCCCGGGGCGGCTCGTCGGCGATGGCGAGGAACTCCTCCCCCGTACCGGGGATCGAGTTCGGGTCAGCGGCGTCGAAGCCGCTGAGCACGCCGTGCAGGAGGGCGGTGTCCGCAACCGTGCGCCCCATGGGCCCCAGGACGGCGAGGTCGGGCCAGCTCCCCCGCTCCAGGGGAGCCTGGGTCACGCGCCCCGCCGGAGGGCGCAGGCCGACGACGTTGCAGAAGGAAGCGGGGTTGCGAAGGGAACCACCCATGTCGCCACCGTCCGCGAGACTGACCATCCCCGAGGCCAGCGCCGCGGCGGCGCCGCCCGACGAGCCACCTGCACTGCGGTCCGGGGCGTAGGGATTACCCGTGCTGCCGAACACCGGGTTGACGGTGTGCGAACCGAGCCCGAACTCGGGGACGTTGGTCTTGCCGACCCGGACGGCCCCGGCCTTCGCCATGCGGGCGGCGGCATGCGCATCCGCGGCCGGGACGTGGTCGGCGAACAGCCGGCAGCCCCAGGTGGTGCGCATGCCCCCCGTGGCCAGCAGGTCCTTGTGCGCCATCACCAGACCATGCAGCGGCGGCAGGTCCTCACGGTGGGCGAAGGCCTCGTCGGCGGCGGCCGCCTGACGGTGCGCCCCCTCCGGGTCGAGGGTCACGACGGCGTTGAGGAGGGGGTTGACCTGCTCGATGCGCTCGAGCGAGTTGCGCAGCAGCTCGCGTGCCGAGAGCTCACCGGCGCGGAGCAGCGACCGCTGCTCGACCGCGGACATGTAGCAAAGCTCGAGATCCATGACCGCCTCCGTGTCGGGTGTGGCCGAACGTAGCCGCCGCGTCAACGCAGGCCGGGTCGCGACGGTCCCTGCTCCCTCCGGCATGTCGTCTAGCGTCGGCGCCGAGCCCGACGACGGACGACGACGGAGGCACCCGCATGAGCACACCGTTCCCGGCGTCGGCCGCCGACGCGTCCGCAGTCCTCAGCCGGATCGAGGCTCTGCAGGACGAGGACATCGCCTGGCGGGACGGCCGCGCCTTCGCCTACGTCTACCACGGCGACGAGGCGCTCGAGAACCTGCTCCAGCAGGCGTACCTGGCCGGCTTCTCGACCAACGGCCTCAGCCCGTCGGCGTTCCCGAGCCTGGCCCGTATGGAGGGCGAGGTGATCGAGATGGTCGGCGATCTCCTCGGCTGCCCGTCCCCCGCGGGCAGCATGACCTCCGGCGGGTCGGAGAGCATCCTCCTCGCGGTCAAGACCGCACGCGACAGGCTGGTCGAGCGGCATCCCGCGGTCGGCCGACCGCGGGTCGTCCTGCCGATGTCGGCACATCCCGCGTTCAGCAAAGCGGCTCACCTGCTCGGGATGACCACGACGCGCGTACCGGTGGACCCGGTCAGCCTCCGAGCGGATCCGGGGCGGATGCTGGACGCCGCAACGGACGACACGGCCCTCGTGGTCGCGTCCGCCCCGTCCTATCCCCACGGGGTCGTCGATCCGGTGGCCGAACTGGCTGCGCTCGTCGCGGCACGGGACATCCCGCTCCACGTGGACGCGTGCGTCGGGGGCATGCTCCTGCCGTTCGTGCGGGATCTCGGCAGGAGCATCCCCGACTTCGACTTCACGGTCCCCGGGGTGTCCTCCATGTCCGTCGACCTGCACAAGTTCGGCTACGCCGCCAAGGGCGCGTCACTCGTGCTCTACCGGGACCCGTCCTACTTCGCCCACCAGCCGTTCGTCTTCGACGACTGGTCCGGCGGCCACTACGCGGCACCGAACGTGGCCGGCACCCGGCCCGGCGGTGCCATCTCCGCGGCCTGGGCCGCGCTCACCCACCTGGGGCGGGAGGGGTACGACGGCCTGACCCAGCGCGCGCTGACGGCGTCGGACTCGATCCTGGCCGGGATCGGCCGGATCCCCGGCCTGCACGTTCTCGGTTCCCCGCACGCCAGTCTCCTGGCCTTCGGCTCGGACGTGTTCTCCCTCCCCGCGATCGCCAAGTACATGCGACGCCGGGGGTGGGCCATGGGTCTCCAGGGGCCACCCGCCTCGATCCACCTGACCGTCACCGCGAGCCATGACCGGGTGGTCGAGGCCCTCCTGGCCGACCTCCGGTCGGCGTGCTCGGCGGAGGACGCGAACCCGACCGAGCGCGCGCCGGGCTACAACTGACCGCCCCACCGCGCTCCCGCGCCTTAGCGGGAGAGCGAGGTCAGCCGGCCACCGCTGCGCCGACCAGCGACCGCGGGTCCGCTGCGCCGCGGGCCGGGCCGTCGAGCGGGAAGTCGATGAGGTGCGCGTGGCCGAATCCCACGAGGTCCCTGCCCGCCGTCTCGACCCGGTGCCCGCGCTCCTCCAGACCCTCGCGCCAGGACTCCGGCGCGTGCTCCTCGATGCGGACGCGGTGGGCGTCGGGACGTTCCCAGACGTTGAACCCGGTCCCCTTCTCGACCCCGAGGACCCACCGCGGCGCGCTGAGCACCGTGCCCGGGTCCTGACCGGCGACGAGCAGCCGGGCGAGCATCTGGAGCACCACCTGCGTCTGCGAGTCCCCGCCCATCGTGCCGAGAACCGCGCGCAGGGAGCCGTCGGGCCGGGTGACCACCGCAGGAGCCAGCGTGTGCGGCGGGCGCCGGCCCGGTCGGTACTCGGCCGGGTGCCCTTCCTCCAGGCTGAACCCGATTCCGCGGTTGTGCAGGAGCACTCCCGTCCCGGGCACCGCGACGTGGGAACCGAACCCCCATGCGTTGGACTGGATGAGGCTGACGCCCATGCCCTCACCGTCGGAGGCGCAGAGGTAGATGGTGCCGCCGGCCCGGTAGCGATCGCCCAGCCGCGCCGGGCGCTGGGGGTCGAACATCGCGGCCCGCTCGTTCAGCCGGCCGGGAGCGATGAGCCGGACGCCGTCCGCGCCGTCGAAGAGGCACTGCGGCCGGTCGAAACCGGCCAGCCGCGCCGCCTCCACGGTCAGGTGCGCCCACGCCGCGTCATCGGGGTCCGCGGACAGCCCCAGCCGCTCGGCGATCCCCGCTCCGGCGAGCCCCAGGTAGCCCTGCGAGTTCGGCGGGACGGTCCACACCCGGTGACCCCAGACGTCCATGGCCAGTCCGTCCACCCAGTCGGCGAGCGGCCCGGCGAGGTCGTCGGGGGTGTACTCCCCCGCCCCCACCTCCAGCAGCCGCTCCCCGAACTCCCCGCCGTAGAAGCCGTCGCGTCCCTCGGCCGCCACGGCGCGCAGCATCCGTGCCGGCCCGGGCCGCAGCAGCAGGTCACCCTCCGCGACCCCGGACGCGACGAGCTCGTCGCAGCCGGTGACGCCGGCCAACCGGGGAAGAGCCGACGCGAGGAGCGGCGACGTGGGGAACCCCTGCTCCGCGAGCTCGATCGCCGGCGCGAGCACGTCCGCAATGGGGAGCCGTCCCAGCCGCCCGTGCAGGGTGAGCCAACCGTCCACGCACCCCGGCACCGGAGCACTCCGGACATCGCCGCGCAGCGGCATGGCCCGGTGCCCCTCCGCGCGCAGCCGGTCCGGATCGGCCCCGCTCCCGGCACGGCCGGAGGCATTGAGCACCAGGGGCTCCGCCGAGCCCGTGCCCGGGCCGCCGACGAGGGCGAACAGGTCACCCCCGAGCCCGCACATGTGCGGGGTCGTCACCGTGAGGACCGCGCTGGCCGCGATCGCCGCGTCGACGGCGTTCCCACCGGCGCGCAGCACGGCCGCGCCGGCTTCGGACGCCAACCGGTCCACGCTGCACACCAGCCCGTCCGGGCCGGTCACTGTCTCGGTCTTCCAGGTCATGGCGGGCACCTTTCGGTCGCGGGGCCGGATGGTCGCCCACGCAGGGCACGGGACGGAAGGGGCGGGGTGCGACGGACCCGGACGCGGCAGGTCAGACGTCCGGCGTGATGCCGGCCCACGGCTGGACGGCCTCGAAGGCAGCCGACGCGGCGAGGCACAGCGCGTCGGTGTGCCACGGGGTCATGATCTGGAGCCCGATCGGCAGGCCCTCCGACGTGAAGCCGCAGGGCACCGAGGCCGCCGGCCAGCCCAGCGTGTTCGCCGGGAACATCAGCGGCCAGCGGCCACCCGGGACGGCCTGCACGGCCTGCCCTCCGACGACTCCCGGCTGACCGTCGTACGGCCACGCCCCCGTGGTCATCGTGGGACTCAGCAGGATGTCGAAGCCGTCCATGAAGGCCCGCGCCTGGTCGTAGAACACCGAGCGCTGCCCCTGCGCCTGCACGAGCTGCGTCATGGTGATGTCCTTGCCGGCCTCCATCAGCGCGGCCAGGCTGTCGTCGATCCATTCCGGGTGCTCCCTGGCCCGCTCCGCGAAACTGCCGACGATGCCCGCCCGGAAGAGGGTGCGGTGCCACTCGGATGGGTCAGCCCAGCCGGGGTCGACCTCCTCGACGGAGCAGCCGAGCTCGCTGAACCGATGCGCCGCCGCCTCCGTCGCAGCGCGGACCTCCGGATCGAGGCCGACCCAGTCGAACCCGAAGTTCGGGCTCCAGGCGACCCGCAGGCCAGTGAGATCGTGGGCGCAGGCCGCCAGGTAGTCCTCCGGTGCGTTGTCGATGGACAGCGGGTCACGACGGTCGGGCCCGGCCATGACTGAGAGCATCAGGGCCGCGTCCCGCACCGTGCGCGACATCGGGCCGATGTGCGAGCGCGCGCTCCAGTAGTCGCGATTCGGCCAGAAGGGCACCCGCCCCGCTGAGGGCTTGATGCCGTAGACCCCGCACAGCGCCGCCGGGATGCGGATGGATCCGGCACCGTCCGAGCCCAGGGCGATGGGCCCCATGCCCACCGCGACGGCGGTAGCGGCTCCACCGCTGGAACCGCCGGCCGTGCGGCTGAGGTTCCACGGATTCCGCGCCGCTTCTGCCACCAGGTTGTCGGACATGTCCTTGTGACCGAGGTGCGGCGTGTTCGTCTTGCCGATGATGATGGCCCCCGCCGCGCGCAGGCGCTCCACCGCGACGCCATCGAAGTCCGGGACGTGGTCCTCGAAGAACTTCGAGCCCCTCGTCGTCCGCAGGCCGGCGGTCTCGAACAGGTCCTTGATCGAGACCGGGACGCCGTGCAGGGGACCGAGGTCCCGCCCCTCCGTCACCGCCTTCTCCGCGTCGCGGGCCTGCTGCCGCGCGCCCTCCTCGTCGACGGTGATGAACGCGTGCAGCGACGGCTCGACCTCGGCGACACGCTCGAACACGGCGTCCACCAGCTCCACGGGTGACAGCTCGGCGGATCGGATCCGCCCGACCAGCTCGGTCGCCGGGGTGTACACCAGCTCGTTCGTCGTCACGCTGTGCCTGCTCTCGTCAGCGACGCGGCGCACGCACGGCCGTGCGGCGTCCAATCACCACCCCGAGCGCTGGGAGGTGGCGGCTTCCTGGGACCGTCGCCCGACAGCGTCCCGCACCCGCGGCACCGGGCCGGGATGTGGCGGCACGCTACGGCCAGCCACAGGGCACACGCAAGGAGTGCGCGAACCGGTTCCCGTGCGGCGCGGGAACCGCTGCCGCCTCCTCCAGGGTCGCCGAGACAGCTGACCGTGGTCCGTTCGGCCTCCCCGTGGGTCACCGGCCGGCCCGGCGCCGACGTCGAGCTGCGGCCGGGCACGATGGGACCATGACCCTGCTCGGCGGCCGGACCACGACCTCCACGGAGATTCCCCGCGGAGGTCGCCCCGAGGCGGCACCCGTCCACCGTGGTCGGACGCCCCGGGGTGCCGCATGGCTGGCCGGCACCCCCCTGGCCGCGTCGCTCCGGCGGTGAGGATCCCGCCCGGCCCCACGCCCGTCGCCGGCGGCACCGCCGAGCTCCTGGCCGACGCCGACCGCGACGGGGCCTGGATGCTGCTGGTGAACGGCACCCCGCAGTCGCACGTCGACCTCGACGAGCCGGCGCACCTGGAGTTCGAGTACGTCCGCCGCATCGGCCACGTGCTCGACCTGGCCGCCGAGCCCGGCGCCGCGCTCGACGTCGTGCACCTCGGCGGCGGGGCGCTGACGCTGCCGCGGTACGTCGCCACCACCCGGCCCGGGTCCCGGCAGCGGGTGGCCGAGATCGACGAGCCGCTCACCGGGCTGGTGCGCGAGTTCCTGCCGCTCCCCCGCTCCGCCCGGGTCCGCGTCCGCGCCGCCGACGCGCGGGAGGCGCTGCGCAGCATGCACCCGGCCAGCGCCGACGTCGTCGTCACCGACGTCTTCGCCGGCGCGCGCACCCCGGCGCACCTCACCACGGTGGAGTTCGCCGCGGAGGCCGCGCGGGTGCTGCGCCCCGGGGGCGTCTACGCCGCCAACGTCGCCGACGGGCCGCCGCTGCGGTTCGCCCGCGGGCAGGTCGCCACCCTGCGCACGGCCTTCCGGCACGTCTGCCTGCTCGCCGAGCCGGGCACCCTGCGGGGCCGCCGGTTCGGCAACCTGGTCGCCGTCGCCTCCGACGCCGAGCTGCCGCTGGCCGGCCTGAGCCGGGCCTGCGCGCGCGACCCGATGCCGTCGCGCGTGGTCGACGGCGAGGACCTGGACCGCTTCACCGGCAACGCCCGCCCGGTCTCCGACGCCGACGCCCAGCCCTCACCCGAGCCGCCCGACGGCGTGTTCGGCCGCTGACAACGCCGGCTGCCGCGCGGCCGGACGCCGGAGGGATCCGCGCGGACCGGGCAGTGGGCCCGTCGCGACCCTAGGCTGCCCGGATGACGATGCCTGCCTCGTACCGGCTGCGCCGGGACACCCGCCACAAGATGGTCGCCGGCGTCTGCGCCGGGATCGCGCGCCGCTACGGGCTCTCGCGCAGCGGTCTGCGCGTGGCCTTCCTGATCTCCTGCGTGCTCCCCGGCCCGCAGTTCGTCGCCTACCTGCTGCTCTGGATCCTGATGCCGGCCGACGACCAGCCCTGACCCGGGGCGGCGACGGCGCGGCCGGCTACCAGCTGTTGCCGCTGCTGAGGCCGCGGACCGCGGGCCGCACGTCGACCAGGTAGACGATCGCGGCGATGACGGCGGGCAGGCCCAGCAGGGACATCGGCGTCTTCTGCCAGAAGATGATCAGCAGGGCGAGCCCGGTGATCGCGGCCCAGCCCGGCTTGGTCAGCTTGCCGGCCGCGACGTACATGGGGGCCGGCCGGATGAGGGCGTCGACGAACGCCCAGGCGGTCAGCGCCAGCGACGCCCAGTACAGGATGAGCATCAGCCACCCGTCGAACACGCCCATGCGGGGGAGCCTACCCGCGCCCGGCGGCGCTCCGGCCGCCCCGCGGACCGACTCGCCCGGGAGGCGGGCGTGGTCCGGACGCGACAGGACCCCGGAGCGCTGGTCGCAGCTCCGGGGCCCTGGTCGGTGGTCCGACGTCCGGGTGGGACGTCAGCTCTTCTTCGCGGGCACCGCGGTCGGGTCCGCCGGCTTGGCGGTACGGGCCCGGGTCACGCGCGCCGAGGTCACCTTGGCCGGCGACTTGCGGGCGGCCGCGCTGCTCTTCTTGGTCGTCTTGGCCTTCGGCGCCGCGACGGCCTCCTCGGCGACGTCCTTGGTCGCGTCGGCGGCGTCCTCGAGCTTGTCCTCGGCCTTCGCGGCCACCTTGGTGGCCTTGGCCGCGGTCTTCTGCGCCACGGAGGTCACCTCGTTGGAGGCCTCGACGACGGCCTCCGCGGTGTCCTCGAGCACCTCCTCGAGGGTGCCCTCGACGGTGTCCACGGCCTGCTCGGCGCGGCGGACGGTCCGACGGACGCCGGGCTGACGGCGCAGCTCCTCGACGACCTCGGCGCCCCGCTCGGCCAGCGTCTCCACGGTGGTGACCGCCTGGGTTCGGGCCTGCTCGACCAGCTCGGCCACGGTGGTGCGCAGCACCTCGGGGCGGACGGCGGTGGCCAGCTGCTGGGCGGTGGTGCGGGCGGTGCCGGCCGCCTCGGTGGCCCGGGTGCGGGCCTCCTTGACGGCCAGGTCGGCCTGGACCTGCGCCTCGCCGGGCAGCGCCTCGGCCTTGGAGCGGAACGAGGCGACGGCGGTGCGGGCCCGCTCGACGGCGAGGTCACCGGCGCCGACGAAGGCCAGCAGCGGGGTGCGGGCCTGCTCGGCGAGGGTGCGGCCCTGGGCGACGGCGAACTCGCCGTACTGCTTCACGGTCTGGGTGGGGGTCATGCCGACTCCTTCGGAGTGTGGATCGGGGGGATGTTCAGTTGGCGTCCGGGGACGAGGCCCGGTGCTCACGGACGTAGGTCTCGTAGAGCTCGAGCAGGACGGCCTTGTGCCGCTCGGACAGCGCGTCGTCGTTGCGGATCGCCGCCACGGTGTCCGGGTTCCCGGAGCGCCGGTCGAGGATCCCCGCCTGCTCGTAGAGCGTCTCGGCCGAGATCTTCAGGCCCCGGGCGATCGACGCGAGGATCTCCGCCGACGGCTTGCGGAGGCCCCGCTCCACCTGGGACAGGTAGGGGTTGCTGACTCCCGCAGTGCGGGCCAGCTCGCGCAGCGAGACGCGCGCGGCACTGCGCTGCTCGCGGATGAAGTCGCCCACCGAGGAGCTGACCGCCGAGACACCGGGGGTCTCGGCGACCGTGTCGGCCACGCTGCCGGCGACCCGGTCCACCGTCGAGCGGACCGTCGTCACCTGATCGCGGACGAACTCACCGGGGGTCTGCACCAGTACGACGGTAGTCCCGGGTGCTAGCTCTTGCAAGCGGAACTGCTAGCAGAGGGGAGTGAGTGCCCTCACACGACGACGGTGCAGCTCAGCCGTCGAGCGTCGCGGATGCGCGCACCTCGCCGACGACGCCGTCGCCCCCGGAGACCGGCGGCCGGGACCAGGGAGCAAGCACCTCCGCCGATACCCCGAGCCGGCGCAGCCCGGCCGTGAGCGCCGGGGTGCGGCCCCGGTCGCCGCCGTCGTCGAGCTTCAGGGCCACCGCTCCCCCACCGGGCAGCGCCGCCACGTGGACGCCGTCCGCGCCGCCCTTCACGAGCAGCCCGGGCACCGCGCGCATCAGCTCGGTGTCCTCCCGGCCGGTGCCCGCGACGAACCACGGGTGCGCGCGCATGGCGTCGGCCACCGCCCGGTCCCGGGACCCCTCCGGCGCCCGCACCAGGGAGAGCACCCCGCGTGCCAGCCCGGTGAGCGACAGCGCGTGCTGCGGAGCCCCGCAGCCGTCGACCACGACCGCCGCGACCGGCTCGCCGGCCGCCTCGCCCAGCCGCGCCTCGATCGCCTGCTGCAGCGGGTGCTCCCGGTCGAGGTACCCGGCGGTCGGCCAGCCGGCCGCGAGGCACGCCGACAGCATCGCGGCGTGCTTGCCCGAGCAGTTCATGGCCAGCCGGTCGGGCGCCCGCCCGGCCGCCAGCCAGCGCGCCCTCGTCGCCTCGTGCTGGGGCAGCGCCGGGGGGCAGCCCAGGTCCTCGGGGCCCAGCCCGACGGCCGCGAGCATCCCCGCGGCCAGCTCCCGGTGGCCGTCCTCGCCGTTGTGCGAGCCGGCGCCGATGGCCAGCTCCGCAGTGGAGCGCGGAGCCCAGCCGGCCGCCAGCACCGCGGTCGCCTGCACGGGCTTGTTCGCCGAGCGCGGCAGCACCGGCCGGACGACGTCCCCGGCGGCGAACCGCACGTCGCCGTCGGGGCCCAGCACCACGAGCGCTCCCCGGTGCACCGACTCCAGGAACCCCGACCGCCAGACCTCGGCCAAGACCGGGGCGTCCGGCCAGGCCCCGGTCAGTGCCGTCCCTCGTCGGCGAGCAGGGCGGCGACGTCGGCCTCTCCGTCGCGGTACCGGCGGCCCAGCTCCGCCGCCAGCCCGTCCATGACCTGCTGCACGCCGCGCCGGCGCTCCGACAGGCCCGTCTCCGCCGCGGCGAGCGACCGCGCCGCCGCCTCGAGCTCGGCGTCGGAGAGCTCGGTGATCGCCGACAGGTCGGCGCCGGGGGTCAGCGAGTTCACCCAGGTCTCGTACTCCTCGGGGCTGGCCGGCTGCACCGTCTGGTGCCGCCCCAGACCGTGCGCCGGGCCCCGGCCCTTCTCCGCCAGGATCTCCGGCAGCAGGTCGACCAGCGACCGCCCGTCGTGCTCGGCGCGCCGCTGCAGCTCGCGCCGGACGATGTCCAGGCGCCCCTGGAGCAGCCGGCGGGTGTAGGAGAGGTTGACCTCCTGCTGCTCCGCCTCGCGGCGCAGCCGCCGCACCTCGCCCATGGACCGCTGGACCGCGTCCTCCAGGAACGACGGTTCCAGCAGCGCGTCGACGGCGGCACCCCCGGCGGGGGACGGCTTCGGGCTCACGGGGCGGCCTCCAGGGACGGAACACCCGGCACGCGGGCATCGGCGGTGGTCATCGGGCGGCGCCGGCGGGCCGGCGACGTCACGGCGTGATCGTCCCAGACCGGACGGCCCGCACGCGGTCACGCGCCGCCGCCTGGGTGTCGTCGAGCGCCGGCGGGGCGTCCCCGGGGTCCATGGCCGCCGTCGAGCCGCCCACGGTGAGCGCGGCGTCCGGGGCCACCGACTGCTTCACCAGCGCCAGGGCGACCACGCCGAGCTCGTGGTGGCGGACGACGCTGCCCACCCGGCCGACCGCGCGGGTGCCGGCCTGGACCGGCTCGCCGGGCGCCGGCAGGTCCTCGCTGACGCCGTCGAGGTGCAGCAGCACCAGCCGGCGGGGCGGGCGCCCGAGGTTGTGCACGCGGGCCACGGTCTCCTGCCCGCGGTAGCAGCCCTTCTCCAGGTGCACGGCGGTGCTGAGCCACTCCAGCTCGTTGGGGATGGTGCGGTGGTCGCTGTCGATCCCGAAGCGCGGCCGCCGGGCCTCGACGCGCAGCGCCTCGTACGCGGAGACCCCCGCGAGCCGGGCTCCGGCGGCCAGCAGGCGGTCGGCGACGGCGCCCACGTCGGCCCGCGGCACCAGGAGGTCGAACACCACGGCGGTGCCGTCGCCCACCGGGGGCATCCGCCGCACCCAGCCGCCGTCGGCGGCCGCGACGGCGTAGGCCGTCCCCGGCGCCGGCAGGCCCGCCACCCCGAGCACGGCCGGGCCCTCCGGCCCGACGACGCTC
This sequence comes from Blastococcus sp. SYSU DS0539, assembly GCF_054050855.1. Taxonomy (NCBI): domain Bacteria; kingdom Bacillati; phylum Actinomycetota; class Actinomycetes; order Geodermatophilales; family Geodermatophilaceae; genus Blastococcus; species Blastococcus sp. SYSU DS0539. The sequence continues at coordinate 103,940 of NZ_JBJHAF010000005.1, read as the reverse complement.
AGCAGCGCCCAGGCCTCGGTGACCACCTGCGGCTCCACCCGGAGCATGAACCGCATCCGTTCGAGGAAGGCGTGCAGCGCCGCCCCGGTGCCCGGCTCGACGTCGGCCCAGGTGGTGCCGCCCAGCTCGGCGACCACCAGGTGGTGCTCCACGTGCCCGTTCGGGCTGAGGACCAGCGCCTCGCTGCCGGTGCCGTCGCCCAGCCGTTCGAAGTGCTGGCTGGTGATGCTGTGCAGCCACGTCAGCCGGTCGGCCCCCGGCACCACCAGCACGTCGCGGTCGCTGCGGTCGACCAGGCCGGCGCCCTCGGCCAGCACCCGCTGCTCGCGCAGCGGGTCGCCGTAGTGGGCGGCGACGGCGCGGGCCACCTCGGGCCCGACGTCGAGGGGTACCGCCCCCGGTCGGGACAGCAGGGGTGAGGGCGTGGTCATGACGACTCCGTTCCGGCGCGTTCTCGGCAGGCGCGGCACGTGCCGGAGAGGGCGACGTGTCCGACGTCGACGGTGAAACCCAGATCGGCCACGAGACGTTCCGCCGCCTCGTCGAGCAGGTCCGGCGCCGCCGACGCGATCTCCCCGCAGGAGTTGCAGACCACGTGCAGGTGCGGCCGCTCGGCGGCGTGGTAGACCGGCGCCCCGCGCCCCAGGTGGGTGTGCCACACCAGCCCGAGCCGCTCCAGCAGCTCGAGGGTGCGGTAGACCGTCGAGGTGTCGGGGGCGCTGCCGTCCGGGCCGGCCTCCTCGCGCAGCCGCGCGCCGATCGCCTCCGGGGTCGCGTGCGCCAGCGCCGCCACCGCGGCCAGCACCCGCGCGCGCTGCGGGGTCAGCCGCAGGCCGCGGGCCCGCAGCTGCTCGGCGAGCGGCGCGGCGACGTCGTCCGTGCCCATGGCGGGAGCCTATGCCCGGCGTGCGGCAGGCTGGGCGCGTGACGGAGCAGCGCAGCGTGGCGGTCTGGCGGGACGGCGCGGCCGTGGCGGTCCCCGCCGACGAGCCGGTGGTGACCGCCTTCGACCTGGGCCTGGCCCGCGGGGACGGCGTCTTCGAGTCCGTCGCCGTCGTCGCCGGGCGCACCCCGCACCTGGCCGCGCACCTCGCCCGGCTCGCCCGCTCCGCCGTCCTCCTCGGGCTCGACTCCCCCGGGGACGCCGCCTGGGCGGAGCTGGTGGCCGCGGTGCTGTCCGGCTGGGACGCCGGGGCCGAGGGCGTCTGCCGCCTCTTCCTCACGCGCGGGCTCGGCGACGGCGCACCGCCGACCGCGCTGGCGCTGCTCGCCCCCGTTCCGCCCGAGACGCTGCGGCAGCGGGTCGAGGGCCTGTCGGTGGTGAGCCTGGGGCTCGGGGTGCCCGCCGACTTCCGGGCCCGCGCACCGTGGCTGCTCGGCGGCGCGAAGACCCTGTCCTACGCGGTCAACATGGCCGCCCAGCGCCACGCGCACGACCTCGGCGCCGACGACGTCGTCTTCACCAGCCTGGAGGGCCTGCTCCTGGAGGGCCCGACCTCGACCGTGGTGTGGGCCGCCGGGGGCGCCCTGCACACCCCGCCGGTGGAGAGCGGCATCCTCGCCGGCACCACCCAGGCCCGGCTGTTCGCGCGCGCCGAGGCCGACGGCTGGCCCACGGCCACCACCCCCGGCACGGTCGCGGACCTGCACGCCGCCGACGCCGTGTGGCTGCTCTCCGGGGTGCGCGGCGCCGCGCCGGTGCACACCCTCGACGGCGTCCGCCGGGGAGACGCCGGGCTGTCCCGACGGGTCCGGGAACTGCTCGCCGGGTAGCGTGGACACGAGGTGAGCCGGGAAGTCTGGTCGGCAGTTCTTCCGCCGACCCTCTCTCACGGAGCCGCCGCATGACATCGACCGCACCCGCCCGCCTCTTCGGGCGCGGCTCCTGGAACGAGACCAGCCGGGTGGCCTCGGTCCTCCGCAAGGAGACCGTCGGGGGCGCCCTGCTGCTGATCGGCGCGGCCATCGCGCTGATCTGGGCCAACTCGCCCTGGGCGGAGTCCTACGAGGCGCTGCGCGACACCCGCGTGGGGCCCGCCGCCCTGCACCTGGACCTGACGCTGGGCACCTGGGCCGCGGACGGGCTGCTGGCCATCTTCTTCTTCGTGGCCGGGCTGGAGCTCAAGCGCGAGTTCGTCGCCGGAGACCTCCGCGACCCCCGCCGCGCGGCGTTGCCGATCGCCGCGGCCGTCGGCGGGATGGCGGTGCCCGCCCTGTTCTTCGTGCTGTTCAACCTGGGCGGACCCGAGGGTGCGCTGCGGGGCTGGGCGATCCCGTCGGCCACCGACATCGCCTTCGCACTCGCCGTCCTCGCGGTGATCAGCACCCACCTGCCGAGCGCCCTGCGCACCTTCCTGCTGACCCTCGCCGTCGTCGACGACCTGCTGGCCATCGTCGTCATCGCGATCTTCTACACCGCCGAGCTCGTCGTCCCGGCCCTGCTGCTCTCCCTGGTGCCGCTGGCGATCTTCGGCTTCCTGGTGCAGAAGCGGATCCGCTCCTGGTGGCTGCTGCTCCCGCTGGCGGCGGTCACCTGGGTCCTGATGCACGAGTCGGGCGTGCACGCGACGGTCGCCGGCGTGCTGCTGGCCTTCACCGTGCCGGTCATCCGCAGCCAGGCCGCCGGCGGGCCGGAGGCCGGCCCCGGCATGGCCGAGCACTTCGAGCACCGGATCCGCCCGCTGTCGGCGGGCGTCGCCGTCCCCGTCTTCGCCTTCTTCTCCGCGGGCGTGGCCGTCGGTGGCCTCTCCGGCCTGGGCGAGTCCCTCGGCGACAGCATCGCCGTCGGGATCATGGTGGGCCTCGTGGCCGGCAAGGCGATCGGCATCACGGGTGCCACGTGGCTGGTCTCCCGGTTCACCCGCGCGCAGCTCGACGAGAACCTGGGGTGGTCCGACGTCGCGGGACTGGCCCTGCTCGGCGGCATGGGCTTCACGGTGTCGCTGCTGATCACCGAACTCGCCTACGGCGCGGAGAGCGAGAGCTACGAGCACGCGAAGGTCGGCATCCTCTTCGGCACGCTGCTCGCCGCCCTGCTCGCCGGTGTCATCCTGCGGCTGCGGAACCGCCGCTACAAGCAGATGTACGCGGCCGAGACCTCCGACGTCGACCGCGACGGCATCCCCGACGCCTGGGACACCGTCGACGACCGGGCGGCGCACGACCCCGACTGGGACGGCGCCCTGCCGCCGGGACGGACCCTCGCCGACGTGGAGGCCGGCGACGCCGACCCCGACGCCGCTCCGCCCGCCGACTACGAGACGGTCGACGACGAGGCCGACCACGACCCGGACTGGGACGGCAGCCCGCCGCCCGGCCGGCCGGCCCGGCCGTTCGCTGACGGCTGACATATTCTGGTTGCCGAAGCTCTCCGCGCGGACGTACCGTCGTCGCACACGAGAGAGGAGGTGGTCCGTAACTTGCTGAGCTACAGGACTCGTGAGGTGGCTGTCCGCTAGCCGCCGTCCAGATGGGCCGCCCGTTCGGATGGGAATCCGAACGACGGCATGATCGCCCGTCCGTCGTACGGCGGCGAGCGAGAACCGGACAGTCACCCGACCCCCGGGCCGCCGACATTTGTCCAGTCGGCCCGCGTGCTGCTCCCCCTGGGAGGCGCCGCGGAGCAGCCCGGGGGTTGTCCGTTTCCCGGGGAGGTCGGTGTGCAGCTCGGCGGACTCCCCGTCGAGACCGACGTGTCGGTCGGCCGCTGGATCGCCGACGCGGTGACCCGCGCGCACCCGGGCACCGTCGGATCGCTCGTGCCCTCGGTCTTCCCCGCGTACGCGCGGGTGCTGCACCCGGCCTACCGCTACGACGGCGACGACGACGTCGAGGTCCCCTGGTCCACCGTCGCCGCCCTCAACGGCACCGTCGTCCACCCGCTGGCGCAGTGGCCCTCGGTGACCGGCGGCTGGGAGTACCGGGACGAGGACAGCCAGCCGCCGACCTGGGACGGCGCGCCCGCCGAGGGGCACCTGCCCACCACCGTCGCCGGGCGCATGGCCGCCGTGCTCGTGCGGCACACCGGCACGCCCGCGAACTGCCTCCTCGGGCGCTGGGCGGGCTTCGGCTTCGACGCCGACACGGTGCGCGGCCTGCCGGCGCTGCCGCTGCCGGAGGAGCGGGACGTCGTCCTGGTGCGGGGCCGGGCGGCCGACGCGGCCCGCAACCTGGCACCGGAGCCGTCGGAGCAGAGCGCCAACCTGTGGTGGCCGGGCGATCGCGCCTGGCTGGTGGCGACCGACATCGACCTGATGTGCACCTACGTCGGCGGCAGCCGCGCCTGCGTCGCCGAGCTGGCGGCCACCCCGGGTCTGGAGGTCGTGCCCGCGGCGACGGCCGACCGGGTCGGCCACGCCGACGACCCGGTCAACCCCGTGCCGCCCCGCGGCTGAGCCGGGTACCGCTCAGGGCTCGATCAGCACCCAGTCCCCGGCCACGTCGACGAGCACCCCGGCGTCGGTGGCCTCGATGCCCGTGATCCGCTGGGCGAACGGCAGCGGGTCCAGCGGGACCCGGAAGGTGAAGCGCTCGCCCAGCAGCAGCTCGCTCACCCCGCTGAGGCCGGCCACCCCGCTGAACCTCCTCGGCTCCACGACCAGCGCTCCGTCGTCCGCGCCGAGGTCGACGTCCGCGGAGGCCCGCACCGTGCTGCCGAGCAGGTCGGCCGAGCCGGTCACCCGCAGCTCGTCCGGATCGGCCGCCTCGAGCGTGAGCGGGCGGCCGCTCAGCTCGAGGTACCGGTTGAGGTCGTCGTAGCTCAGCAGCGCCTCCGCCTCGGTGCCGGTGATCAGCAGCCGGTCGGCGTCGCCGCGCAGGAGGTCGTGGAAGGACAGGTAGACGTCCTCGAGCCGGGCGTCGACGGTCGCGATCCGCAGCGGCCCGGAGGTGACCCCGTCCATCGAGATCTCCACCTCGTCGTAGCGGCCGCGGAGGACCTGCGGGAGGAAGAGCGGCCCGCGCACCGTCACGACCGGCTCCCGGACCGTGCCCGTCTGCTCCTGCAGCGCCTGCGCGACGAGCCCCTCGGCCGCCCGGCGGGCCAGCAGGTCGGCTCCCCACAGCAGCAGGACGGTGCCCACCAGCACACCGAGGGCGATCCACACGTTCCGGCCGCCCGGCCAGCGGCGCATGCCCGCTGCCCTCATGCGCCCTGCCCTCATGCGCCCGGCCCCCCGGTGACCACGGGCTGCCGGTCCGGCACGATGCCGGCGTCACGCTGCTCCAGCAGGGCGTCCTGCTCCGCCGCGTCCAGCGTGCCGCCGGAGGTCTGGATCCGCCGGCTGGGCCATCCCGCCGCCCGGCCGAGCAGCGTGAGCACGGCCGGGGTGATGACCGGCCAGATGAGGAAGGTGTCGATCAGCAGGCCCAGGGCCATGATGAAGGCCACCTGGCGGAAGCTGTCGAGCGGGATGATCGCCACCATGGCGAAGGTGGCCGCCAGGATGACGCCCGCCGCGCTGATGGCCCGTGCGGTGGCCGGCATCGCCACCGCGATCGCCTCGCGCAGCGGCCGGCGGGACGCCTCCTCCCAGATCGACCCGACGGCGAACACGTTGTAGTCGGAGCCGAGCGCGAGCAGCAGCACCGCCGTGGTGAACGGCACGTAGAAGGTCAGGCCCGGGTCGTCGAGGAGCCCCTGGAACACCAGGACCGAGATCCCGAGGGCGGCGGCCACCCCCAGGGCGCTGGTGGCCAGCAGCAGCAGGGGCGTCAGGAGCGCACGCAGGTACAGCGCCAGGATGATGAACTCCACGAACAGCGCCGCCAGCATCGTGCGCCGGAGGTTCTCCTGGGTGATCAGCGCGAGCTCGGCGGCGACCGCCGTCTGCCCGGCCACCCCGGCGGTCGCGCCCGTGACCCCGGCCTGGTCCAGCAGGCCGGGCAGCCGGTCCTGCAGCAGGGCCAGGTCCTCGATGGCGTCGGCCGCCAGCGGATCGCTGTCCAGGATCACCACGAACCGGGCGAGGTCGCCGTCCGCCGAGAACACGATCCCGAACTCCTCGGGCAACGGGTTCTGGGCCGCACCGAGCACCTGGGCCACGCCCGGCTGCGTCGCCAGCAGATCCTGGAAGCGTTCCAGCGCGCCCCGCTGCTCGGCGACGTCGGGAGCCGCCACCAGCACCTCGGTGGGCGCCACAACCCCGCGGACGCCGGCGTCGTCGAGGATCTCCGCCCCCTCCCGCACCGGGTCGTCGGCGGGCAGCCCGGAGACGAACGACAGGTCCAGCCGGAGGTCTGCCACCGGCAGTGCCGCCGGCACGAGGATGCCCAGACCGACGAGGACGGCGACCCAGGCCCCGCGGCGGGACGAGGTGGTCCGCGCCATCCACCGGGCCCCCCGCCCGGCCCGGCGGTCCAGGGTAGCGCCGGCCCGGCCCACTCCCGACGGGAAGAACAGCCACGGCCCCAGGACGGCGATCACCGCGGGGACCAGGGTCAGCGAGACCACGACACCCACCACGACGGTGAGCGACAGCGCGGGCCCGAACGCCCGGAACAGCTCGAAGTCGGCCACCAGCAGCGCCGCGGTCCCGGCCGCGACGGTGATACCGGCGACCGCGACGATCGGGCCGTCGGAGGTCACGGTGCGGCGGGCGGCCTCGTGCGGCGCCATCCCGGCGTCCAGGTGCCGGCGCATGCCGGAGAAGAGCAGGACGCAGTAGTCGGTCACCACGCCGATCAGCAGCGCGGCGGTGAGCGGCCGGAGCTGGTCGGGCAGCGCGAAGCCGAACGCGGCGGCCGCGCGGGCGAGGAGGTGCACCGCCAGCACGTAGCCGATGCCGGCGGTGGCCAGCACCACCAGCGGCGCCACGACCGACCGGAACGTGAGCCCGACGACGACGGCGATGAGGACCAGGGTCGCCACCTCGAACAGGTGCAGTCGCGCCTCGAGGTGCTCGGCCTGCTGCACCCGTGCGGGGGTCATGCCGGTGACGTAGGTCTGGACGTCCGCCTGGTTGCGGAAGTGCTGCGCGTACTGGCGGGCGAGCGCCGTGCCGTCGGCCAGCGACGTGCCACCGGTCGTGTACAGGTAGGTGACGACGGTCTCGGGCGTGTTCGTGGGCAGCGGTACCGCGGCCACGATGTTCCCGTCGGCGGTGGGGGCCTCGCTCCGCAGCGTCGCCTGCGTGTGCTGCAGCGCCCACAGGGCGACGTCCGCCCGGGTGAGGGCGCTGAGCCCGCCGGGATCGTGGACGACGACCGCCGTCTGGGACAGCACCGGGACGCGGAACTCCGCGAGCGAGCGCTGCTGCACCTCGACCGCCTCGCTGCCGGGGGGCAGCAGCCCGCCGAAGTTGTTGCTGCCCCCGCCCCCCGACGGCGTCGGCAGCAGCACGGCGGCGACCGCGGCGGCCAGCCAGAGCCCCATGACGATCCACCGGCCGGCCACCACGGCGGAGCGGAACCCCCGGCCGGCGGCGGACAGGCCCCGGCCGGCGGCGGACAGGTTCCGGAGCGGCGTCCGCAGAGCCGACCGTGCAGTCACCCCGGCCTCCCGACCTGTGACCGGCGCCGACTACCGGTGGTGGGAGGAGGGTAGGGCGATCCAGGACGACTCGCAGGCGGAAGGACCTCCCATGCCCGAGGACCGCACCGAACCCACGGCCGGCGCCTCCGCAGCACCCGCTGCTGCCGACGACGCCACCGCCGGCCGCGAGACGCCCGGCGGCCGGTCGGGGGGCACGCCGAAGACCTGGTGGCTGGTCGCCCCGGCCTTCGTCGCCGGCCTCTTCGCGGGGGCGATCCTCCTCGGGCTGCTCCGCGAGGACCCGCCACCGGTACCCGCGACCGCCACCGAGCCACCCGCCCCCACCGGTCCGGCCGAGCCGTCCCCGCCGGGCGGGGCTCCCGAGACCGCGGGGGCCAGCGCCGAGATCACCGTGAACGAGGCCTGCCTGCGGGTGGTGAACGGGACCAGCGACCTGGTCGACGTCATCGGCGACCTGGGCGATGCCGCGGCGGCCCTGGACATCTCGGGTCTGGACCAGGCGATCCGGGAGCTCCAGCCGCTGGAACGGCGGATGCGCGACGACCTGGACGGCTGCCAGACCGACACCACCCTGCCCGGCGACCTGTCACCCACCACCGGGGACCCGGAACCCTCCGGCACGTCCGCGCCCCCCGGCACGTCCGCGCCCGCCAGCCCCTCCGGATCACCCACGACGGCCGATCCGCCGGACTGAGCCCGGGCCGGTCCGCTACAGCTGCGCCAGCTCGGCCGCGAGGTCGTCGAGCCCCAGGGATCCCTGCGACAGCGCGGCCATGTGCCAGGCCCTGAGGTCGAAGCCGGCGCCCCGCGCCTGCTCGGCCGCGGCCCGGCCCTCGCGCCAGGCCCGCTCGCCCAGCTTGTAGCTGATGGCCTGCCCCGGCATGCCCAGGTAGCGCACCAGCTCGCTGTCGAGGAAGGCGACCTCGGCGCCGGAGTGCTCACCGAGGAAGGCACGGGCGAGCTCCGGCGTCCACGGCTGCCCGCGGTGCTCGGCCAGCACGCCGTCGGCGTCGCCGGGCACCGGCAGCCCGAGGTGCATGCCGATGTCGATGACCACCCGCACCGAGCGCAGCTGCTGCGCGTCGAGGAAGCCCAGCCGCTCGGCCGGGTCGGCGAAGTACCCCAGCTCGTCCATCAGCCGCTCGGCGTAGAGGGCCCAGCCCTCGACGTTCGCGCCGACCGAGCCCAGCGACGTCTGGTAGGTCGACAGCTGACCGGAGACGTACGCCCACTGGGCCAGCTGCAGGTGGTGGCCGGGAACGCCCTCGTGGTACCAGATGGAGACCAGGTCCCACAGCGGGAAACGGGTGCGCCCCAGGGTGGGCAGCCAGGTGCGGCCGGGCCGGGAGAAGTCCTGCGCCGGCCGGGTGTAGTAGGGCGCCGCCGCGCTGCCGGGCGGCGCGATCATCGCCTCCACCCGCTTCACCGGCTCGGCGAGGTCGAAGTGGATGCCGTCCAGCGCCGCGGTCGCCTCGTCCATCATCGCCTGCAGCCGCTCGCGGATCGCCTCGACGCCCTCGACCGCGGGGCCGTTCAGCGACAGCCAGCGCATCGCCTCCAGCGGGGTGGCGCCCGGGCGCACCCGGTCGGCCTCCACCCGCTGCTCGGCGAGGATCCGGCGGTGCTCGGCCCATCCCCAGGCGTAGGCCTCCTCCAGCCCCTGACCGGCGCCGAGGTCCGACCCGGTCCAGCGGCGGGCGGCCACGGCGTACCGGTCCCGGCCGACGGCGTCCGGCGTCCCCTCGGTCCGCGGGGCGTACTCGTCCCGCAGGAAGTCGCGGATCTCGGCCACGGCACCGTCGGCGGCGCGGGCGGCGGCGTCGAGCTCGGCCCGCAGCGCAGCCGGCCCGGGGGCCACGAACGTCATGAAGAACGGCCCGGCGAGCCACTCGTCCAGCTGGGCGACGACGGTGCGCACCTGGCGGGGCGCCACCAGCAGGCCGCGGCGCGCGCCCTCGGCCAGCGTCTCGCGGTACCCGCGGTAGGCCTCGGGCACCCGGGCCAGCCGGCGGGCCAGGACGGACCAGTCCGCCTCGGTCGCCGACGGCATGAGCATGAACACCTGGCGGACCGAGTGCAGCGGGCTGAACAGGTTGTTCAGCGACCGGAAGCCCTCTCCCGCCTCGTGAACGGCGAGCTCGGCACCCAGCCGCTCCCGGAGCAGCCGGGCGCAGCGGCGCTCGACCGGGTCGTCGTCGAGCGCGGGGTCGGCCGCCAGCACCCGGTCCAGCTCGGCCAGCGTGGCGCGGGCGAGCGCCGCCTCGGCCTCGAGCCCGGCCGGGCTGACGTCGGGCAGCCGGTCGTCGCCGGGGCGGGTGCCCAGCGACGTGGCCACGATCGGGTCGAGGTCGCAGACGGCGTCGACGTAGCGGTCCGCCACCTGTCTCGGGGTGGTGGGGCGGGTGGACGACGGGGTGGTGGGGTGGGTGGACGACGGGGTGGCGCCCGGGGCGCTCACCGCAGCCGCTCCAGCCTCGCCGACATGGTCGGGCGCAGCGGCTGCTCGCCCACGGCCCGGTCGATGGCGTACATCAGCGCGCCCTCGACGATGCCGTAGAGCCGGACCGCCCGCGTCACCTCGGGGGCGTCGGGGGTGCGGGCCACCACGTCGCTGGCCAGCTCCCAGCTCGTCGTCGTGCGCGCCGTGCCGACGTAGATCTCCACGAGCCCCTCGGGCCCGGCCACCAGCAGCTCGACGTCGTCGTCGCCGCGCGGCCGCCAGAAGCCGGACTCCCGGACGTCCGGACCGACGATCTGCCCGTCGTCGGTGAGCCGCCAGGTGCGGGACTCGTAGGCGAGGAAGTTCCGGCCGTCGTGGCTGAACCGGATCCACTGGCCGAACCGGTGGTCCCCGCCGGTCCCGGCCGCCTGCCCCTCGCCGTGCCACTCCCCCAGCAGGGGCAGGACCGAGAGGATCTCCTCGGAGACCTCCGGGCCGCTGCGGACGTCGGCGGTGTCGGGCACCGGCAGCTCGGTCTCCCCGCTCATCGCCGGGCCCCCGCCGGACGGCGGGACAGGCGGACCGCGCCGTACCCCAGCGCCAGGGCGGACAGCGCCGTGAGGGTGACCAGGACCCAGGCAGAAACCATGCCGACCACCGTAGTGACGGCGCGGCGCCGGCCGGGAGTGAGGCCGACCCGACAGGCGCGGTCGCTGGTCGGGGTGGGGGGTCGTACGGCAGGCTGGGCCCGGCCCGCGGACGGCGGGAGGGAACGGGAGGAGCAGTCATCGACATGGCCGAGGCCGGCCGGGGCGCGACGCCGACCCCGGACGACGAGGCGCTCCCGGGTACCCCGCCGTGGTACTCGGTGCTGCACGACTCCTCGTTCATGTTCGCCGCGGTCTGCGACCACGCGGGGACGCTGCTCACCGCCAACCGCCTGGCCCTGGAGGGCTGCGGCTTCGACCGCCGCGAGGAACTGGGCCGCCCCTTCTGGGACGCCGGCTGGTGGGCCGGTGATCCGGACGTGGGCGCCACGGTGCGCGAGTGGTGCCTGAAGGTGGCCGCCGGGGGCGAGCCGGTCCGCGCCGCCACCAGCTTCTTCCTCGCCGACGGCACGCGCCGCACCGCCGACCTGACCATGCAGCTCGTCCGCGAGGGGGACCAGCAGGAGTTCCTCCTGGTCACCGCCATGGACATCACCGATCGGCTGCAGACCGAGCGGGTCACCGCCGAGGCGCGCGCGGCGGGCATGGAGGCGTCCACGCTGCGCCAGATCGCCACCGCCCGGGCCCGCGACCTGGAGGTGCTGCGCGAGACCGAGGCCAAGCTCTCCCGCGCCCTCACCATCAGCGAGCGGGTGCTGGCCAACGTCGCCGACGGCATCTACGGCCTCGACATCGACGGCCGGGTGGAGTTCCTCAACCCCGCGGCGGCGCGGCTCACCGGCTACCGGGCGGAGGACCAGCTCGGCTGCGACCAGCACGCGCTGATCCACGCCCGGCGCCCGGACGGCACGGAGTACCCGCGCGAGGAGTGCCCGGTGTGGCGGGCCCTCCAGACCGGCCGCACGGTGGTCGCCGACCACGAGACGTTCTGGCGCAGCGACGGCAGGCCCATCCCGGTCGAGATGGTCGTCGTGCCCACCGTCGAGGACGGCGAGCTGACGGGCGTGGTGGTCTCGTTCCGCGACCTCACCGACCGGCTGGCCGCCCAACGGCAGGCGGCGGAGCTGGAGGAGCTCGCTGCCCGCGTGGCCGCCGACCGCGCCCTGTCCGACCGGCTGCAGCAGTCCCTGCTCACCCCGCCGCCGGAGCCCGACCACCTGCAGATCGCCGTCCGCTACAGCCCCGCGGCGCACGAGGCGCAGGTGGGCGGCGACTGGTACGACGCCTTCCTCCAGCCCGACGGCGCCACGATGCTCGTGATCGGCGACGTCGTCGGCCACGACAGCAGCGCGGCCGCGGCGATGGGCCAGGTCCGCGGGCTGCTGCGCGCGCTCGCCTACGCCGACGAGAACGGCCCGGCGGCGACGCTCACCCGGGTGGAGCACGCCGCCCGCGGGCTGGCGGTCGCCACGCTGGCGACCGCCGTGCTGGCCCGGATCGAGCGTCATCCCGACGTGCCGGTGGCCGGCCGGAGGCTGCTCCGGTGGAGCAACGCCGGGCACCTGCCGCCGATCATGCTGGCCCCCGACGGCACGAGCACGCTGCTCACCAGCCGGCCCGAGCTGATGCTGGGCATCGACCCGGACGCGCCGCGCAGCGACCAGACCGTCGACCTGCCCGACGAGCACACGCTGCTGCTGGTCACCGACGGCCTCGTCGAACGCCGCGACATCGACCTGGACGAGGGCATCGAGCGGCTCCTCGACGCCCTGCGTGACCTCGGCGCCACGCCGCTGGAGGAGCTGCTGGACACCGTGCTCGCCCGGCTGGTCCCCGAGGCCGGCGCCGACGACGTGGCCATCGTCGCCGTCCGGACCTTCCCGGAGGACCGGCCCCGGCCCGCCGAGGCCGGGCCCAACCGGCTGCCGCCCGACATCGACTGACCCGGGCACGGAACGGGGCAGCGCCCGCCCCCCGCGGTGCGGGGAACGGGCGCTGCCTGCCTCGGTGGCGGTCCTCCGGGGAGGAGCGCCGTCAGGAGATCGCGACGGTCGTCTCGTTCAGGCCGACCTCGGCGGCGAGCACGCGCTCGCCCTTGCCGACCGCGGCCAGGGTGCGCAGCTTCCACTCCCCCGGCGCGGCGAAGAACCGGAACTCGCCCTCGGGGCTGGTGACGACCTCGGCGGTGAACTCGTCGGTCGAGTCCAGCAGCCGGACGTAGGCCCCGGCCACCGGTGCGCCGTCGTGCCACACCGAGCCCTGGATGACCGTCTGGGTGCTCAGGTCGATGCCCGCGAGGGCACCACCCTGCTTCGGGGCTCCGCACATGTCAGCTCACTTCTCGATCGGGACGCCGACGAGCGAGCCGTACTCGACCCAGCTGCCGTCGTAGTTCTTGACGTTCTTCTTGCCGAGCAGCTCCTGCAGCACGAACCAGGTGTGGCTCGAGCGCTCACCGATGCGGCAGTAGGCGATGGTCTCCCGGCTGTCGTCGAAGCCCTGCTCGGCGTAGAGCGCGGCCAGCTGCTCGTCGCTCTTGAAGGTGCCGTCCTCGTTGGCCGCCTTGCTCCACGGGATGTTGATCGCCGTGGGCACGTGGCCGGCGCGCTGCGACTGCTCCTGCGGCAGGTGCGCCGGCGCCAGGATCTTGCCGGAGAACTCGTCGGGCGAACGCACGTCGACCAGGTTCTTGCTGCCGATCGCGGCCACGACCTCGTCGCGGAAGGCGCGGATCGACAGGTCGGGCTCGGACGCCTTGTAGTCGGTGGCCGGGCGCTCGACGGGGTCCTTCGACAGCGGACGGCCGTCGAGCTCCCACTTCTTGCGGCCGCCGTCCATGAGCTTGACGTCGCCGTGGCCGTAGATCTTGAAGTACCAGTAGGCGTAGGCGGCGAACCAGTTGTTGTTGCCGCCGTAGAGGACGACGGTGTCGTCGTTGGCGATGCCCTTGGCCGACAGGAGCTGCTCGAAGGCGCCCTTGTCGAGGTAGTCGCGGCGCAGCGGGTCCTGCAGGTCCTGCTTCCAGTCCAGCTTGACGGCGCCCTCGATGTGGCCGCCGTCGTAGGCGCTGGTGTCCTCGTCGACCTCGACGAAGACGATGCCGGGCTGGCCCAGGTGCTCCTGGACCCAGTCGACGGTGACGAGCACGTCGGTACGACTCATGGGGTTCCTCCGTGGTTCGGTGTGCGGGTGGTCGGTGCGGGCCGGCAGGACCCGCCGGGGATCAGGTGCAGCTCACCGCCGCGCGGGTGCGGCAGGACGGTGCGGTCATCGCTGGAGAAGACCTTCGGACGGCGGACAGGGCGCGTCTGGACGGTCGGAACCGGCCTCAGGAGGCCGGACAGAGGCAGCTGCCGACGCGGCACAGGTCGACTGTGCGGCGCGAGGTCAGCAGGGTGCCCACGGCGCGAGAGTAGCCGATCACACCCACACCCCCGCACGGGCGTCTACCAGAGCGGTCAGCTCCGCCGGCCGCGGCGCGCCGCTGCTGCGGCCCACGACCCGGCCGGCGCGGTCCAGGTAGAACAGCGTCGGCGTCTGCCGCACGCCGAGGGCCCGCACCTCCGCCAGGTGGCTCTCCGCGTCGACCTGCACGACGGCCAGGCCCGGTCGGGTGGTCTGCAGCTGCGCCAGCCGGGCCTTGGTCGCCCGGCAGGGACCGCAGAACGCGGTCGAGAACTGGACGACGGTGAGGTCCGCCTCGGCCGGGCGCACGCCCAGCCGCGCGAACACCGCCGCCGGCTCCGCTCCGTCTCCGTCCACCCGGGGTGCAACCGGCGCGCTCCGGCGGGCTATTCCGCCCGGAGCACCGCGTCGTCGGCCGCCACGCGCACGTCCACCCCGCGCTCGGCCGGGGCGACGTCGATCAGCCGCAGGCCGAACGGCAGCTCCACCGGGTGGCGCAGGTCGAGCAGATCGGTGACCCGGCCGACGAGCACCCGGGGGATGTCGACGCCGGCCCCGGCGGCCCGGTCGACGTCGATGACCAGTTCGTCTCCGTCGACGGCGACGGTGCCGCTGGCCGTCAGCGGCAGGGTGTGGCCGAGCAGCTCGACCGTCCGGGTGATCCGCAGACCCTCGCCCTCCCGCTCCAGGGTCGTGTCGTCCCCGAGCTCCCTGGCCAGCAGGTCGTAGGAGAGCGTCGCGGTGCCGTCGATCCGCTCGACCGGCACCTCCGCCACCTCGCCGGAGAGCACCGCCGACAGGGGCAGGTCGACGCCGCGCAGGGTGACGTCGGCGCGCGTCCCCTCCGGCTGCCCGAGCTGCTCGGCGGTCAGCTCGATGCGCACCTCGTCGTAGCGCCCGCCGATCGCCTGGGTCAGGAACGGGAAGCCCCGGACGTCCACCTCCGGACGCCCCGCCAGGTCCGCCTGGGCCGCCAGCTGCCCGGCGACCTGCTCCTCGGCGATGCCGACCGCGATCCGGTCGAGCAGGATCCCGAGACCGACGACGAGGGCGAGGAGGACGGCGAGGACCTTCACAGGACCGTCAGCAGGCCCAGCGCCACCGGGGCGGACGCCGCGAAGGGCAGCACGACCTGCACGACCGTCGGCGCCCACGGGGACAGCGCCTCCGCCTCCCCCTCGGCCGTCGTCTCCACGGCGAGGTAGCTGCCCGCCACGGCGACCAGCGCCACCACGCCGGCCACGGCGGCGCCGACGGCCAGCGCCCGCAGCGCTCCGAGATCGGCCAGGTCGCGGGCGGCCCACGCCGTCGCGGCGCCGGCGAGCACCGCCAGCACGGCGCCGGTCAGCCCCCGCGGGACCCCGGGCGCCAGCTGCGGCCGCGGCAGCACCTGGTCGATGAGGTGGCCGACGAGCAGCGCGGCCCCGGCCACCAGCGCCGTCGTCGCCAGCCGGCCGTCGCCGGAGCGGCCGAGGAGCAGCAGCGCCGCCAGCGCGCCCAGCGCGGTGAGCAGCACCGCCGACCCCGCCAGCGAGTCGACCAGGTCGTGCCGGGGGGAGCGCAGCATCTGCTGCAGCACGGCGGCGAGGAAGCCCACGCCCAGCACGGCGAGCAGCCCACCGAGCACCGGGTCCTCGGGCAGGACCACGGTCAGGTCGGCCGCGACGGCCGCCGCGGTGCCGACGGTCAGGGAGGCCGCGAACCCCTGCATCCCGGTGGCCAGCACCCAGGCGAGCACCAGCGCCAGCTGCAGCACGAGCACGGCGGCCAGGGCCCCTACGTCGCCCAGCACCGCGGGGAGCCCGGCCAGCAGGCCCGCCGCGACCACCGCGAGCCCGGCGGCCGGCAGGTGGTGGGGCAGGGCCGGCGTCGGGGACGGGACGGCGGTCGAGCTCACGGCCCGATGCTCTCAGAAGCCCAGCGTCCGATCCGCTCGACGAGCGGGGCCGTCGCACCGTTCTCCGCGTGGCCGAGACCGGGCACGACCCAGGCGGTGGCCGCCGGACCGGCCGCCCGGACCAGCGACCGGAAGTGCTCGACCGGGAAGTACTCGTCGCGGTCGCCGTGCACGAGCAGCAGCGGGGTGGGCGCGATCGCGCTCACCACCTCCAGCGGAGCAGGCGGCGGGGTCAGCCACGGATCGCCCAGGCGCACCCCGAGCCGCACCGCCAGCCGCCGGCCCGCCGTCGTCTCCAGCAGCCAGTGCACCCGCCGCATCGGCCGGGTGTCGCGCACGTACCAGCGGCTCACCGCGCTCACGCCGACCACGGCATCCGGCCGGTGCCGGCCCAGCACCGCCTGGCGCAGCACCGCACCGCCGCCCATCGACAGGCCGAGGGCCACCACCGCCTCCGCGCCGTCGGCCCGGGCCGCGCCGACGGCGGCGTCGACGTCGGCAAGCTCCTGGTCACCGCCGGCGCCGGATCGCCCACCGGACCGGCCGTGCCCCCGGAAGTCCACGGCCCGGACCTCGCCGAACCGGCTCAGCCGGCCGGCGAACCGCACGAAGGGCGGGTACCGGACGGAGTTGCTGAACCCGTGCGCGACGACGAACGTCAGCGGCCGGGCCGCCGGCGGGAGCGGCCCGGGCGGAGCGGCCGGGACGACGATGCCCGAGAGGCGCACGCCGTCGGCCGTGCGGACCCCCACCGAGCGAGTTCCCGGTGGTTCGGGCTCGTCGGCGGGCACGTCCGCTATCCTGCCCTCTCACCTCGACAGCGTTGTCGCAGGTCCGGTCGGTACCCGCCGGCCCTGGACCCCTGAGGAGACGACATGCGACTCGTGCTCATGACTTCCGCCCGTCAGGCCACGACCGAGGTGCTGCCCGCCCTGGGGCTGCTCGGCCACCAGGTCCGCGTCGTGGCTCCGGAGCTCTCCAGCCTCCTGGACGGCGACTCCGGCGACGTCGTGCTGGTCGACGCCCGGCACGACCTCATCCAGGCGCGCACCCTCTGCGGGCTGCTCTCTTCCACCGGCGTGGCCGCGGCGCTGGTCGCCATCCTCTCCGAGGGGGGCCTGGTCGCCCTCTCCGCCGACTGGGGCGTCGACGACGTGCTGCTCGACACCGCCGGCCCGGCGGAGGTGGACGCCCGGCTCAAGTGGGCCACCGCCCGCCGGCTGGCCGCGGCCACCCCCGCCGACGGCGGCGACGGCGGCGTCACCCAGGCCGGTGAGCTGGTCATCGACGAGCACAGCTACTCCGCGAAGCTGCGCGGCCGCCCGCTCGACCTCACCTACAAGGAGTTCGAGCTGCTGAAGTACCTCGCCCAGCACCCGGGCCGGGTCTTCTCGCGGGCCCAGCTGCTGCAGGAGATCTGGGGCTACGACTACTTCGGCGGCACCCGCACCGTCGACGTCCACGTCCGGCGGCTGCGGGCCAAGCTCGGCACCGAGCACGAGGCGCTGATCGGCACGGTGCGCAACGTCGGTTACAAGCTCGACCAGCAGGTGGCCGACGCCACCGCCAAGGCCGCCCGGGCGGAGACCGACGCCGAACTGGTCTGATGACCGGGTGAGCGATCAACTCGACGTCGACGACGTCCTCGCACTGCTGCGCGCCGCCTCGGCCGCCGACGGCGTGCGCCCGGTCTCCGAGGAGGCCGAGCTGCGGCTCCAGCACGGCACGCCGGGCGGGCACGACCTCGTCGTCCACGACGGCGACGGCGCTCTGGCCGGTTACGCGCGGCTCGACGACGGCACCGCCGAGCTGGTGGTCCACCCCGAGCGGCGCCGGCGCGGGTTCGGCACGACGCTGCTGCGCCGGCTCCTCGACCTGGCCGGCGACGGGCCGCTGAGCATCTGGGCGCACGGCGACCTGCCCGGCTCCGCCGAGCTGCTCGCCCCGCACGGCTTCCACCGTGCCCGGGTGCTGCTGCAGCTGCGCCGGGAGCTGGCCGGGATCGACCCGGACCCCCGGCCGGAGCTCCCCGCGGACGTGCGGGTGTTCCCCTTCCGCCCCGGCCGGGACGAGGACGCCTGGCTGCGGGTCAACGCCCGCGCCTTCGACTGGCACCCGGAGCAGGGCCGGATGACGCGCGCGGACCTCGAGCTGCGCGAGGCCGAGCCATGGTTCGACCCCGCGGGCTTCCTCATGGCCTGGCGCGGCGACCGCGACGGGGACGGCGAGCTCCTCGGCTCGCACTGGACCAAGGTGCACCCGCCCGGCGACGCCGGCGACGAGGCGGTCGGCGAGGTGTACGTGCTCGGCGTGGACCCCGACGCCCAGGGGCTCCGGCTGGGGCGGGCGCTCACCGACCTCGGGCTGGCGCACCTGCGCGCGCGGGACCTCGGGGAGGTCCTGCTCTACGTCGAGGAGGACAACGAGGCGGCGGTGCGGCTGTACGAGGGCCGGGGCTTCCGGCGGTTCGCGGTGGATGTCTCGTGGCATCGGGAGCCGCGAGCCTCCTGAGTCGTTGGCCCCCGAGGCCAGCGGTCAGGAGGACGAGCCGGTGCTCCGGGACGCGCCACCAGCGCGCGGAGCCGGCCGGTCGCCGCCCTCCCCGATCACGTGCTCACGGACGAACGCCTTGAGGTGATACCGGCGCAGGTCGACGTCGCGGAACTCGTCGAAGTCCTCGCCCAGGCTGTCGTGCAGCTGTCCGCGTAGACGGCGCTGCCGAGCACGACGGCTTCGAAGTCAGCGGGGGCCTCCGCAACTCGGCAAGCGTGCCGTGAGCGTCGTCGACGCCGTGTCGCCCGCGGCTCACGTCGACGACGTCGCACGTCTCCGACTTCGATCGTCACGGCCTCGGTGGCGCGGTCCTCAGCGGGCGCTGTCGGCGCCGGCTGTGGAGCTGCCGTCGCGCTCGGCAACCGTCGACGTCGGGAGCAGCTCCCGGCGGGCCACCGGGGTCGATCCGGCGTCTTCAGCGACCACGTCCTTGCCCGGGCCGTTGTCGTCCTTCATGCCCTTCATCTCGCCCTTGAAGATGCGCAAGGATCGGCCCAGCGATCGCGAGGCATCCGGCAGCTTCTTGTAGCCGAACAACAGCAGGACGGCCAGGAGGATCAGGCCGATCTCCATCGGACCCAGGTTCATCGCGTTCCCCTCGTCGTTCTCGTCTCCGGGACAGCCCCCCGGGCGGGCGACACCGCTCGTGCGACCGCGACCCGCCGGCTGCCGGGCACGCCGGCAGGCACCCACTGACGCTAACCGGGCCGAGGGGTGCGGGCGTGGCCATCGAGGGGACTCCCGATGAAGGCCTGTCCACCCCTCGCTCACCGGGCCGACCCGTCCCGGCTCCGACGACAGCCGCGCCCCCTCCGGAGGATCGGTGCGGGCCCGCCCTCACGCTGAGGAGGAGACGCTCTTCGGCGCGTCGTCAGGGACATTCCGGAGTCCGGCCACCAGCTGTCCACCTGGGCCCGCCAACGTGTCCTCGGGCGAGCCCTGTCGGGGCTCCCGGACAGTGAGGTTGCATGTGACGCCTGCCCCTGCCGTGCCGTCCTCCTCCAGCGGGTCGGCGCGCTACCGGACGTGCGTGGCACGACCTCACGAGGTTGCCGCCGCCCAGCGCCTGCGTTCCCGGGTCCTCGCCGCCGGATGCGGGGCCCGGACCCACCCGGCCACCTCCGTCTCGCAGCACGACGTGGAGGAGTGGGACGACGTGTGCGACCACCTGGTCGTCTGGGACGAGGTCAGCGACGGGGTGGTCGGCACGTGCCACCTGCTCCCCCCGGAACGAGCCATGGCACTCGGCCGCAGCTACGGCGACGGCCAGTTCGATCTCTCCCGGCACGCGCAGCTGCGGCCCTGGACCGTGGCAGCCGGGCGCAGGTACGTGCACCCCGAGCACCGCTCGGGGGCGGTGACCAGCCACTTGTCGGCCGGCTTGCTGCGGTACGTCCTGGAGCGAGGACACCCGTACCTGGCCGGCCGCACGTCCGTTCCCCTCACCGACGGCGGGTCGACGGCGGCCGCCGTCTGGGACGTCGTCCGGACGCAGCACCATGCCCCGGCCGCGCTCCGGGTGGTTCCGCACGTCCCGTTCGACGTCGAGGGCGTGGGGCGACCCCAACCGTTCGCCCTGCCGCCACTCGTGCAGGACTCCTTGCGCGGTGGCGGGGTCGTGTGCGGCCGGCCGGCCCACGACCGCGTCTCCGGTACCGCCGAGTTCTACGTCGTCATGCCACTGGCCGACGTCGCAGCACGCGTGCTCGGCGGCCCCGGGAACGGCCGGCGATGAGCCTCCGGATGCCGGTGCCCCCGTGCGGAAGGGCCGGCACGGACGGTTCCGGGCCGCAGGTGGATCCGGCCACCCGTCGCCGTCGTCTGCTCCGCCTGGTCCTGGCCGTGACCGGCGCGGCCGTCCGGATCCGCATCATGGCCCACGCCGGTGAGCGGGCCCAGCGGCGAGTGGCCGTCTGCGGTGCGGCCGGCGTGGTGACCGCTCTCGGCATCCGGGTCGAGGTGATCAACCCGGCAGTGCCGTGGCCCCGTACGGGGCGCGGGCATCTCGTCGTGAGCAACCACGTCTCGTGGCTGGACGAGCTCGCGCTGCTGGTCGCCGTCCGGGCGCTCCCGGTGGCGGACGCCGAGATCGGCGACTGCAAGCTCGTCGGGGGCCTGGCCCGGCGGCTCGGCGTGATCCTGGTGCACCGGGACCGCCTGCGGTCGGTGGCGGACAGCGTCGCGCAGGCCACTCATCGGCTTCGGCGAGGGCAGTCGGTCTCCGTGCAGCCCGAGGGCACCACCTCCTGCGGGGTCGAACTCGGGCGGTTCCACCCGGCCTTCTTCCAGGCCGCGGTGGACGCCGGAGCACTGGTCTGCCCCGTTGCGATCCGGTACCGCGTCGACGGCGAGGCGGCGACCACAGTGCCCTGCCACGTCCGCGACGACACCCTGCCGCGGACCATGGCCCGGGTCGCTGCGGCGAGAGACCTGGTGGTCGAGGTGCACCTCCTGCCGGCACTGGACGCCACCACCGGCGACCGACGCACGCTCGCCGCGCTCGCCGAGTACGCCGTGGCCGAGGTCACCGAAGCTCGGCGGCCGAGGCCGGCCTGCCACCCGGATCGACGCGCCTCCACGACATCGAGACCGTCCGTCACGCCACCGGCTCCACGTCGTGCGGCAGAACTGCGGGATGCCTCCCCCGGGCAGCGGCGGCTCCTCTGATCGGACGGGTCGGGACCGTGGGTGACGCGGCCAGGCGCCCGGCCCTGCAGGGCCGGTCGCCTGCGAGGAGGCGTTCACCGTCCAGCACTTCGCCGACAACCGGGTGCCCCTGGACGTGACCGGCGACCAGCTGTACGGCCTGCTGGAGCAGCCACGGCCGGCCCGATCGACCTCGACGCCTTCACCTCGTACCTCACGGCGCAGTCGCCGGTGAGTGCGCCGTCTCTCGACCGCATCACCACCACCGGGGAGGTCGCCCAGGACCGACCCCGCGGTTGCTCGGTCGGCGGTCGTTCCTCCACGGGGGCCGCCGCCGAGGCATGTCCGCACCACGTCCGCTGCAGCCGGTGGATGCCCGTCGTGGGCGCAGGACCCCTGTTCCGACGGGGGGTGACCCTCGCCACGCGTGGTAGGCGCGATACTCCGCCTCCGTTCACCGGCCGTTCACCTCGGCTGGGGGATCGCGCCACCTGAGGTCCCTAGCTTCGGTCGCGTCGGTCCCACGCTGCCCGGAACAGGTCCGGGCGAACCTGAGAGGCCCTGAGTTGAAGCTCAGCACCAAGACGCGCGCCACCACGCTCTCCGTGGCGCTCGCCAGCACCCTCGCGCTAGCCGCCTGCGGCGCGTCCAACGAGTCCGGCAGCACCGGTGGGGGCAGCAGCGACACCGGCAGCGGCGGCGAGCTGAGCGGCACGCTCGTCGGCGCCGGCGCCAGCAGCCAGCAGGCGGCCATGCAGGGCTGGACCGCGGGGTACAACAGCGTCCAGCCGGACGTGACCGTCAACTACGACCCGGTCGGCTCGGGCGGCGGCCGCGAGCAGTTCCTCGCGGGCGGCACGGACTTCGCCGGCTCGGACGCCGCACTGGACGAGGAGGAGCTCGCCGAGGCCGAGGAGCGCTGCGGGACCTCCGGGGTGTTCGAGCTCGTCAACTACATCGCGCCGATCGCGGTCGTCTACAACCTCGAGGGCGTCGACGAGCTGAACCTCTCCCCCGAGACGCTCGCCGGCATCTTCAACCAGCAGATCACCAACTGGAACGACCCGGCGATCGCGGAGGACAACCCCGACGCCACGCTGCCGGACCTCTCGATCACCCCGGTCAACCGCGCGGACGACTCCGGCACCACGGAGAACTTCACCGAGTACCTGGCCGCCGCGGCGGGCGAGGCCTGGCCGCACGAGCCCGACGGCGTCTGGCCGGTGTCCGGCGGCGAGGCCGCCCAGGGCACGTCCGGCGTGGTCAGCGCGGTCGGGGCCGGCAACGGCGCCATCGGATACGCCGACCTCAGCCAGGCGGGCGACCTCGGCGTGGCCAACATCGGGGTGGGCGACGAGTTCGTCGCGCCGTCCGCCGAGGCCGCGGCCGCGGTCGTGGAGAACTCCGAGACGGTCGAGGGGCGCGGCGAGTACGACTTCGCCATCGAGCTGGCGCGCGACACCACCGAGTCGGGCAACTACCCGATCGTGCTGGTCAGCTACCACATCGGCTGCATCGAGTACGACGACCAGGAGACCGCTGACCTGGTCAAGGACTTCATGGGCTACGTGATCAGCGAGGAGGGCCAGCAGGCCGCGGCCGAGGCCGCCGGGTCCGCTCCGATCTCGGACGCCCTCCGGGAGCAGAACCAGTCCGCGATCGACGCGATCACCGCGGCCGGCTGATCCGGCACCATCAACGACGGCCCGGAGCGTCTGAGACGCTCCGGGCCGTCAGTCCGCCCGCTGCCAGCGGGCACCCCCGACGGCACCCCATCGACGCGCAGCAGACGGAGCAGCGGTGACAGCCACCAGCCCCCCGCAGGAACCGACGGCCCCCCGGGCCGTACGACGGCCAGGCGACCGGATCTTCTCCGGCACCGCCAGGGGCGCCGGGATCCTCATCCTGGTCATCCTCGCGGGGGTCACGGTCTTCCTCCTCGCCGAGTCCCTCCCGGCGCTGACCGCGCCGGCCGAGGAACTCCCCGGCGAGGGCGGGCTGGTCTCCTACGTCTGGCCGCTCATCTTCGGCACGCTGCTGTCCGCCTCGATCGCCCTGCTGGTGGCCACCCCTCTCGCGGTCGGCATCGCACTGTTCATCACCCACTACGCGCCGCGCCGGGTCGCCCAGGTCCTCGGCTACGTCGTCGACCTCCTCGCCGCGATCCCGAGCATCGTGTACGGCTTCTGGGGCATCGCCTGGCTCGCCCCGCGGCTCGTGCCCTTCTACCGCTGGCTCGAGGAGAACCTGGGCTTCATCCCGTTGTTCGCCGGGCCGGTCTCGGCCACGGGGCGGACGATGCTCACCATCGGGCTGGTCCTCGCGGTCATGATCCTGCCCATCGTCAGCGCCATCTCCCGGGAGGTCTTCACGCAGGTGCCGGCGCTGCACCGCGAGGCCGCGCTCGCCCTCGGCGCCACCCGCTGGGAGATGATCAGGATGGCGGTGATCCCGTACGGCAAGAGCGGCGTCATCGGCGGCGCCATGCTGGGCCTCGGCCGGGCGCTGGGCGAGACCATGGCGGTCGCGATCATCCTCTCCGGCTCGGCCGCGGGGATCACCTTCGCCCTGATCTCCAGCGCCAACCCGCAGACCATCGCGGCCAACATCGCGCTGCAGTTCCCCGAGTCCACCGGGCTCGACGTCAACACGCTGATCGCCAGCGGCCTGGTGCTGTTCGTGATCACGCTCCTGGTCAACATGCTCGCCCGCTGGATCGTCAACCGCCGGGCCGACTTCTCCGGAGCCAACTGATGAGCACGTCCATGCAGCAGCGCAGCACGGGCGTCAGCGCCCCGGGCACGCCCCCCGAGCAGCGCGGAGCCGGACAGCTGCCCCGGTGGGCGCCCTGGGCCTGCTTCGCCGTGGCCCTGGCGCTGGCGGCCCTCATAGGGGCCATGACCACCCCGAACATCGTCCTGCTGGTCATCTACACCGTCGCCCTGGGCACCATCGCCGTCTACGTGGTGTCACGCGTCGTCGAAGGCCCGCGGCGGGCCGTCGACCGGCTGGTCACGTGCCTGGTGGTGACGGCGTTCGGGATTGCCATGGTGCCCCTGGTGTCGCTCGCCTACGAGGTGATCCGCCGCGGCGCGGAGCGGTTCGACGGAGAGTTCTTCGGCGCGTCCCTCCTCGGCGTGATCGGCGAGGGCGGCGGTGCCTACCACGCGATCATGGGCACCTTGATCATCACCTTGCTCACCACGCTCATCTCCGTGCCGATCGGCCTGATGACCGCCATCTACCTGGTCGAGTACGGCTCCGGCCGGCTCAAGCGGTCGATCACCTTCTTCGTCGACGTGATGACCGGGATCCCGTCGATCGTCGCGGGTCTCTTCGCCTACGCCCTGTTCGTCATCTTCTTCGGCCCGGGGATCCGGCTGGGCATCATGGGCGCCGTGGCCCTCTCGGTCCTGATGATCCCGGTCGTGGTGCGATCGGCCGAAGAGGTGCTCAAGCTCGTTCCCAACGAACTGCGCGAGGCCGCCTATGCGCTGGGCGTGCCGAAGTGGCGAACCATCCTGAAGGTCGTCATCCCCACCGCGATCGCCGGCCTCGGGACCGGCGTCACGCTGGCCATCGCGCGGGTCATCGGCGAGACCGCTCCGCTGCTCGTGACGGTCGGCATCACGAACGGCACCAACCTGAACCCGTTCGAGGGCCGCATGGCCACCCTGCCGGTCTACGCCTTCTACCAGCTGACCCAGCCGGGTGTCCCGCCCGAGGACGCCATCAACCGGGCCTGGACAGCGGCGCTGGTCCTCATCATGCTGGTGATGGGCCTCAATGTGGTCGCCCGCATGATCAGCCGCGTCTTCGCCCCCAAGACCAGTCGCTGAGCTTCATCCACCCAGGAAAGGGACCACTCGTGGCCAAGCGCATCGAGGTGTCGGACCTCGACATCTACTACGGCAAGTTCCTCGCCGTGCAGGGCGTGAACGTCTCCATCGAGCCGCGCAGCATCACGGCGCTGATCGGGCCGTCGGGCTGCGGCAAGTCGACGTTCCTGCGTGCGCTCAACCGCATGCACGAGGTCATCCCCGGCGCACGCGTGGAGGGCAAGGTCGTCATGGACGGCCAGGACCTCTACGGCTCCGACTCCGACCCGGTCACCGTCCGCCGGCAGATCGGCATGGTGTTCCAGCGGCCGAACCCGTTCCCGACGATGTCCATCTACGACAACGTCGCCGCCGGCATGCGCCTGAACTCGAGGAAGATGAAGAAGTCGGAGACCGACGAGCTCGTCGAGCGCTCGCTGCGCGGAGCCAACCTGTGGGAAGAGGTGAAGGACCGCCTCGACCGGCCGGGCTCGGGCCTCTCCGGTGGTCAGCAGCAGCGGCTCTGCATCGCCCGCGCCATCGCCGTCGAGCCGGACGTGCTCCTCATGGACGAGCCCTGCTCGGCGCTCGACCCGATCTCCACGCTCGCCATCGAGGACCTGATGACCGAGCTCAAGGAGCGGTTCACGATCGTCATCGTGACCCACAACATGCAGCAGGCGGCCCGGGTCAGCGAGCAGACCGGGTTCTTCAACCTCAACGGTGTCGGGCAGCCTGGCCGGCTGATCGAGTTCAACCCGACCGAGAAGATCTTCAGCAACCCCGACCAGAAGGCCACCGAGGACTACATCTCCGGCCGCTTCGGCTGACGGCCCTGGGCCCCCCGCCGCGAGCCTGCGAGCGGGTGGGGGCACCAGGGTCCCTTCTAACAGCGGACTGCGGCCGCCTCCGGCTCGGGGGCGGCCGTCGCCGTGTCCGGGGCGGCCTGGACGGGCTCGGGCGCACCCATCTCCACGGGGACGACGGTGGAGTAGCCCGGTCCGATGACGAGCTGCACCGCCTCCCCGAGCGCGTCGCTCGGCTGCAGCACGGCACCGGGAACGGCGGCGGCCACGGTGCGCGCGCGCTCCAGCGCGGCCGGCCCGTACCGGACGACGCTCTCGTTCACGGTCCCCGGCTCGTTGCCCACCGTGCCGACGACGAAGCCCTGGCCGCGCAGGGCCTCCGAGACGGTGGCGGCCAGCCCGCTGGTGGCGGTGCCGTTGAGCACGTCGACGGTGACCTCCGCGGGCGCGGCCGTGAGCGGCTCGGGCCCGGCCGGGATCTCCGGCTCCGGCGCGGCGGCCTCAGGCGCCTGCTCGACCCCCTGCCCCGCCACCAACTCGGCCGGCAGCCGGGCGCCGTCGATCACCTCGTCGAACAGCGAGCGGGTGGCCGGCCCGTCGAGGATCACGTAGGCCTGATCGGTGCCGGCGGGCACGTGCCCGACCTGGGCGACCGGCAGCCCGGCGCGCTGGACCGCGTCGCCCGAGAGCTCGCCGAGCGAGCCGGCGAGCACGCGCAGATCGCCGAGCGTCGTCTGGTCGTCGACCGTCAGGGCCGCCGAGGCCCGGTTCAGGAACCGGGTCAGCGTGACCGGATCGAGCAGTGTGTCGGCGGACATCGCAGCGCGCAGGGTGGAGGTCAGGAGCCGCTGGGCCCGCTCGGCGACGGCCGCACCGGTGACGTCGGCGCCGGTGTCGCCCGGCTGCAGGAAGCCGGACGCCGCCGTGCCGGAGAGCTCGGACGGGCCGGCCGGAGGCGGGGCGGCCGCGGCCGCGATCGCGCCCGTCGGCACGACGCAGACCGGGACGCCGCCCAGCGCGTCGACCATGCCGGGCACGCCGGCCAGGTCCACGCCGAGGTAGTGGTCGATGCGCAGGCCGGACAGCTGCTGGACGGCCCGGACCATGCACGCCGGCCCGCCCTCGAGGAGGGAGCTGGCGAACGCCTCGGTGACCGGGTCCCGCAGGTCGCCGTCCAGGGTGCGGCAGATCGGGGTGTCGACCAGCGCCGTGGGCGGCACGCTGACCAGCACCGCCCGGTCGCCCTCGGCCGCCACCGAGACCACCAGGGTCGCCACCGATGCCGTCCCCGTCTGCCCGGGGATGCCGGTGCCGACGACGAGGTAGGTCTCGGCGGCCTCCTGGAGCTCGGGGGCGAGCACCTCGGGGCCGTCGACGGCGAGCACGTCCACCCGGTCGATGCGCTGGTCGACGTAGAAGTAGAGGCCCAGGTGGTACAGGACGACGACGCCGACGATGCCGGCCAGGGCGATCGCCGCACGGACCAGCCGGCGCCGTCCTGGGCTCCGCGGCGGGCGGTCGGCGACGGGGCGGTACCGGGTGGCGCCCGACGACGGCGGCGGAGCCAGCCCCGGCAGCGGCGGGATCGGACCGCTGCGCCGGGAGGGGCGCTCGTCGGGTGCCCAGGCGGCCGGGGACCGGCCGGGGGCCGGCGGAACGGGCGGTAGCCCCGCCTGCGCCCCGGGGACCGGTGGCAGCCCCGGCTGCGCACCGGGAACCGGTGGGAGCCCCGGCTGCGCACCGGGAACCGGCGGGAGCCCCGGCTGCGCCACCGGGCCCGCCGGCCCCGGAGCCGGCCCGGGCGGCCGCACCGCGCCGGGAACCGGGGGCAGCCCGGCGCGTGCGGCGGGGACGTCCTCGCGGCCGGCCACGTCCTCGCCGGGATCGGCTGCGGCGCGGCGGCCGGGCCACCGGGCACCCGCGCCGGCCGCCGTCGGGTCCCCGCCGCGGGCGGCCCCCCCGGCTCGGCCGGGTTCGGCGCCCCGGCGTGCGGCGCGCCGGCCGCCGACGGCGCTCCCCTGCCGGGCGATCAGCTGCTCGACGGTGACCGGCTCGGCGGCGCCACCCCGGGCGGTCCGCCCCCGGCGGGTGCGCCCGGGGACGTCGCGGTCGCCCGCGCCGCCCCACGTCGGCTGATCACCCACAGGTGTCGACACCTTCTCGTCGTCGGTCCGTGTCCCGTCGTCCCACGATACGGGCGGACGGGCGCGCGCCACGCCGACGCGCGGCAGCCCCCTCCACGGCGCGGGCAACCGAATGGTGGCCCACCGGCGCACTGCGTAGCGTTCCTCCGGTGCGCCTTCCCTCCGTGCCCGGCCCCTCGGACGTCCTCGCGCTGGTAGGGGGCGTGCGCGAGGGCGTCGGCGACGCCTTCGACCTCGTGCCCCGCGCCGCGGCCGTGCTCGGCCGGGTGGAGGAACTGCTCGACCGGGTGTCCGGAGCGGTCGGCCGGATGGAGACGCTGCTGGACCGCGCGGACGGGGCGATCGCGCGCGTGGAGACGACCCGCCAGAACGCCGATGACGCCATCGCCGCGGTCGGCCAGACCCGAGAGAGGGCCGACGAGGCGATCGCCGCGGTCGGCCAGACCCGGCAGAACGCCGACGACGCCATCGCCGCGGTCGGCCAGACCCGGCAGAACGCCGACGACGCCATCGCCGCCGTCGGCCAGACCCGGCAGAACGCCGACGACGCCATCGCCGCCGTCGGCCAGACCCGGCAGAACGCCGACGACGCCATCGCCGCCGTCGGCCAGACCCGCCAGAACGCCGACGACGCCATCGCCGCCGTCGGCCAGACCCGCCAGAACGCCGACGACGCCATCGCCGCCGTCGGCCAGACCCGCCAGAACGCCGACGACGCCATCGCCGCCGTCGGCCAGACCCGGCAGAACGCCGACGACGCCATCGCCGCCGTCGGCCAGACCCGTCAGCAGGCCGACGCGGCCATCGAGCAGGTCGGCGGCACCGTCGGTCGCGCCGACGGGCTCGTGGGCCGGGCCGAGGGGATGGTCGGCCGGATCGAGCCCCTGCTGGGCGACTTCGAGCCGGCGCTGACCTCGCTCGCACCGGCGGTCCGCCGGTTGGCGGCCTCGTTCGACGCGACGGAGGTGGACGCGCTCATCACGCTGATCGACCGGCTGCCGCAGCTGCTGTCCCACCTGGACGAGGAGATCCTGCCCGTCCTGGAGACCCTGGGCACGGTGGGCACCGACGTGCACGACCTGGTCGACACCGTGCAGGACATGCGTCAGATCGTGAAGGGCTTCCCCGGTTCCAAGCTGTTTCGCCGCCGCGGCGCCGAGGAGATCGCGGACGACGAGGCGAGGGAGAACGCCGGCGCGTGAGCCGGCGCCCTCCCCCGCCCGGCGGTCAGGAGTCCCGCGGAGACGCCGGCTCCGAGGCCCCGGGGCCGGGGCCGGTCTCGGTCGGGTAGCCGAGGGCGCGGACGACGTCGCCGATCCGCTCGAAGGTCTCGCCCTCCGGCAGCCGCGCCAGCTCGGCGGCGACGACGTCGGGAGCCCGGTGGTCACGGGCGGCCTCGACCAGCTCGGGGCCGGTGCTCGGGAAGTCCGCGCGGTCCAGCCAGCGCGCCAGCTCCGCCCGCGCGACGACGGCGTCCTCGGTCATGCCCACCGGCACACCGCCGGTCAGCGTGCCGGCCGGGTCCGAGTCGATGTCGGGGTCGCCCTCGGCGACCGGCTCCACCTCGCGCCACTCGTGCGCGCGGGTGCCCCGCTCGGCCTTCATCATCCCCTGGACCTCGTGCTCGAGCTCCTCGTCGAGCCGCGGGTTGTGCTTGGTGCTGCGCGAGCCGGCGAATTCGCCTGCGGACTCGGTCACGTGTACCTCCTGCTGTTCGGGCCCGGCACCGCCGGGCCGTGGATCCGTCCGCGAGGGGTCAGGCCTCGTCGAGCGCGTCCGGCTTGTGCACCGCGGTGCGCCCGCTCTTGTCGCTGCGGACCTCGTACTGCGGGTCGCCCTCGCTGGCGCGCACGGTGCGGCCGGAGGCCTCGGTGTCGAAGGTGATCTTCCGTTCCACCGTGCCCTCGACCTTGCTGCCGTGGCTGTTCCAGGTGACGTGGTCACCCTTCTTCAGGTCGTCGGACATGGCCTCTCCCCGGCTCGTGGACGGTGCTGGTGCTGCCGTGCCCGCGGCGGCGCCCGGGCACACATCGGTCGGCAGCGACCGGGGGCACACCTAGGCTGGGCCGACGTGACCTCTCCCGACGGCCCCGTCTTCACCGACGGCCTGCGACCGGTCGACGTCCTCACCGTCGTCGCGGTCACCGACGTGACCCCCTCGGTGCGGCGGGTGACCCTCTCCGGGGACGCCGCCGTCGTGGCCGCGGCCGGGCCCACCGTGAACCTGCTCGTGCCGCGGGCCGACGACCCGGACCCGCGCTGGCCGCGCATCCAGCGGGACGGCCGGATCGTCTGGCCCGAGGGCAGCCACGGGATCGCGCTGCGCAGCTACACGGCGCGGCGGCAGGACCCGGCCGCGGGCGAGGTGGACATCGACTTCGTGCTGCACGGCGACGGGCCGGCCGCCGCCTGGGCCGCCGCGGCCCGGCCCGGCGCGCTGCTCGGGATCGCCGGCGCCGCCTCGCTGGCCGAGCGGCCGGCCCGGTGGCTGCTGCTCGCCGCCGACGAGACCGCGCTGCCCGCCGTGAGCCGGATCCTCGCCGCCGCACCGCCGGAGACGGCGGGGGTCGCCTACCTGGAGGTGGCCGGGCCGGCCGAGGAGCAGCAGCTCACCGGACCGCCCGGCGTCGAGCTGCGCTGGCTGCACCGCGGGGCGACGCCCCCGGGGGAGAGCACGCTGCTGATCGACGCCGTCGCCGCGCTGGACCGGCCCTCGGACGAGGACGTGTTCGCCTGGGTGGGCGCTGAGTCGGCCGCCGTCCGCTCCATCCGGGCGGACCTCCGGAGCCGGTGGGGGCTGGGCCGGGCGCAGCACCACGCGATCGGCTACTGGCGGCTGGGCCGGGCGATGGGCGGCTGAGCGCGGCGGGCCGAGCCCCTCCCAGCGAGTTCACAGGTAGCGTCCAGCACGACCGCAGCCGCTCCCCCGACCCTGGGTGCATGACGACGGCATCGGCGCACGCGACCGGAGGGACAGTGTCCGGGAACCAGCCCACCGGCCGCCCGGCCCCGGAGGCCCGCCTCCTGGTGGTCGACGACGAGCCGAACATCCGCGAGCTGCTCTCGGCGAGCCTGCGCTACGCGGGTTTCGAGGTCGCCACGGCGGCCGACGGGCAGCAGGCCCTGGCGCTGGCGTCGTCGTTCCGCCCCGACCTGCTGGTGCTCGACGTGATGATGCCCGGGCTCGACGGCTTCGGCGTCGTCCGCCGGCTGCGCGAGACGGGCCGGCACACGCCGGTGCTCTTCCTCACCGCCCGGGACGCCGCCGAGGACAAGGTCTCCGGGCTGACCCTGGGTGGCGACGACTACGTGACCAAGCCGTTCAGCCTGGACGAGGTGGTGGCCCGGATCCGGGCCGTCCTCCGGCGCACGGCCGGCGCGCAGCGCCCCGCGGAGGCGCCCCGGCTGACCTTCGCCGACATCGAGCTGGACGAGGAGACCCACGAGGTCATCAAGGCCGGCGAGGTGATCAGCCTCTCCCCCACCGAGTTCAAGCTGCTGCGGTACCTGATGGCCAACGCCGGGCGGGTGCTGTCGAAGGCGCAGATCCTGGACCACGTGTGGAACTACGACTTCAACGGCGAGGCCAACGTCGTGGAGTCCTACATCTCCTACCTGCGGCGCAAGATCGACACCACCGAACCCCGCCTGCTCCAGACCATCCGCGGGGTCGGCTACACCCTGCGGCTGCCGCGCGGTACGTGAGCGGATCGCCGACGTCGTGAGCGAACCGGTGACGTCCCCGCCGGCCGGCGGGCACGACGAGCCACCGGCGGGCAGCCTGGGCAGCCGCATCCCGCTGCGGGTGACCCTGGTGGCCCTGCTGGTGCTGCTCGTGGCGGTGGCGCTGGCGGCGACCGGGTTCGCCGCGACGTCACTGCTCGGGCAGTACCTGCAGGAGCAGCGGGACGCCGAGTTGCGGGGGACCGTGCAGGCCTACGAGCGGCAGCCCGGTCTGGTGCTGCCGGGCTGCCTGAACCCCCCGGCGTCGCCGCTGCCCGGTTCCACCTACGTCGCCTGCCTGGCACCCGGCGACGACCGCCCGATCGTGCTGAGCGCGCCGCACGGGCGGGACGGCGCGCTGCCCGACCTCGACGACCGCCACGTCGACCGGCTGCGGGAGGGCGGCGGCCTGACGAGCGTGCGCGCCGGCGGGCGCACGGAGTGGCGGATGGGGTCGGGAAACCTGCCCGGCGGGTACGCGGTCGTGGTGGGCACCGACCTGCGGGGCGTGGAGGCCGCCATCGGCCGGCTGGTGCGGATCGAGGCGGTCGTCGGGCTGATCGTGCTGACCGTGCTGGCCGCGGCCGGGTCCGTGCTCGTGCGCAACAGCCTGCGCCCACTGGCCGACGTCGAGCGCACCGCGCGGGCCATCGCCGCCGGGGACCTGTCCCGCCGGGTGCCCACCGGCGACGACCGCACCGAGGTGGGCCGGCTGTCGACGGCGCTCAACGGCATGCTCGCCCGGATCGAGACCGCCTTCCGCGCCCAGCAGGCGTCGGAGGAGCAGGCGCGCGGGTCCGAGCACCGGATGCGCCGCTTCGTCGCCGATGCCAGCCACGAGCTGCGCACCCCGCTCACCTCGATCCGCGGCTTCGCCGAGCTGTACCGCCAGGGCGCCGTCCGCTCGGAGGAGGACGTCGCCCGGCTGATGCAGCGGATCGAGGCCGAGGGCGGCCGGATGGGCGTGCTGGTCGAGGACCTGCTGCTGCTGGCCCGCATGGACCAGCAGCGCCCGCTGGCGACGGCCCCGGTGGACCTCGCCGCGATCGCCGGCGACGCCGTGCACGACGCCCGGGCGGTGCAGCCGGACCGGCCGATCAGCCTGCACCTGGACGAGTCGCTCACCGACGTCCCCGTGGTGCTCGGGGACGAGAGCCGGCTGCGCCAGGTGGTGGGCAACCTGGTGACCAACGCCCTGACGCACACGCCGCCGCGCACCCGGGTGCAGGTCTCGGTGGCCCAGGACCCGGCCGACGCCGACGTGCTCCTCCTGCGGGTGGCCGACGAGGGCCCGGGCATGACCGCCGAGGACGCGGCGCGGGCGTTCGAGCGGTTCTACCGCGCCGACACCTCCCGCACCCGGGCCGCCGGCGGCACCGGGCTCGGCCTGGCGATCGTCTCCTCCCTCGCCGCAGCGCACGGCGGCTCGGCGTCGCTGGAGACCGCGCCCGGGGCCGGGCTGGCCGTCACCGTGCGGCTGCCCCGCAGCGGGCCGGCCGGGGGCGGCGCACCGCCGGCCTGAGGCGGCTTGCGACCATCTCCCGGTGACGACGAACGACGGCAGCCCGGAAACCGGCGCGCCCTACGACGCCGATCTCATGGCGGCCTCCATCGACCTGGGCGCCGCGCTGCGCGAGCTGATCGAGGCGTCGGTGACCACGACGACCCCGGCGGCCGAGGTGGCGGCGGCGGCCGAGCTGGTCCGGCAGGCGACCGCCCGCCTCGCGGTCTCCCGGCGTCCGGCCGCCACGCTGCCGGAGCTGGACGACCCCTCCGTGGGCCGCCGGGTCTTCAACCCCGTCGTCGGCATCGCCAACCCCATGGCCCCGCCCCTGCTGGTCCGGCGGGACGGCGACGGCGTCGTCGCGGAGGCCACGCTCGGCATCGCCTACGAGGGCCCGCCCAGCTACGTCCACGGCGGCATGAGCGCGCTGTTCATGGACCAGCTGCTCGGCAGCGCCGCCGGCGCCGCCGGCCTGTGGGGCATGACCGCCCACCTGGAGCTGGACTACCGGGGCCCGCTGCCGCTGGAGACCCCGCTGGTGTTCCGCGCCCGGGTCGAGAGCACCGCGGGCCGCAAGGCCGTCATCGCCGGCACGATCGCGCTCGCGGCCGAGCCCGACCGGCCCCTGGTCGAGGCGCGCGGCATCTTCGTGATGCCGAGGCCGGAGAAGGCGCAGGCCTACTTCGGCGCCATCACCGACGCCGCCGGCAACCACACCCCGCCACGCCGGCCGGGCGACGCCACGTCGGTGCAGTGGAGCTGAACCCCGACGTCGCCGTCGCCGCGCGGGCCGCCCGCGCGGCGGCCGACGCGCTGCTGCCGCTCCGCTCGACCGGGCTCACCGGCCGCCCGCTGGGAGACGCCGGGGACGCGGCCGGCCAGCGGGCGATCGCCGGCGTGCTCGCCGCCGAGCGGCCCGCCGACGCCGTCTTCAGCGAGGAGGCCACCGACGACGCCCGGCGGCTGTCCGCGGACCGGGTGTGGATCGTCGACCCGCTCGACGGCACCCGGGAGTACGGGGATCCCGAGCGCCCGGACTGGGCGGTGCACGTGGCGCTGTGGGTCCGGGGCGAGCTGACCGCCGCCGCCGTCGCCCTCC
This sequence comes from Blastococcus sp. SYSU DS0539, assembly GCF_054050855.1. Lineage (NCBI taxonomy): Bacteria > Bacillati > Actinomycetota > Actinomycetes > Geodermatophilales > Geodermatophilaceae > Blastococcus > Blastococcus sp. SYSU DS0539. The sequence continues at coordinate 69,805 of NZ_JBJHAF010000005.1, read as the reverse complement.
CCGCACTGGGCGAGGTGCACGTCACCGACCCCGCAACCGGGCTCCCGGCCCGCCCGGACGGACCGGTCCGCATCGCCGTCAGCCGCACCCGCCCCCCGGCCGAGGCCGAGGCGGTGGCCGCCGCGCTGGGCGGGCGGCTGGTCCCGCTGGGCTCGGCCGGCTACAAGACCCTGGCGGTCGTCCGGGGCGAGGTGGACGCCTACGTGCACGCCGGTGGCATGTACCAGTGGGACTCCGCGGCGCCGGTCGCCGTCGCCCGCGCCGCCGGCCTGGTCACCTGCCGCCTGGACGGGTCGCCGCTGGTCTACAACCGGCCCGATCCCGCCCTCCCGGACCTCGTCGTCACCCGGCCGGAGCTGGCCGACCGGGTGCTGGCTGCGGTGCGCGCGGCGCGATAGCGGACACTGGACGGGAATCCGCACCAAGTCGATCGGGTTGCCGCCGGTGGCTCGACCGATCCGAACCCCTTGGAGCTCGCGCACGTGACGACCCCCGACTACCGGCTCAGCCAGCTGGAGACGCTGGAGGCGGAGTCCATCCACGTCATCCGCGAGGTGGTGGCCGAGCTCGAGCGCCCGGTGCTGCTGTTCTCCGGCGGCAAGGACTCCATCGTGATGCTGGAGCTGGCCCGCAAGGCGTTCGCGCCGGCCCGCATCCCCTTCCCGGTGATGCACGTGGACACCGGGCTGAACTTCCCCGAGGTGCTGGAGTTCCGCGACAAGCGGGTCACCGAGCTCGGCGTCCAGCTCGTGGTCGCCTCGGTGCCCGACGCGATCGCCGCCGGCACCGTCAAGGAGGAGCCCAACGGCTCCCGGAACCGGATCCAGACGCCGGTGCTGCTCGACGCGGTGGAGGAGCACGGCTTCACCGCCCTGTTCGGCGGCGCCCGGCGCGACGAGGACAAGGCCCGCGCCAAGGAGCGGGTGTTCTCCTTCCGCGACGAGTTCGGCCAGTGGGACCCGAAGAACCAGCGCCCCGAGCTCTGGGACCTGTACAACGGCCGGATCCACCTCGGCGAGTCGATCCGGGTCTTCCCGCTGTCGAACTGGACCGAGCTCGACATCTGGCAGTACATCCTCCGCGAGGAGATCGAGATCCCCGCCCTCTACCTCGCGCAGGAGCGGGACGTCGTCGAGCGCCAGGGGATGCGCTACGCGGTCAACGAGTTCATCTCCCCCCGCGAGGGCGAGCAGGTCCGCCGGGAGAGCGTCCGCTACCGCACCGTCGGGGACGCGAACCTGACCGCCGCCGTGCCGTCGACCGCCACCACGGTCGAGGAGGTCATCGCCGAGATCGCGGTGACCCGGATGACGGAGCGGGGCGCGACCCGGGGCGACGACAAGGTCAGCGACGCCGCGATGGAGGACCGGAAGAAGGAGGGCTACTTCTGATGGCCCGCGCGCTTCCCGGAACGGCGACGCCAGCGGTTCGCCAGCAGGCGGACCACGACGGCCAGGAGCACCAGGCCGGTCAGCCAGCCCGCCACCTCCGGCGGTCGCCGGCCCTCCACGCCCAGCACGCCGAAGATCCACGCGGCCACCGCGTGGCCCGCGACGTAGCCCAGGACGACGACCAGCAGCGCGGGCACCGCCGCGGCGAACACGAACATGCGCTGCCTCCCCGGGCGTCGGCCACCAGCGTCCGCCCCGCCGCCGTCCTCTGCCAGGAGAGCTCCCGATGACCGCCGGTTCCGCCGCCCAGCCCGGCGTCCACCCCGACGCACCGATCGACGTCCACTCGGCCGCGGCCGAGGCGGCCGCCGAGATCGCCACCGCGCGCAAGGACATCCTGCGGATCGCCACCGCCGGATCGGTCGACGACGGCAAGAGCACGCTGATCGGCCGGCTGCTGTACGACAGCAAGGCCGTGTTCGAGGACCAGTACGAGGCGGTCGAGCGGGCCAGCGCCGGCGGCGACTACGTGAACCTCGCGCTGCTCACCGACGGCCTGCGCGCCGAGCGCGAGCAGGGCATCACCATCGACGTCGCCTACCGGTACTTCGCCACGCCGCGGCGCACGTTCATCCTCGCCGACACCCCCGGCCACGTGCAGTACACGCGGAACATGGTCACCGGCGCCTCGACCGCCGACCTCGCCATCGTGCTCGTCGACGCCCGCAAGGGGATGCTCGAGCAGAGCCGGCGGCACGCCTTCCTCGCCTCGCTGCTCCGGGTGCCGCACCTGGTCGTCGCGGTGAACAAGATGGACCTCGTCGGCTGGTCGGAGGACACCTACGAGGCCATCCGCGACGAGTTCACCGCGTTCGCCGCGAAGCTCGACGTCCCCGACCTGACCGTCGTCCCCATCTCGGCGCTGCACGGCGACAACGTGGTCCGCCGGTCGGCGCACACCCCCTGGTACCAGGGCCCCTCGCTGCTGCACCACCTCGAGCACGTGCACGTGGCCAGCGACCGGAACCTCGTCGACGTCCGGTTCCCGGTGCAGTACGTGATCCGGCCGCAGTCCGACGCGCACCACGACTACCGCGGCTACGCCGGCACCGTCGCCAGCGGCGTCCTGCGGCCCGGCGACGAGGTCCAGGTGCTGCCCAGCGGGCTGACCACGACGATCGCCGGCATCGACGGGCCGCGGGGCCCGGTCGAGGAGGCGTTCGCGCCCATGGCGGTGACCGTGCGGCTGGCCGACGACCTCGACGTCTCCCGCGGTGACCTCATCTGCCGGCCGGCCAACGCACCGCACGTGTCGCAGGACCTCGACGCGATGGTGTGCTGGATGACCGACGAGCCGCTGCGCCCGCGCCAGCGGCTGGCCGTCAAGCACACGACGCGCTCGGTGCGGGCGGTGGTCAAGGAGCTGCAGTACCGGCTCGACGTCAACACGCTGCACCGCGACCTGGACGCCGCCGAGCTCACGCTCAACGACATCGGCCGCGTGCGGCTGCGCACGACGCAGCCGCTGTTCGTCGACGAGTACTCGCGCAACCGGGTGACCGGCCGGTTCATCCTCGTCGACGAGGCCACCAACGCCACGGTCGGCGCCGGGATGCTGGTCCCGGGCAGCTAGCGCAGGGTCACCGGCAGCACCTCGAAGCCGCGGAGGGTCTGCAGGTCCCGGCGCTGCGGCCGGCCGGCCACCCGCAGCGCCGGGAACCGCTCGCCGAGCGCCGCCAGCCCGATCGCGCCCTCCAGCCGGGCCAGCCCCGCACCGACGCAGTAGTGGATGCCGCCGGAGAAGGCCAGGTGCTCGCGGGCGTTGGCCCGGGTGACGTCGAACCGCCCCGGGTCCGGGAAGACGTCGGGGTCGCGGTTGGCCGCGCCGAGGAGCAGGGTCACGCGGGTGCCGGCGGCCACCGTCCGCCCCGCCAGCTCGACGTCGGCCCGCGCGGAGCGGCCGGTGAGCTGCACCGGGCTGTCGAGCCGCAGCACCTCCTCGACGGCGTCGTCCCAGCCGGCGTCGCCCGCGCGGAGGGCGTCCCACTGGTCCCGGTGCGCGTCGAGGAGGACGACGGCGTTGCCCAGGAGGTTCACCGTCGTCTCGAAGCCGGCGCCGAGCAGGAGCAGCACCGTGGCGTGCAGCTCCCGGTCGGTGAGCGCCTCCTCCGGCGGCAGCGTGACCAGCCGGCTCACCAGGTCGTCGCCCGGCTCGCGGCGCAGCCGGGCGAAGTGGCCGGCCAGGAAGCGGTGCATCGCGCGCAGCGCCTTCTCGGCGGCCAGGAAGCGGCGCAGCGGCAGCCCGGGGTCGAGGGTGGCGGCGGCCGCGGCGCCCCAGCGCAGGAAGTCCTCGCGGCGCTGCACGGGCACGCCGAGCAGCTCGGCGATGACCAGCACCGGTAGCTGCGCGGCGTAGGCCGCCACGAGGTCGACCGGGCCGTCGCGGCGAGCCAGGTCGTCCAGGAGGCGCTCGGCGGTGCGCCGGACGGCCGGCTCGAAGGCCGCCGTCGCCCGCGGGGTGAAGGCCCGGCTCACCAGCCGGCGGAACCGGGTGTGGTCGGGCGGGTCGACCACGAGCATGGACGGCGGCTCGGCGACGCCGGCCGCGGTGGGGTCGTCACCGAACTCCAGCGCCCAGCGGATCACCCCGGGTGCGCCCGACCGGTCCCACCCGACGCCGAACCGCTCGCTGCGCAGCACCTCCTGGGCGACCGGGTGCGACGTCGTCACCAGCCCCAGGCTGCTGCCCGTGAGCGGGCCGCGGGCGCGCAGCTGCTCGTAGAGCTCGTAGGGGTGCTCGCGCAGCGCCGGGTCGCGCATCAGCCGGCCGACCAGGTCACCCCGGCGGGCGCTGCGGTCCAGGTAGACCGCCGGCAGGCCGTGCCGGACGGCCCAGCGCACCGCGGTGCGGGCGGGGCGGACCACCGGCGCGAGCGCCGCTCCGCGCAGGGCCGGTCGCGGTCCGGCTGTGGTGCTCATCACCGCAGTCTGTCAGCGGCGCCCGGAACGCGGCACCGCCCCCGTCCCGGACGGGACGGGGGCGGTGCGGGACGTCGAGGCGTCAGGCCCGGTCGGTGGGCGCGGGCGCCGAGCCCGGGTCGCCGTCCCAGTCCTTGCCCGCGACGTCGGCGTTCTCCGACGCGCTGTCGGTCTGGCCGGCGACGCTCTCGATCATCTCCTCGTCGGAGACCCCCTCACCGGCAGTGTGGGCGTTCGGCTCGCTCATCGCGCAGTCCCCTTCCTTCGGCTTGCTTCCTCTTCGCCGGTCCCCGATCGACGGCCACGGCAAACCAGCCGGTGGGTCACAGCCGGGGCGGCCGCAGCTCGAACCAGACCCGCTTGCCGTCGCGGTGCTCCTCGCACCCCCAGCGGTCGGCGAGCGCCTCGACCATGAGCATCCCGCGGCCCCGGGGCCGGTCCGGGGAGAGGTCCAGCACCTCCGGGCGGGTGGACGAGCAGTCGACGACGGCGAGCCGCAGCCAGTCGTCGGAGAAGGTCGCCTCCAGCGTCAGGCAGGCGCTGCCACCGACGTGGTCGACCACGTTCGCGACCAGCTCGGTGACGAGCAGCGCCGCGTCGTCGGCGTCCTGCCGCGCGCCCCACGACCGGAGCAGCTGGCGCACCAGGCGCCGGGCCGCCGGAACGCTCGCGGCGACCGGCGGGAGGTCCAGGGAGGCGGAGAGGGTGGACATGCGGTGTTCCGTTCTGCCGGCGGACGAGGGGAAGCGGCCTGCGCGCCCGGTGCTGTCCTCATCGGCAGGAAGGGCGGGGAACTGGATAGGTTGCGCACAACTATCGCGAGTCGGACGGCCGGACGCAACCCCCGTTGCGGTGCGTGTCGGCCGTGCGCAACCCAACTGCGGTTACAGTGCCCCCGTCCCGCTCGCCGACCCGTGAGGAGCAGCTTGAGCGCCCCTCGCCGGACGCCCGACGACGTCGCTGTCGCGGCGCTCGAGCACCTCGTCGGTTGCATCGGCACCTCGATCGAGGAACTGGAGCGCGCCCGTACGCGCGCCGAGAAGCTGCTGGTCGACCGCCGGGCCGGCCGCCCCTGGCTCGAGCTGGTCACCGCCGAGAGCCGCCCGCTGGTCGTCGAGAGCATCTCCACCGTGCTCGGGACGCTGGCCACCGCCGGACACACCTGGCGCCGGGAGGAGGCGGCCGCACTGCACCGCGAGCAGGTGAGCATCAACCGGATCGCCGCCCTGTTCGGCGTCACCCGGCAGCGGATCTCCGCGCTGCTCCGCGAATCCGGCGGCGACCCCACCGCCTAAGCTCCCCGGGCGCGTCGTGCGCACGACGCCGGGAGGAGCCCTCCTAGCCGAGCAGGGCGTCGATGGCCTTGTAGATGCGCTGCTCGGAGACCGGCCGGGGAGTGCCCACGTTCTGCGCGAAGAGGCCCACCCGCAGCTCCTCGATCATCCAGCGGATCCGGGTGACCGGGTCGTCGGGCGCCCCGGTCGGCGGCACCTGCCTCCGCAGCTGCTCGTACTCGGCGGTCACCGCCGCCACCTGCTGGGTCCACAGCTCGTCGCGCACCGCGTTGGCCGGCAGCTTCTCCAGCCGGTGCGCCATCCCCGTCAGGTAGCGGACGACGTCGGGCAGCCGGCGACGTCCGGTCGCGGCGACGAAGCCGCGGTGCAGCAGCCCGGTCATCTGTCGGCGCAGATCCGCGACCGCGAACTCGGGCACCCGGCGGCCCGGCGCGGCGCCGATGGCCGTCGCCACCTCCCGCGCCCGGGTCAGCACGGCCTCCACCCGGCCGACGAGGTCGACGGTGAGCGGCTGCAGCTGCGCCTTGGCCGTTCCCACGAGCGCCGCGAAGGCCTCCGGGTCCCGGGGCGGCCCGCCCGCCGCGGCGATCAGCTCGTCGGCGGCCGCGTCCACGCAGTCGGCCACCAGGTCGGGGATCTCGCCGTCGGGGTTGAACTGCAGGGCGAGGCGGGTGGCCGGCCCCAGCCGCTTGACGACCTGCTTGACCGGCGAGCCGGCCACCAGCACCAGCAACCGCCGGGCGCCGCGCCATGACAGCCGGACCGCCTCGGCCTCGGTCGCCACCACGCGGACGCCGACGGTGGCGCCCTCGTCGACCAGCGCCGGATAGGCCGTCACCACGTGCGTCCCGCGGCGGACCTCCACCGTCCGGGGCAGCGTCCCGAACTCCCAGGTGGTCAGGCCGGTGCGCTCCAGCTCGGAGGCGGCGCGGGCCAGGCTGGCCCGCGCCTGCGGGGCGACCTGCGCCGTGAGCGCGGCGAGGTCCTTGCCGGTCGCCAGCGGCCGCTGCTGGTCGTCGAGCACCCGGAAGGTGGCCCGCAGGTGGTCGGGCACCTGGTCCGGCTGCCAGGCGTCCGGCGGGACCAGCACTCCGGCGGCCCGGCGGAGCTCCCGCTCCAGCGCCGGCAGCAGGGCCTCCCCGGGATCGATCTCGGGCAGGACGGCGCGGACCCGGTCGGGGATCGGGACCAGCGCCCGGCGCAGCTGCTTGGGCAGCGTGCGCAGCAGCGCCGTCACCAGCTCCTCGCGCAGCCCCGGGACGGTGAACGCGAGCGACTCACCGGAGGTCCGCTGCACCACCGCGTCCAGCACGCCGAGCGGCACGTCGACGGTCACGCCGTCCTCGGCCGCGCCCGGCGCGAAGGCGTAGGCGAGCGGCAGGGTCAGGCCCTGCGTCAGGTGTACCTCGTCGGGGTAGTCCTCCGGCCGCACCTCGGCGGCCACGGCCGCGTTGGTCAGCATCTCCGGGGTGAAGGTGAGCAGGTCCGGCTGCCGGTGGCGGGCCTGCTTCCACCAGCGGTCGAAGTGCCGGGTGGAGACGACGTCGGCGGGGATGCGGGCGTCGTAGAGCTCGAACACGGTCTCGTCGTCGACCGCGATGTCCCGCCGGCGGGCGCGCTCCTCCAGCGCCGCGACCTGCTCGACCGCCCGCTGGTTCTCGGCCCAGAAGCGGTGGTGCGTCGTCCACTCCCCCTGGACCAGCGCGTGCCGGATGAACAGCTCCCGGGAGACGACGGGGTCGATCGAGCCGTACTGGACCCGCCTGCCGACCACCAGCGGCAGCCCGTAGAGGGTGACCCGCTCGGTGGCGACGACGGAGCCCCGCTTGGCGTCCCAGCGCGGCTCGGAGTACTGGCGCTTCACCAGGTGGTCGGCGAGCTTCTCGACGGTCTCGGGATCGATCCGGGCCACCGTGCGGGCGAACAGCCGGCTGGTCTCCACCAGTTCCGCGGCGACGACCCACCGGGGCGGCTTCCTGGCAAGCGGGGTACCCGGTGCGATCACGAACCGGGTGTTGCGGGTGCCGAGGTACTCCCGCCCCGGGCGCTTGTCCCCCTTCGCCTGCTCGACCTGCAGCCCGACGTGGCTGAGCAGCCCGGCCAGCAGCGCGGCGTGGATCCCGCGCTCGTCCGGTTCGGCAGCCGGCTCGCCGAGATCCATCCCGAGCCGCCGGGCGGTGCCGCGGAGCTGGCCGTGCAGGTCCTGCCACTCCCGGATGCGCAGGTAGTGCAGGAACTCCCGCTTCACGGTGCGGCGGAACTGGTTGCCGCTCAACGCGTCCTGCTGCTCGCCCAGGTAGCGCCACAGGTTGAGCAGCGCCAGGAAGTCGGAGTTCTCGTCGGCGAACCGGGCGTGCAGCTGGTCGGCGGCCTGCTGGTGCTCGCTCGGCCGCTCCCGCGGGTCCTGGATGGTCAGGCCGGCCGCGATGACCAGCACCTCGTCGAGCACCCCGCGCCGGTCGGCCTCGACCACCATGCGGGCCATCCGGGGGTCCAGGGGCAGCGCGGCCAGGGCCCGGCCGGTCTCGGTGAGCTTCCCGTGCTCGTCGAGGGCGTGCAGCTCCTCGAGCAGCGCCAGACCGTCGGCGACGGCACGGCGGTCGGGTGGGTCGACGAACGGGAAGTCCTCGACCGCGCCGAGGTCGAGGGCGGCCATCTGCAGCAGCACCGACGCCAGGTTGGTGCGCAGGATCTCCGGATCGGTGAACTCCGGGCGGCCGAGGAAGTCCTCCTCGGTGTAGAGCCGGATGGCGATGCCCGGGCCGAGGCGGCCGCACCGGCCGGAGCGCTGGCGGGCCGAGGCCTGGCTGACCGGCTCGATCGGCAGCCGCTGGACCTTCGTGCGATGGCTGTACCGCGAGATCCGCGCGGTGCCCGGGTCGATGACGTACCGGATCCCCGGCACGGTCAGCGACGTCTCCGCGACATTGGTCGACAGCACGATGCGCCGCCCGGTGTGCGGGGCGAAGACCTTGTGCTGGTCGGCCGCCGACAGCCGCGAGTACAGCGGGATGATCTCGGTGTTGCGGAGGTCCCGCTCCGCCAGCGCGTCCTGGGTGTCCCGGATCTCGCGCTCCCCGGCGAGGAACACCAGGATGTCGCCCGGACCCTCGGACACCAGCTCGTCGACGGCGTCGAGGATCGCGCTGACCTGGTCCCGGTCCTCGTCGGCCTCCGGGTCGTCCGGGTCGACGACGGGGCGGTAGCGGACCTCCACCGGGTACGTGCGGCCGCTGACCTCGACGATCGGGGCCCCGGCGAAGTGGGCGGCCACCCGCTCGACGTCGATGGTCGCGGAGGTGATGACCAGCTTGAGGTCGGGACGGCGGGGCAGCAGCTGGGCCAGGTAGCCCAGCAGGAAGTCGATGTTGAGGCTCCGCTCGTGGGCCTCGTCGAGGATGATCGTGTCGTACTGGCGCAGCAGCCGGTCGCGGCCGATCTCGGCGAGCAGCACGCCGTCGGTCATCAGCTTGACCAGCGTCGAGTCCGACACCTGGTCGTTGAACCGCATCTTGTAGCCGACGGCGTCGCCCAGCGGCGTGCCCAGCTCCTCGGCGATCCGCTCGGCGACGCTGCGCGCGGCGATCCGGCGTGGCTGCGTGTGGCCGATCCGGCCGCGCACCCCGCGGCCGAGCTCCAGCGCGATCTTGGGCAGCTGGGTGGTCTTGCCCGATCCGGTCTCGCCGGCGACCACGACCACCTGGGCGTCGCGCAGGGCCGCGGCGATGTCGTCCCGCCGGGCGCTGACCGGCAGGTCCTCCGGGTAGCTGATCGCCGGGACGGCGGCGCGGCGGCGCGCGATCCGCTCCTCCGCGGCGGCGACGTCGGCCGCGATGCGCTCCCGCTGCTTCTCGCGGGACGGCACGTCCCTGGTCCGCCGCAGCCCGTCCAGCCGGCGGCGCAGCCGGTGCTCGTCGGCGAGGGTGAGACCGGCGAGACGCTCCCGGAGGTCGTCGCGCGCCCGGAGGTGGTCAGGCGGGGCACTCACGGGCGGGCTCGCGCTCCTCTCGGACGGACGGGGGTACGGGCGGATCGTCCCCGGGCCGGAACCGGAGAACCCGCACCCCAGGATCGCACTGCCGCCACGACGCCCGCAGGAAGGTGCGGCGGATCACCATCGGTGCACGGTGCAACTGGTTGCATGCTGCGAGCAACGACTTGTACCGTGCAAGGCCCCGTCCCTGGAGTCGCAGTGCCCCCCACGACCTCCCCCGAGCCGGCCGGTGACGCGCTCCGCCGCGCCGAGGTGGACACGCTGTCCGAGCAGGTGCCCCGGTTCATGCGCCTGGTCCACGCGCTGAAGACCCAGGTCGCCGCCCCCGATGCGCGTGACCGCGCCGCGCTCGTCCTGCTCTACCCCCTGGTGCGCCAGGGGCCGCTCCGGCAGGGGGCGCTGGCCGAGCTCCTGCACGCCGACCCCTCCACGATCAGCCGGCACGTGGCCGCGCTCGTGGACCAGGGGCTGGTCCGCCGGGTGGCCGACGAGAGCGACGGCCGGGCGAGCCGCCTGGTCGTCACCGAGGCCGGCCACGAGGTCCTGGAGACGCTCCGTGCCGAGCGGGCCGCCCACCTCGAGCGGGTGACCGCCGGCTGGGACCCGGCCGACCTCGCCACCCTGACCACCCTCTTCGGCCGGCTCCTCGACGACCTCGCCGCCGGCCTCCCCGGAGCCACGCCCGAGCAGCCCGTGCCCGAACGCGCGAGCACCGCACGAACGAGAGAGACCCGATGAGCCAGTCCACCCGCACCACCGCGGCCGGCCGCCGCGACGCCCGTGCGGCGGCCGCTGCACCGGACGCCGGTGGCGTCTTCAGTCACCGGCAGATCGTCACGATCCTCGCCGGGCTGATGGTCGCCATGTTCCTGGCGGCCCTCGACCAGACGGTCGTCTCCACCGCGATCCGCACGATCGCCGACGACCTGCAGGGCTACGACCTGCAGGCCTGGGCGACGACGGCCTTCCTGATCACGTCGACCATCTCCACGCCGCTGTACGGGAAGCTCTCCGACATCTACGGCCGGCGGCCGTTCTACCTGTTCGCCATCGCGATCTTCATCGTCGGCTCGGCGCTGTGCGGCATCGCCGACACGATGTACCAGCTGGCTGCGTTCCGGGCAGTCCAGGGGATCGGCGCCGGTGGGCTGATGTCGCTGGCCCTGGCGATCATCGGTGACATCGTGCCGCCGCGGGAGCGCTCCCGGTACCAGGGCTACTTCATGGCCGTCTTCGGCACCTCGAGCGTGCTCGGCCCGGTCATCGGCGGCTTCTTCGCGGGCCAGGGCACGCTGCTCGGCGTCGACGGCTGGCGCTGGATCTTCTGGATCAACGTGCCGCTCGGACTGCTCGCCTTCGCCGCGGTGTGGCGGGTGCTGCACCTCCCGCACGAGCGCCGCGAGCACCGCATCGACTGGCCCGGCGCGCTCGCGCTGATCACCTTCCTCGTCCCGCTGCTGGTCGTGGCCGAGCAGGGCCGCACCTGGGGCTGGACCTCGTCGGCCGCCGTCACCTGCTACGTCATCGGCGCCGTCGGCTTCGTGCTGTTCGTGCTCGCCGAGCGGCTCTACCGCGACGACGCGCTGCTGCCGCTGCGGCTCTTCCGCAACCGCAGCTTCGCGGTGAGCGGCATCGGCTCGGTGGTCATGGGCGCCGGCATGTTCGGCGGCCTGCTGCTGCTGCCGCAGTACCTGCAGATCGTGCAGGGCTCCAGCGCGACCGTCGCCGGCCTGCAGATGATCCCACTGGTCGCCGGCATCATGGTCGGCGCGCTGAGCTCGGGCATCGCCATCTCGAAGACCGGCAAGTACAAGATCTTCCCGCTCGTGGGGATCGCGCTGATGGTGGTCGCGCTGCTGTCGATGTCGTTCCTGGTCGAGTCGGACACCTCGATCTGGACGCTGGTGCCGTTCATGGTGCTGCTGGGCCTGGGGCTGGGCTTCAACTTCCAGCCGGTGATCCTCGCCGTCCAGAACGCCGTCTCCCCCCGCGAGATGGGCGTGGCCACCTCCTCGGTCACGTTCTTCCGCCAGATGGGCGGCACCATCGGGACGGCGGCCTTCCTGTCGATCCTGTTCACCCGGCTGCCGCAGGACATCGACGACGCCGTCCAGGACGCCGTCCGGGCGAACCCGGAACTGGCGCCGCAGTTCCAGCAGCTGGGCGCCGGGAGCGGGGCCAGCCTCGACGACACCTCCTTCATCCAGGAGCTGCCGGCGGCGGTGGCCGAGCCGTTCAAGGTCGGCTTCTCGAACTCGATCGACCTGGTGTTCCTCATCGCCGCCTGCGTGGTGGCGGTCGGCTTCTTCGTGTTCCTGTTCCTGCCGCAGCTGGCACTGAGCAACAAGTCGGGCATCCAGGCCCGGCAGGGCGAGGCAGCCGGGACGGCGACCAGCGATCCGGAGGACCCGGCCGAGCAGGCCACCGAGGCCGTCGGCGCCGCCGCACCGACCTCGGTCCCGCCGCCGGTGGGCCGGCCGGGCGACCGGCCCGACGCTCCCCGCTGAGCACCCGCCGTCCCGGCCCGCCGCCGTCCCGGCCCGCCGCCTCGCGGAGCGGCGCCGCGCCGCGCGGTGCGGGGGCGGCGCCGCGCGGGCGCGCCGACGGCCCCTCCCGGATCGCCGGGAGGGGTCTGCGTGCGGAGGGAGCTCAGCCGGTGCGGGAGTGTTCGGCCTCTCCGGTGACGCGGGGGAAGATCAGGATCTCGGTGCCGTCGGGCCGATAGGTGTGCCATCGGCCCCGGGAGTCCCGGACGATGGTGAACCCGTGATGCACCTTGGTGTGGTGCCGTTCGCACAGCAGCCGCCCGGAGTTCTCCAGCGACGTCTCGCCGCCGTCGATCCAGTGCACGAGATGGTGGACGTCGCACCAGTGGGCGGGGGCGTCGCAGCCGGTGAACACGCAGCCACCGTCGCGGGCCTCGACCGCGCGGCGCAGCTGCGGTGGCACGACGCGGTGGGTGCGGCCGTAGTCCAGCGGTTGCCCCTCGGGGCCGATCACGATGCGGGCGACGCTGCCGTCGCAGGCCAGCCAGCGGGCGCGGGCGGCGGAGATGGTGGCGCCGAACCCGAGCCGGGCGGCGGCCGGTCCGGTCGCCGGGTCGACCAGGTCGTCCGGATCGACGCGGACGACCACGTGCGGCTTGACCGTGCGCATGATAGGCAGGCCGCCGGCGGCCAGGGCGTTGTCGCACAGCTGGACGAGGGCGTCGGCGGACTGCTGGGCGCGGGTGCGGGTGTCCCCGGCCGGGCGGGAGGCCTGCACGATCGACTCGACCGCGGCCTGCAGCTTCTCCCCGCCCACGGCGTCCAGTTCGCCGCGCAAGGACAGGGATCCGTCGGCATGCCGGACGAAGGTCAGCGACCGGCCCTCGGTGGGATCGGGCTCGGGACCGTCGGGGTCGAGCCGGGCCAGGTAGTGGTGCACCACCTGCCGCAGCTCGGCATACGGCCGGGACGCTGCCACCTGCGCGAGCGCGGCGTCGACCCCCGCGAGGTCGACGCCCTGCTCCGCGGCGGCGGCCAGGTTCGCCGGTGAGGCGACCGGGGCGATGACCACCACGGCCTCGGCGGTCAGCTCGCCCCGGTCGAACGCAGCCGCGACCGCCGGCAGCTCGGCCAGCACCCGGCCCGACCGCACCGCCCGTGAGGCCGCGCCGGCCGAGAAGCGGGCGTGGCCGCGCAGCCAGGCGGCCATCGATGCCTTCCCGTCGTGCTCGGCGGCCTGGGTCACCTCACACTCCCGCACCGTGCGGGCCACCTGCGCGGCCAACCGGTTCTGCGCGGTCAGCAGACCGGTCAGCCGGTCCAGCAGCTGCGGGCCGATCCGGCCCGACAGGTCCTCGGCCGCGAGGTCGTCCAGCGCGGCCGACAACCGGGCCAGCGCCTCATCCCCGGAGGCCGAACAGATGTACGAAGGCTAGCCGGTCCGATCGACACCGACAACCCGAAATCGCAGGTCAGCGCCGAACAAGACCCCCAAAGCGCAGGTCCGCGGGTCAGGGGCGGAAGACCGCGCGCACGCAGCCGTCCTCCTTCTCCTTGAACAGCCGGTAGCCCTCGGGCGCCTCTGTCAGCGGCATCACGTGCGTGGCCAGGTGCTCGGTGACCAGCTCGTCGCGCTGCATCCGCTCGAGCAGCTCGGGGATGTACCGCTGGGCGTGGACCTGGGCGCCGCGGATCGTCAGCCCCTTGTTCATCGCCGCACCCAGCGGGAACTTGTCCACCATCGCGGCGAAGACGCCCAGGGTGAACACCGTCCCGCCCTTGCGGCAGGCCATGATCGCCTCCCGCACCGCGGTCGGCCGGTCGGTCTGCAGCCGCAGCTGCTGCTTGACCTGGTCGTAGATCCCGGGCGTGCCGGGGGCGTGCGCCTCCATCCCCACGGCCTCGATGCAGACGTCGGGGCCCCGCCCGCCGGTGCGCTCGCGCAGCTCCGCGACGACGTCGGTGGTCGTGTAGTCCACCGCCTCGGCACCCACGTGCTCCCGCACCTGCGCGAGCCGCTCGGGGATCCGGTCGATCACCACGACCTGCTCGGCGCCCAGCAGCATCGCCGCGCGGGCGGCCATCTGCCCCACCCCGCCGGCGCCCCAGACGGCGACGACGTCGCCGGGCTTCGTACCCGCGAGGTCGGCACCCATCCACCCGGTCGAAGCCGCGTCGGACGCGAACAGCGCCCGGGTGTCGGAGACGCCCTCGGGCACGACGAACGTGCCGACGTCGGCGTAGGGCACCCGCATGAACTCGGCGTGGCTGCCGGCGTAGCCGCCCATCGCGTGCGAGTAGCCGAAGCACCCACCGGGCGACTGCCCCCACAGCCCCTCGGTGATGCCGGGGTTCGGGTTCCCGTTGTCGCAGAGGGAATAGAGCTCCTGCCTGCAGTACCAGCAGCTGCCGCAGGCCGCGAACGGCGCGACGACCACCCGGTCGCCGACCTTCCGGTCCCGGACCTCCTTGCCGACCTCCACCACCTCGCCGATGAACTCGTGACCCATCACGTCGCCGGCGCGCATGAACGGGATGTAGCCGCCGATCAGGTGCAGGTCCGAGCCGCAGGTGACCGACTGGCTGATCTTCAGGATCACGTCCCGGTCGTTGAGCAGCGTCGGCTCGGGGACGTCCTCCACCGACACCTCGTTGACGCCGGTCCAGGTCGCGGCCTTCACAGCACTCCCTCCTTCGGCGCCTGCTCGGTCATGCCCTCCAGGGCGGCGCCCTGCGGCGTCGGCGTGCGGACGCCGTGCGGCTGCGGGTCCACCCGCAGCACCTCACCGGTCTCCAGCCGCTGCTTGGCCTCGCGCAGCGCGGCTCGCAGCTCGCCGATCTCCTCGTCGGTCGGCGGCTCCCGGAAGCGGGCCGCGAGCTCGGTGCCCTTGTCCGCCGGCGCGGCAGCGATGCGCACCTCGACCCGTTCGCCGAAGCGGTCCAGCGGGGCCGGAGGGGACACCGCGGAACCCACCTGCTCCGGCGCCTTGAGCACGGTCACCGCCCGCCAGCGGCGGGCCGCGGTCGCGGGGTCGTCGGTGACCGACGCCTGGCCGACGCCGGGCAGCCGGACGTGCTGGAGCGTGCTCAGCAAGGCACCTCCCGCGCGGCTGACGATCGCTGGTAGGTCCACGGGAGCTCCTCGGTCGACGGCGGGCCCCGGTCGGTCGACGGCGGGCCCCGGCCCTACCCGCGGTCGGCCGGAGAGCAACCGGCCTACTGTGAAGTGGTTCGCACCGCCCCGGAGACCCGCGCCCTGGAGACCCTCGTGCCGTCGTCGTCGCTGATCCTGTCCCGCCGTGACCTGGACTTCCTCCTCCACGAATGGCTCGACGTCGAGTCGCTCACCAAGCGGCCGCGCTTCACCGAGCACTCGCGGGAGACCTTCGACGCGGTCATGGACCTCGCCGAGCAGATCGCCGCCGACCACTTCGCGCCGCACAACCGCACGGCCGACGAGAACGAGCCGCACATGGTCGACGGCAAGGCCGTGCTGATCCCCGAGGTGGCCAAGGCGCTCAAGGTGTTCACCGACGCCGGGCTCATGGCCGGCTCGTTCGACGAGGAGTACGGCGGCATGCAGCTGCCGCACACCGTCGGCCAGGCGGTGTTCGCGTGGTTCAAGGCGGCCAACGTCGGCACGTCGGCCTACCCGTTCCTCACCATGGGCAACGCGCGGCTGCTGCTCGCCCACGGCAGCCAGGAGCAGATCGACACCTTCGTCCGGCCCGAGCTGGAGGGCCGCTGGTTCGGCACGATGGCGCTGTCGGAGCCGCAGGCGGGCTCGTCGCTCGCCGACATCACCACCAAGGCGGTGCCGCAGGACGACGGCACCTACCGGCTCAGCGGCAACAAGATGTGGATCTCCGGCGGCGACCACGAGCTGACCGAGAACATCGTCCACCTCGTGCTGGCCAAGATCCCCGGCGGTCCGCCCGGCGTGAAGGGCATCTCGCTGTTCATCGTGCCGAAGTTCCTGGTCAACCCCGACGGCAGCCTCGGCGAGCGCAACGACGTCGTGCTGGCCGGGCTCAACCACAAGATGGGCTACCGGGGGACGACGAACACGCTGCTCAACTTCGGCGAGGGCGTGCACACGCCGGGCGGGCAGGCCGGCGCGGTCGGCTACCTGGTGGGCGAGCCGCACCGCGGCCTCACCTACATGTTCCACATGATGAACGAGGCGCGGATCGGCGTCGGGGTCGGCGCGACCGTGCTCGGCTACACCGGCTACCTGCACGCACTGGACTACGCGCGCACCCGGACGCAGGGCCGCCCGGCGGGCGCCAAGGACCCGGCCTCGCCGATGGTGCCAATCATCGAGCACACCGACGTCCGCCGGATGCTGCTGGCCGCGAAGTCCTACGCCGAGGGCGGCATGGCGCTGGGCCTGTACTGCGCGCGACTGGTCGACGAGGAGCAGACCGCCGACACCCAGGAGGAGCGCGAGCGCGCCCACCTGCTGCTGGACATGCTGACCCCGGTCGCCAAGGCCTGGCCCTCCCAGTGGGGGCTGGCCGCGAACGACCTGGCGATCCAGGTGCACGGCGGCTACGGCTACACCCGCGACTACCCGGTCGAGCAGTTCTACCGGGACAACCGGCTCAACCCGATCCACGAGGGCACGCAGGGCATCCAGTCCCTGGACCTGCTCGGCCGCAAGGTCGTGATGAGGGGCGGCGCCGGGCTGCAGCTGCTGGGCGAGACGATCGCGGCGACGACGGCCCGCGCGGCCGGCACCGAGTGGGCGGGCTTCGCCGCCGACCTCGACGCCGCGGTCGCGCGCATGGGTGCGGTCACCGCCACGCTGTGGGGCACCGGCGACCCCGACCTGGCGCTGGCGAACTCGCACGTCTACCTGGAGGCGACCGGCCACATCGTGGTGGCGTGGCTGTGGCTCGAGCAGGCGCTGGCGGCCGAGGGCGGCACCGGCGCGTTCTACGAGGGCAAGCGCGCGGCGGCCCGCTACTTCTGGCGCTGGGAGCTGCCGCGCACCCGCGGGCAGTTCGACCTCCTGGAGTCGCTGGACCGCACGGTCCTCGACACGTCCGCCGACGTCCTCTAGACCCGCACAGCACGGCGCCCCGCCGCTCCCGAGGGAGTGGCGGGGCGCCGGTCGCGCGTGAGGGGGAAGCTAGACCCGGACGGCCTCGGAGGCGGAGTGCCGCCCGTTCGAGGCGCGGCTGGCCGCGCGCTTCTCCTGCTCGTACCGGGCGGTGGACTGGGTGCCCATCGCGATGACCAGGGCCGTCAGGACCAGGAAGCCCAAGAGGGTCACGGCCGGCCACAACATCATCAGATCAATCTCCTCGAGAACCATCGGGTGCCGCCGCCGGGTCAGGGGCGGACAGCACGTCGTCGAGGCACTGTGTCCCCCGTCCGACGCCGTCTCAATCGTCGCTTCGGCCACGTCACCTGACTGAGTGTGAGCAGAACCACACGAGCCGGTCGTGCAACCGCGCCGTCCGGGCGCAGCGACCGCCGTGATTGCATCACTGGCGTGTCCGACCCCACAGCCGCTCCGGCGGCCCGCCCGGGCTCGGGCACCCGGCCTGCGGTGCTCGTCCTGGCGCTCTCGCTGGGTGTCACCACCCTCTCGCTCCTGCAGAGCCTCGTCGTCCCGTCGCTCGGCCGGATCGAGGACCAGCTCGGCGTCTCCGCCGGCGCGGCCGGCTGGGTGCTGACGGCGAACCTGCTGGCCGCCGCCGTCCTCACCCCGGTGCTGGGCCGGCTCGGCGACCTGAAGGGCGAGCGGCCGGTCATCCTCGCCATCCTCGCGGTCGTCGCGCTCGGCACCCTGCTGGCCATCGTGACGACGTCGCTGCCGGTGCTGCTGGCCGCCCGGGTGCTGCAGGGCGCCTCCTACGGGCTCTTCCCGCTCTCGATCAGCGTCCTCCGGCGGGAGCTGCCGGAGGCGCGGCTGAGCGTCGCGATGTCGGTGGTCAGCAGCACGCTGGCCGTCGGCGGCGTCGCCGGCCTGGTCGCCACCGGGCTGCTCACCGGCGACGACGGCGACTACCGGCACCCGTTCTGGATCGGCCTCGGCGTCGCGCTGCTCGCCCTGGCCCTGGCTGCCTGGCTGCTGCCCGCCCGCCCGGTCCCCGGCCACGGCCGGGTCGACTGGTGGGGCGCGATCGTGCTCGGCGCCGGCCTGGTGCTGCTGCTCCTGCCCCTGTCCCAGGGCCACAGCTGGGGCTGGGCGTCACCGGCCACGCTCGGCTGCCTCGCCGCGGCGGTCGTCGTGCTGGCCGGCTGGGTCGCCCTGCAGCGCCGCACCACCCACCCCCTGGTGCGGCCGGCGATGCTCGCCGATCGGCGCACCGTCGTGCCCAACCTGGCCGGCCTGATGACCGGCATCGCGCTGTTCGCCTCGTTCCTCGCCGTCCTCCAGTACGTGCAGTCACCCCCGGAGGTGACCGGCTACGGGTTCGGCGTGGGTGTGCTCGAGGCGGCGGTGGTCTACCTGCTGCCCGGCGGGGTGCTCGGGATCGTCGTCGCACCGTTCGCCGGGCGGGTGGTCACCCGCTTCGGGGCGCTGCCGACGCTGGTGGCCGGTGCGCTGTCCGGGGTCGCCGGCTTCGCCGTGCTGGCCGGCCTCCGCGCGGAGCCGGCGTGGGTGATCGTCGCCGGGGTGCTCACCCAGCTCTCGGTCACCGTCGCCTACGCCGCCCTCCCCGCACTGGTGGTCGACGCCGTCGAGGAGGAGGAGACCGGCGTGGCGAACGCGGTGAACTCCATCGCCCGGTCCACCGGCCAGGCCCTGGGCAGCACGCTCGCCGTCACGCTGATCGCCGGCAACCTGGACCCCACCACCGGGCTGCCCCGCGCGATCGCCTTCACCCTCGTCGCGCTGATCGGCGTGGGGGCGTCCGCGGTGGTGGTCGCGGTGGCCCTCCTCGGCATGCGCGCCGACCGGCGCAGCGGCACCCGGCACCGCCCCGAGCGGCTGGCCGACGTCGAGCAGGCCACCGCCGGCGCCGGCGAGTGGTCGCCGGTGTCCGGCATCCGCTGACCGGCGCCGCCCGGCCGCCGGCCAGGTGCGACCGAACCGTTACCGGCGGGTCCGGCATGGAACACGGCCGACCGGGGCATCGGAGACCCGACCGTCACCGCTTCCCGGAGGACTTCTACATGTCCCGACCCACCGGCTCGACCGGCCACACCACGGCGGGCAAGCGTTCCGCCGGCAACGGCGCCGAGCACGACCCCGCGCCGAACGACGACGTCGTCAACGGCACGCGGGCCGACAAGGCGCCCACGGGCGCCGATCCCGGCACCGGCACGGGCGACACGCTCAAGCGAGCGGCCAAGGAGTTCAGCGAGGACGGCCTCACCGACTGGGCGGCGTCGCTCACCTACTACGGCGTGCTCGCGCTGTTCCCCGCCCTGACCGCCCTGGCGGCGATCGTGGGCCTCTTCACCACCCCGCAGCAGCTCACCGACGCGTTGACCGCGGTGGTGCCCCAGTCCGCGGCGGAGACCCTCAACCCGGTCATCCAGGACATCGCCGGGCAGAGTGCGCCGCTGGGCTTCGCGCTCGTGCTCGGCCTCGTCGGTGCGCTCTGGACGGCGTCGGGCTACGTCGGCGCCTTCACCCGCGCGGCGAACGTCGTCTACGAGACGCCGGAAGGCCGCAAGATCTGGAAGCTCAAGCCGCTGCAGCTGCTGATCACGCTGATCGGCATCCTCTTCGCCGCGCTCATCGTGGCGATGCTCGTGCTCAGCGGCCCGGTGGTCGACGCCATCGGGCAGGCCATCGGCCTGGGCGACACCGTCCTCACCGTCTGGAGCTGGGCCAAGTGGCCGGTCATCCTGGTGATCCTGGCGCTGATGATCGCGGTGCTCTACTACTCGACCCCGAACGTGAAGCTGCGCGGGTTCAAGTGGGTCAGCCCCGGTGCCGGCGTCGCGATCCTGGTGGCGGTCATCGCCTCGGCGCTGTTCGCCTTCTACGTGGCCAACTTCGGCAGCTACAACGCCACCTACGGCGCACTGGCCGGCGTGGTGATCTTCCTGATCTGGTTCTGGCTGATCAACCTGGCCCTGCTCTTCGGCATCGAGCTCGACGCCGAGATGGAGCGCACGAAGGAGCTGAAGGACGGCGTGCCGAGGGCGGACAAGGAGATCCAGCTCGACGCCCGCGACGACCCGAAGCCCCAGCAGACGACGTAAGCACGACGCACGAAGGTCGAAAACCCCCTCCCGATGCGGGAGGGGGCCTTCGACGTGTCCGGGGCCCTGGCGGGCGGAGCCGCTCAGCGGCTGGTCGGTGGCCGGTCGCCCGTGCGCGAGAGCGGCACCCGCTCCACCAGGCCCGCGACGGCGGCCAGCCCCTGGCTCACCGCCCGCCCGGCCGGGACGAACCGGTCCGGCGCGCGGCGCACCCCGGCGTCGACGACGTCCCGCGTGCGGTCGATCAGCGACAGCGGCAGGCCGGAGAGCGCGTTGCCCGGCGGGCGCCGGGAGACGGTGGGGTGCGGTCGGGTGGGCGAGATCCGCGCCATGAGCGCCCAGCGGCGGCCCAGCGCCCGGAGCTCCTCGGGGCCGAGCCGCTCCTGCAGCCGTGGGAAGAGCACGTCCTCCTCGTCCCGGACGTCCTCGCGCAGCACCTCCACGAGACGGGCCAGCCGCGCCGGACGCTCCGGGGAGTCCAGCCCGTCCCGCTCTAGCGCGCTGACCAGCTCGTTGACCTCCTGGTGCTCCTCCTCCACCTGGCGGGTGAGGGCGTCGCCGTCGGGCAGGACCCGCCGGATGACCGGCCACAGCACCGTCTCCTCGGCGAAGGCGTGGCTGAACACGAGCCGCTCGATGCGCTGCAGCACCTCCTCCTGGTCGGCGCCGGTGACGCCGTCGAGCTCGTGCAGCATGCGGTCGAGCTGCATGTGGTCGCTGCGCTGGCGGACCAGCACGCTGCCGCGACCACCCAGTTCCTCGACGGTCTGGTCGGCGATGGATCGGGGCACAGGACACCTCCGGGTCTCGAGTTCGCACGGTGTCTGCCCGGATGCCCGGTCACGCATGCCTGGTTGCGCCCAGGGCGCCGGGGTACCTGGGTGCCACAGTCCGCAGCGCCTGGAGGCAGCACCCACATGAGCGACCGGTCGATGATCACGTCCGACTTCTACGACCTCGAGGCCCTCCTGGACGACGACGACCGGGCGCTGCTGCACCGCGTTCGCGCGTTCATGGACGAGCAGGTCGAGCCGATCATCAACGAGTACTGGACGCGGGCGGAGTTCCCGCGCCACCTCATCCCGGTCATGGCCGAGCTGGGCATCGCCGGCGTCTCGATCCAGGGCTACGGCTGCCGGGGCGGCTCGCCGCTGCTCGATGGGATGATCGCCATGGAGCTGTCCAAGGGCGATCCGTCGATCGCCACGTTCATGGGGGTCCACGGCGGGCTCGCCATGGGCTCCATCTACCTCTGCGGGTCCGAGGAGCAGAAGGAGCGCTGGCTGCCCGCCATGGCCCGCATGGAGCTGATCGGCGCGTTCGGGCTGACCGAGCCCGAGCACGGCTCCGACGTCGCCCGCGGGCTGCAGACGACGTGCCGGCGGGACGGCGACTCCTGGGTGCTCGACGGCGAGAAGAAGTGGATCGGCAACGCCACGTTCGCCGACCTGATCATCATCTGGGCCCGGGACGTCGAGACCGAGCGGGTGCTCGGCTTCGTCGTCGAGCAGGGCACGCCGGGCTTCACCGCGGTGGACCTCGAGGACAAGATCGCGCTCCGCGTGGTGCAGAACGCGCACATCACGCTCGAGGGCGTCCGCGTCCCGGAGGAGAACCGGCTGCAGGAGGCCCACAGCTTCCGGGAGACCGCCGACGTGCTGCGGATGACCCGCGCCGGTGTCGCCTGGTCGGCCGTGGGCTGCTCCCGCGGCGCCTACGAGCACGCGCTGCGCTACGCCATGGGTCGGGAGCAGTTCGGCCAGCCGATCGTGGAGTTCCAGCTCGTGCAGGACCTGCTGGTGCGGATGCTCGGGAACATCACCGCCTCGGCAGCGATGTGCGCGCGGCTGTCACGCCTGCAGGGGGCCGGGGAGATGACCGACGAGCAGGCGTCGCTGGCGAAGGCCTTCTGCACCATGCGGATGCGCGAGACCGTCGGCTGGGCCCGCGAGCTGATGGGCGGCAACGGGATCCTGCTGGAGAACCACGTGGGCCGCTACGTCGCCGACGCGGAGGCCATCTACTCCTACGAGGGCACCCGCGAGGTGAACACCCTCATCGTCGGCCGGGGCGTGACCGGGTCGAGCGCCATCGTCTGACGGCCTCGGCGCACAGCCTGCCGGACCCCGGCCGCTGTGGTTCAGTGGGGCAGGTCACAACCGCGCCCCGGGGGACGGCGCCGTCGTCTCCCCGGGCCGCGTCGAAGGAGTTCACCGATGGCCCAGCCCGCGACCGAACCGGCCCGCACCGCCTCCACGCCCGCGCAGGGCAAGCCCGACACCGCTCCGGCGGCCGGGGCCCCCGAGGAGGCGGCCGAGGCGGCCATGGGCCTGGACATGGTGCTGGTCGACGCCGCCCGCGGCCCCCTGCGCCGGCTGGTCCCCCCGGCCGGCACCGCCCTGCGGTTCGGCTCCTCGCTGGCGCGGCAACCCGGCACGGTCGCCCGCCGGGCCGGGGAGCTCGCCCAGGAGCTCGGCCGGATCACCGTGGGCCGCTCCGAGCTCGCCCCCGGCAAGAAGGACAAGCGGTTCGCCGATCCCGCCTGGACGGGCAACCCGCTGCTCAAGCGGGCCATGCAGACCCACCTCGCCACCGCCCGCACCGCCTGGGAGCTGATCGAGGACGCCGACCTGGACTGGCAGGACGACGAGCGGATCCGGTTCACCGCCACGAACCTCGTGGACGCGCTGGCGCCCAGCAACGTCCCCGGGCTCAACCCGGTGTCGCTCAAGGCGGTCATCGACACCGGCGGGGCGAGCGCCGTCACGGGTCTGCGGCGGTTGGTGAAGGATCTGTCGAAGCCGCCCCGGGTGCCGACGATGGTCGAACCCGACGCCTTCACGGTCGGGGAGGACCTCGCGGCCACGCCCGGTGCGGTCGTCTTCCGGACCGAGGTGTTCGAGCTGATCCAGTACCGGCCGACGACGGAGACCGTGCGTGCGCTGCCGCTGGTCATGGTGCCGCCGACGATCAACAAGTTCTACATCGCCGACCTCGCGCCGGGTCGCAGCATCGTCGAGCACTACGTGTCCGCCGGGCAGCAGGTCTTCATGATGTCGTGGCGCAACCCCGACGAGCGGCACGCCGACTGGGACCTCGACACCTACGGGCAGGCGGTCATCGACGCGATGGACGCCGTGGAGCGGATCACCGGCCAGGAGCAGGTGGCGCTCCAGGCGTTCTGCTCCGGCGGGATCATCACCGCGATGGTGCTGGCCCACCTGGCCGCCACGGGGCGGCAGGACCGGGTCCGGGCCGCCAGCTATGCGGTGACCGTCCTCGACTGGAACCGGGCCGGCACCATGGCGGCGCTGATGGACGAGGAGGCGGTGGAGGCCGCCACCGAGCGCTCGCGGAAGAAGGGCTACCTCGACGGGGCCCAGCTGGCCGAGGTGTTCGCCTGGCTGCGGCCCAACGACCTGGTGTGGAACTACTGGGTGAACAACTACCTGCAGGGCAAGCCCCCGCCGAACTTCGACATCCTGTTCTGGAACGCCGACACCACGCGGATGACCGCCGGGCTGCACCGGGGCTTCATCGACGTGGCGTTGAAGAACGCGCTGACCCAGCCGGGGGCGTCGAGCATGCTGGGCTCGCCGGTGGACCTGTCGGCGATCACGGTGGACAACTACGTGACCGCGGGGATCGCCGACCACATCTGCCCGTGGCAGGCGTGCTACCGCAGCACGCAGCTGTTCGGGGGCGAGAGCCGGTTCATCCTGTCCACCAACGGCCACATCGCCTCGCTGGTCAACCCGCCCGGGAACCCCAAGTCCACCTTCCAGGTGGCGGAGTCCACCCCGCCGGACCCGGACCGCTGGCTGCGGCAGGCCGAGACGACCAAGGGCTCCTGGTGGCCGGACTTCATGAGCTGGCTGGGCGAGCGGGCCGGCGACGAGGTGCCGGCGCCGACCGAGCTCGGCGGGAACGGCCTGGAGGTCCTCGCCGAGGCGCCGGGGACCTATGTCTTCGACAAGTAGGCCCGAGCTCGTCCGCAGCCTGACCATCGGCGGCCGGACGCTACGCGTCGCCGTCCGGCCCGGCGACGACGACGCGGTGCCGCCGCTGCTGCTCATGAACGGCATCGGCGCCAGCCTGGAGGTGCTGCAGCCGTTCGTCGACGCCCTCGATCCCCGGCGCACCGTCATCCGGTTCGACGTGCCGGGCGTGGGTGGCTCCCCGAAGCCCGTCGTCCCGTACGTGCTTCCCACGCTGAGCCCGGTGGTGGCGGGGATGCTCACCCGGCTGGGGTACGACCAGCCGGTCGACGTCCTCGGGCTGTCGTGGGGCGGTGGCCTGGCCCAGCACTTCGCGGTGCAGCACCGGCGCCGGTGCCGGCGGCTGGTGCTGGCCGCGACGGCGACGGGCTCCCTGATGGTCCCGGCCCATCCCCGGGTGCTGGCCCGCATGCTGACGCCGCGCCGGCACCGCGATCCCGAGTACGCCCACCGGATCGCCGGGCACATCTACGGCGGCACGATGCGGACCGAGCCCGAGCGCGCGGCGGCGGCCCTGCACACGCACACCCGGGTGGGGCCACGGCGCGGCTACTACTACCAGCTGGCCTCGAGCACCGGCTGGAGCAGCCTGCCGTTCCTGCGGCTCATCCGGCAGCCCACCCTGATCGTCGCCGGCGACGACGACCCGATCATCCCGGTGGTGAACGCGCGGGTCATGGCGCGGCTGCTGCCCGACGCGCAGCTGCACGTCTACCGCGGGGGGCACATCGCGCTGGTCACCGAGGCCGACGAGCTGGCCCCGGTGATCGAGCGGTTCCTCGACGCCTGACCCGGGAGCTCAGACCGAGCGCGACCGGGCCGCGAGGTGCTCCTCGTACTTCTGCAGGACGTCGTCGATCAGCTGGGCGTGCGTGTAGTTCATGACGTCGTAGCCGGCGACGGGCCCCCGGTCCTCGGGGCCGAGGTGCACGTCGAGCCGCGTGTCCGCCCCGTCGGCCGGCCGGCGGGGCGAAGGGCCGGCCTGGATCCGGTAGCGGAAGGGCGGCTCGCCGTCCACCTCCGCCGTCAGTTCCACCGAGCGTCCGCCGTGGTCGTCCACGAACCAGCGCGTCTCGGCCGTCAGGTCGCGCGCCCGGAGCTCGGCCGCCGCCTCGCCCAGGGCCGGCCGGGCCGTCTCGGTGAGGTACTGCGCGACCCGCTCCCGGCCGGTGGGCACCGGCCGGCGGCGGCGGCGCAACCGGTCCCGGCGCCGGGCGGCGGGACGGCGCGAGGGCAGCACCCCGTGCCGGACGGTGGCCCGGTCGGCCTCGTTCCGCAGCGCCCGGTACAGCCCCACCATCACCAGCACCATGACGAAGCCGAACGGCAGCCCCATGATGATGGTCGCGTTCTGGAGCGCGGGCACACCGCCGACGACGAGCATCGCCGCGGTGAGCACACCGGTGACGACCGCCCAGACGATCCGGACCCCGGCGGCCGCGTCGTCCTGCGGCCGCTTCAGCCGGGACGACAGGTTGGCCATCACCAGGGCGCCGGAGTCGGCGGAGGTCACGTAGAAGAGCAGCCCGACGAACGTGGCGATCGAGGCGATGAACGGGAAGGCCGGGTACTCGGCCAGCAGCGTGTAGAAGCCCCGCTCGGGGGTGTTCATCGCCGTCTGCCCGAACGCGGCGTCCCCCTGCCGGATCCGGTCGATGGCGCTGTTCCCGAAGATCGACACCCACATCAGGATGTAGCTGAACGGCAGGAGCAGCGTCCCGGCGACGAACTGGCGGATGGTGCGTCCCCGCGAGATGCGGGCGAGGAACAGCCCGACGAACGAGGCCCAGGCGATCCACCACGCCCAGAAGAACAGCGTCCAGCCGTTCAGCCACTCGTCCGGCCGGTCGTAGGCGAAGGTCTCCATGGTCCGGCCGGGGAAGCTGCTCACGAAGTCGCCGACGTTGAGCACCAGGCCGTTGAGCAGGAAGGCGGTGTTGCCGGTGACGAGGATGAATCCGGCCAGGCCCAGCGCGAGCACGACGTTCAGCTGGGAGAGCCGCTTGATCCCCCGGTCCACCCCGCTGACGGCTGAGACCGTCGCCACGGTCACCGCGAGCGCGATCAGCCCGAGCTGCGCGGCGCGGCCCTCGGGGATGCCGAAGAGCACCGACAACCCGTAGTTCAGCTGCACGACGCCGATGCCCAGCGAGGTGGCGACGCCGAAGATCGTGCCCAGCACGGCCGCGACGTCCACCCCGTCGCCCAGCGCGCCGTGCACGCGCCGGCCGAACACCGGGTAGAGCACCGAGCGGACGGCCAGCGGCATGTTCATCCGGTAGGCGAAGTAGGCCAGCGCCATCCCCATCAGGGCGTACATGCCCCAGCCGTTGAGGCCGTAGTGGAACAGCGTCCAGACCGTGGCCTCGCGGGCGGCGTCGACCGTCTCGGCCTCGCCCACCGGCGGCGCCAGGTACTGGGTCACCGGTTCGGCGACGGCGAAGAACATCAGGTCGGTGCCGATCCCGGCGGCGAACAGCATCGACGCCCAGGCGAAGGTGCTGTACTGCGGGGCGGAGTGCTCGGGACCGAGCTTCACCCGCCCGTACCGGGAGAACGCGATGGCCAGCACGAAGACGAGCACGGCCGTGGCGAAGGCGATGTAGAACCAGCCGAACCACTCCGACGTCCAGCCCACCAGCGAGCCGATGGTGCCGGCGGCAGCGGTCGGGGTCAGCACCGCCCAGAGCGCGACGGCGAGGACGCCGGCGACCGATCCGTAGAAGACCCGGCGCTTCAGGCCGCCACTGTCCTGCTCACTGCGTCCGCTGTCCTCGTCCACCGGGCGGATGGTGGCATACCCGGCCGCCCTCGGCAGGGTGACCGGGGCCGCCGTTCAGCGCGCGGGGCCGCTCCGGCGGGGGGTGAAGGTGCGCCGGATCCAGCTCCAGCGGTCGGGGGTGCGCTCGGCGTCCAGCAGCTCGGTCGCGGCCAGTGCGCGGTCGACCACGTGCTGCGCCGGCGCCTCGAACGGCCGCAGCGTCCGGCCGTCCGGGGTGCGCAGGCTCTCCACCGCCCGCACCAGCGACCCCCCGGAGGCCTCGACCGCGGCGGCCACGGCGGCGGGCTCGACCCCCAGGTGCTCGCCGAGCAGGCGGCGGGTGCGCGAGATCGCGACGTCGACGTCGGTCAACAGCGGCTCCACGCCGTCGGGCCAGCACGGTCCGACCTCCTCGACCGGCTCCAGCCGCCGGCCGGTGCCGCTCTCCCACCGCTCGCGGGCCAGCTCCCCCAGGGCCCGGGCGGCGGGGCCGGAGACCAGGCTCGTGACGTCGTGCCACGGGCCGGTCGGGCGCCGCGACGTCGGCCGGTGCCGGTGCCGGTGCCGGTGCCAGTCGGCGTGGTCCGAGGTGTCCCACCGGTCGGCCGTGACGTCGATCCCGCCGGCGAAGGCGAAGCAGTCGTCGACCACGACGATCTTCTGGTGGTGCGCGGCGCCCAGCGGATGGTGGTGGTCGACGGCGAACCGGAGCCGCTCGTGCGTCGCACGGCGGAGCAGCGGCACCGGGAGCACGCCGCGCCGCAGCGACTCCAGCATGCCCATCCCCCACTGCAGGACGCCGATCTCCAGGTCGGGGGTTGCCCGGACGGCCGCCTCGAGCACCCGGCCGAGCCGGTCGTCCCGCGCCCGGCCGGGCGTGCGCGGATCCAGCCGGATCCGGGGTTCGAAGTCCCAGCCGAGGAACAGCACCCGGCGTCGCGCGTGCAGGACCGCCTGCTTGAGGGCGGCGAAGTAGTCGGCGGCGTCGACGAACACCGCGTACCGGTCCGCTCGCTCGATCCGCCAGCAGGTCTCGCCGGGCGCCAGGACGCTGTCCTGCCCGGTCGACGGAATCGTCGCCCCCGCACCGTCCGGGTCGATCACGCCGGGAAGTGTGCCTGCTGGCGCAGCAGCAGCGCACCGGCTTCCGCAGCCGGCATCGGGCGGTGGAGCAGGTAGCCCTGGGCCCGGTCGCAGGCCTGCGCCCGGAGGCGGGCGAGCTGCGCGGGCTCCTCGACGCCCTCGGCGACGACGGTCAGCCCGAAGGTGTGCGCCGCGCGGATCATCAGGGCCACCAGCTCGCGGTGGGACGGCTCGGTGGACGCTACGAAGCTCCGGTCGATCTTGAGCGTGTCCACGGGCATGTCCCGGAGCTGCCCGATGGAGGTGTAGCCGGTGCCGAAGTCGTCGATGGCGATCCCCACGCCCATGTCCCGCAGCTCGGTCAGGTGGTCGTAGGCCACCGGGTCGTCCACGAGGACCGTCTCGGTGACCTCGAGGACGAGCAGGTGGGGCGGCAGCCCCGAGGCGAGCAGCGCGTCGGCGACGTCGGTGACCACGCGGGGGTTGGCCAGGTGCCGGCCCGAGATGTTGACCGCCACCGTCGGCTCCGACTCCCCCGGCGCGGCCGGGGACGCGGCCCGCCACGCGGCCCGCCACGCGGCCAGCTGGCGGGTCGCCTCCTGCAGCACCCACCGGTCGATGTCGCTGATGAGGCGGGAGTTCTCCGCCACCGGGACGAACCGGTCGGGCGGGACCAGGCCGGCGCCCGGCCGCTGCCACCGGACGAGCGCCTCGAGGCCGGCGACCCGGCCCGAGACCACGTCGACGACCGGCTGGTAGTGCAGCAGCATCTCGCCGGTCGCCAGGGCGTGCGAGATGGCCGCCTCCAGCTCGGCGCGCTCGTGCAGCTGCTGCCGGAGGGCCTCGTCGAAGATCTCCGCCCGCCCGCGACCGTGGGCCTTGGCCCGGTACGCCGCGGTGTCGGCCTCGGCGAACAGCACGTCGGCGTCCGTGCCGCCGTCCCGGCTGACCGCCACGCCGACGCTGGCGCCGACGCGCACCTCGACCGTCCCCGTGGCAATGGGTTCGCTGATCGAGGCGATCAGCCGGTCGGCGAGCTCCAGCAGGTCGCGCTCCTCGCGCACCGGCTCCACGAGCACGACGAACTCGTCGCCCCCCAGTCGGCAGACGACGTCGCCCGGCCGGACGGCGGCGCGCAGCCGCCGGGAGACCTGGCGCAGCACCTCGTCGCCCGCCGCGTGGCCGTGGCCGTCGTTGACGGTCTTGAAGCCGTCGAGGTCGATGAAGAGGAGCCCGGTCATCTCGCCGGACCGCCGGCCGCGGTGCAGCGCGGAGGTGACGAGGGTGAGCGCCTGCGCGCGGTTGGGCAGCGCGGTGAGCGGATCGTGGGTCGCCTCGTGCGCGAGGGCGAACTGGAGCTCCTCCCGCTGGCGCACCGAGTGCACGATCTGCTGCACCGACGCGTGCACCACCTCGCCCAGCGGGCCGGGCAGCGGCTGGTCGAGGAGCGCGTCGTCGAGGTCCCCGCGGGCCACGGCCTGCGCCTGCGCCTGGATCCGGCGCAGGCCGGCGACCGCGGACCCGAGGGCGGAGGACACGGTGCGCACCTCGCGCGGCCCCGCCACCTCCACCTCGACGAGGCAGCCCTCGCTGATCTTCGTGGCCTGACCGGCCAGCAGGCGGAGCGCCCGCGCGACGCTGCGGCCGAGGAAGTACGCCCCGAGCCCGGAGCCGGCCAGCAGGGCCGCCCCGACCACCAGGATCATCTGCAGCCGGTCGCCGGCGCGTTCCCGGTCGGCGGAGACGAGCTGCTCCGCCTCGTCGACCGCCGCGTGCACCAGCCCGGTGAGCAGAGCGCTGCGTTCCTGACCCTCGACCAGCAGCGGCAGCAGCTCCGCGACCGGGAGACCGGGGGCGTCCCCGGTCACCCCCTCGGCCAGGAGCGTGTCGACCCGCGCCACGACGGCGGAGGTGCGGATGTCCTCCCAGGCACGGCGCAGCGGCTCCGAGGACAGGGTCTCCATCTGGCGCTGGGCGTCGACGTAGTCCAGCCAGGACGTCTGCCACGCGGTGCGCGAGCCGATCAGCCCGTTCCCGGCGTCGACGAGCGTCGACCCCAGGAAGAGCGGCATCTGCCGGCCGACGGTCTGCGCCAGCCGGGCGATGGTCTGGGCGTCCTGGACGGCCCGCAGCGTGGCCTCGGGAACCCCTTCGGCGGTCGCCGCGGCGGCCGCCGAGGCCTGCGCGTGCATCAGGTCGTTGGAGACGTCCAGGTAGTTCAGGTAGACGGCCTCGATGTCCAGCCGGTGGGCGGCGTCGTCCGCCCGGACGGCCGCCAGATCCTCGACGGCCTGCGCGGCCGCCGCCGCGCCCACGGAGCCGGCCGGCACCCGGGCCAGCGCCTCGTCGGTGACCGCCCGCGCCCGCTCCGCCGCGTCGATCGCGGTCTGGCGCTGGGCGGCCAGCAGGAACTCCGGCAGACCCAGCGCGGCGGCGGTCCGGGCATCACCGATGACGTGCAGCGAGAGGACCGGGACCATCTCCCGCTCG
Organism: Blastococcus sp. SYSU DS0539; assembly: GCF_054050855.1. NCBI lineage: Bacteria > Bacillati > Actinomycetota > Actinomycetes > Geodermatophilales > Geodermatophilaceae > Blastococcus > Blastococcus sp. SYSU DS0539. Next base: position 39,156 of record NZ_JBJHAF010000005.1, on the reverse strand, counting down.
ACGCCGCTGCGTGCCGCATCCAGCAGGGCGAGCGTGCGCACCGCCTCCTCGGCACGGGCGGCGCCGGCGGCCTCGACCGCCCGGGCCTGCGCCAGCGCGCCGGCCAGGACGACCACGCCGGCCAGCGGCAGCAGCACGAGCGCGGTCAGGTACCGCCACAACGGCGCACCGCGCCGGTGTGCACGCCGCACTGCCCCGGAGATCCGCACGATCTCGTATCGGCAGCCCGGGACGGCGCTTGAGACCCCACCCTCCCCCCAGGTGTGAGAGGACCGTGCGGCGCGGCCTCCCAGGGAACGCACCGCCGGCCACCGGCGGAATGTCAGACCCCTCCGCCACCCTCGGGGCACACCCCGACCGAGGAGACCAGTGATCGCCACGCCCGCCCGTCCCGACCGCTTGGGAACCGTCGGCCTGCCGCCCACCGGGCCGCGCCTGCCGGCGCGGTTGCGCCGCCGCCCCGTCCTCGTGGTGCCCCCCAGGCTGGACGACGCCGCGCGCCACCCGTGAGCGGGCGGGGCCGGCGGCGTCCGTCCCCTCCGGTACCGCGGGTCCACGACGCCCTCAGCGGGCAGGGGCGCTGACCAGGTGGCAGCCGGTGGAGCCGAACTCCTCGACGGCGAAGCCCAGCTGCCGCAGCAGGGTCCCGACGGCGGCGGTCATCGTCCGCTGCACCGCCGCGTCCATCGCCGCGCCGCGCACCTGCCGCAGGCTCATCCGGTCGTGCTGGCGCCACGCGACGAGGACGCCCGCGCCCGTCGGGTGCGGCGTCAGGCAGACCCCGCCGACGGCGCCGCCGGCCGGGTCAGCGCCCTCGCAGTCGTGCAGCGGCAGGCCGGCCTCGATCAGCGCCGCGGCGACGTCGACCGCGAGGGTCGTCAGGACGTCCTCGTCGTCCTCCATGAGCGGGTCCCAGTCCGCGGGCAGGTGGTCCAGCTGGCGCCCCAGCTCGGCGAGCCACCCCCGTTCCTGGGCCGACTGCCGCCGGACCACGCCCCCGTCGGCGCGCCGGGCGCCGTGCACGACCTCCGCGGTGCCGGGCAGGTCCGCGGCGAACAGGGCCCAGTCGGCGTCCAGCCGGTCGCCGAACGGCCCGGCCACCGCCATGCCCCCGGGCTCCTCCACCAGCCACCAGCCGGTGGCCGACGGCCCGTCGGTGAGATGACGGCCGGCCGGGTGGGTCGCCAGGCCGACGGCGGTCCGCTCCGCGACCGGCTGCCCGGCGCCCGCCCCGTCGGCGGCACGGACGGCACCGGTGCGCGCGGGCTGCTGCGCAGGGGCGGCCGCCCGCTGCTGCTGCTGCACGCCGTTGCGCTCGAACTCGTACCGCGCGGTCGAGCTGGCCCCCAGGGCGACGACGACGGCGATCAGCGCGCAGCAGCCGATCAGCGGTGCCACGACGGCCATCAGCTCACCAGGCACGCCATGCTCCCTGCGGGCCCGCGCCCCAGGACGACGCCCGGCGCGACAACTCCTGGACACGGGCGCTCCACCCCGGCCCCGGCATGCCGGCGCTCGCGGGAACGGCGACCTCCTCGTCCACCATCAGGTCGAGCAGCAGGGCCAGGGCCTCGCCGTCGGGCACCTCCCGGACAGAGGTGGACGGCTCGTAGGGCGGTACCGCAGTGGCGTGCACAAGGACTCCTCGCAGGTCGTGCTCCGCGGCTGGGGAAGCGCCGCCGACGACCCGAAGGCTAGGTCCGGCGACGGGGCACGACGGCCGCTCCGGACACCCCCGGACGGCGCCCGTGTCCCATTCGTTGCGCAGCGCATCCCGGGCGGTCGGTGACCCGGCTCACGGCTCGGTGACCTGTCGACAAGACGCCCGCTCCTGAGCGTGAAATACCGTCTCCGGGGCACGGTCGTCCCTGCGCGGCATCGGCGCGCCGGCGTGTCGGGGCGCCCCACGGCGGCGAGGAAGGCCGGGGACGAGGAGCGGCGCGGTAGCATCGTCGCGTGGCGATGGAACCGGCGGTCACCGTCCCGGGATCCCCGCCGCTGGTCGAGACGGCGGTGCTGTCACCCGCGGCGTCGCTGTTCCACAGCCTGTCCGACCCGGCGCGCCTGGCGATCGTCCGGCACCTCGCCCTGGGTGAGCACAGGGTCGTCGACCTGACCGCACACCTGGGCCTCGCCCAGTCCACCGTCTCGGCTCACCTCGCCTGCCTGCGCGACTGCGGTCTCGCCACCTCCCGCCCCCAGGGCCGGGCGTCGATGTGGTCGCTGAACCACTCCCCCGACCTGCTGGCCCTGCTGTCCGCCGCGGAACGGCTGCTCGCCGCGACCGGCGATGCGGTCGCCCTCTGCCCGGCCCACGGCGAGCAGTCCAGGTCCTGACCACCCGGGCCGCCTCACCCGGGGCCTGAGGTCGTCAGGACGACGAGGTCGAACTCCAGCCCCTTCGCCAGCACCGGGCTCAGCGACCGGACCCGGCCGGTCCCCCGGAACGTCGGGTCGCCGATGACGCAGGCGACGCCGTCGGCGTGCTCGGCGCGCCAGCTGTCCAGGATCCGGTGCAGGTCCGCGACCGGTCCGTGGCGGACGGGCACGCCGCTGCTGCGGATCGACGTCGGCACGTTCGCGTCCGGCAGCGCGGCGCGGATGACCGGCTCGGCCTCGGCCATGACCTCCGCCGGCGTCCGGTAGTTGACGGTGAGGGAGGCCGACTGGTCGTCCAGCGCGGCGTGCCCCTCGAGCCCGTCGGGGGTGAACACCTCGTCCCAGTAGTCGGTGATCCGGCCGCGGGTCCAGCGGTAGCGGCGGCGGCTCACCAGCCCCATGGGGTTCGCGTGGGTCGCGGCGAAGAACGGCTCCGCCGCCGGGGAGCGCCAGTCGACCAGCAGCCGGCGTCCGGTGCTGTCGGTGAGCCCGAGCCGGCCGACGTACACCGGTGCGGCGTCGGCCCCGACGACCCGCCCGAGGCAGAGGTCCAGGCCGAACCGGCGCAGGGTGCCCAGCCGGGCGCTGAGCCGGTGGATTTCCAGGTCCCGGTCCAGCGCCGCCTGACCTTCTCCGCCGGGCGCGCGGCGCTCGGCGTCGAGGCGGGCGGAGAGCTCGGCGATCGAGCGCCGGAGGCTCTCGGCGAGGGCCGCGAAGTGCTGCTCGTCGGCGGCGATCAGGGCCGGAGCGGCCTTGGGAGCGAGGTGGTCGGGGAGGTCGAATGCGCTGGTGGTCAGGGGGTTCACGCCATCAACTCCGATCTGAGGCCCGCGACCATAGAGCGATTTTTCCGGCTCATGAGGACTGCGATTTCCTGCTACACATGAGGTGGCGGGAGTTCCGGCGCGGCGCCGACGTGTCACGTGGAACATCCGGCGGTGATGTCGAGAAGCCGGAACCGGCTCCGTCCCCGCGGTGGACGTGACCACGAAGGGTCGCGCCGGCACCGAGGAGAGATCGCGATGGCCAAGTACCTGCTGCTGAAGCACTACCGAGGCGCCCCGACGGCGAGCAACGACGTGCCCATGGACCGCTGGACGCCGGAGGAGATCTCGGCGCACGTCCAGTACATGCGGGACTTCGCCGCCCGGATCGAGGGCAGCGGCGAGTTCGTCGACGGTCAGGCGCTCGCCCCGGAGGGGATGTGGGTCCGGTACGACGGCGGGGGCCGGCCGCCGGTCACCGACGGGCCGTTCGCCGAGACCAAGGACCTCATCGCCGGCTGGATGGTCATCGACGTGGACAGCCAGGAGCGCGCCGTCGAACTGGCCGGCGAGCTGTCGGCCGCCCCGGGGGCGGGCGGGAAGCCGATCCACGAATGGCTCGAGGTGCGCCCGTTCCTGACCGCGCCGCCCACCGTCACGGAATGACCCCCCGCGGTGGACGAGGCCCTGCTCCGCAGCCTCACGCCGGGCGTGCTCGGGGTCCTCGTCCGCCGCGGCGCCGACTTCGCCGCCGCCGAGGACGCCGTGCAGGAGGCGCTGGTCGAGGCGGTCCGTGCGTGGCCGGCCGACCCGCCGCGGGACCCGAAGGGCTGGCTGGTCACCGTGGCCTGGCGCCGGTTCCTCGACGCGACCCGGGCCGACACCGCCCGGCGCCGGCGCGAGGAGCTCGTCGACGAGGAGCCGGCGCCCCGGCCCGCATCCGCGGTGGACGACACGCTGCAGCTGTACTTCCTGTGCGCGCACCCGTCGCTGACGCCGTCGTCCGCGGTCGCGATCACGCTGCGGGCCGTCGGCGGGCTGACCACCCGGCAGATCGCGCACGCCTACCTGGTGCCCGAGCCGACCATGGCCCAGCGCATCAGCCGGGCCAAGCGCACCGTCTCCGGCGTGCGGTTCGACCGGCCCGGCGACGTCGCCACCGTGCTGCGCGTCCTGTACCTGGTCTTCAACGAGGGCTACTCCGGCGACGTCGACCTCGTCGCCGAGGCCATCCGGCTCACCCGGCAGCTCGCGGCCGTGATCGACCACCCGGAGGTGGCGGGGCTGCTCGCCCTCATGCTGCTGCACTCCGCCCGGCGCGCCGCCCGGACCGCGCCCGACGGCAGCCTGGTGCCGCTCGCCGAGCAGGACCGCAGCCGGTGGGACACCGGGGCGATCACCGAGGGCGTCGGGATCCTGCAGGCGGCGCTGGCCCGCGACCGGCTGGGCGAGTTCCAGGCGCAAGCGGCCATCGCGGCGCTGCACGCCGACGCCCGCACCGCGGAGGAGACCGACTGGGTGCAGATCGTCGAGTGGTACGACGAGCTCGTGCGGCTGACGGGCAATCCGGTCGCCCGGCTCAACCGGGCGGTGGCCGTCGGCGAGGCGGACGGCCCGCGCGCCGGTCTGGCGGCGCTCGCCGCGCTGGACGACTCGCTGCCGCGGCACACCGCCGTCGCCGCGTACCTGCACGAGCGTGACGGCGACCCGCTCACCGCGGCACGGCTGTACGCCGAGGCCGCACGCAAGGCGACCGACGCCGCCGAGCGCGACCACCTCACCCGCCAGGCCGCCCGGCTCAACGCCCGCCGGCCCCGCTGAGAGGTGGAGTGCCGGCCGAGGTCAGCCGTAGCTGGGGTCGACAGGAGTCGAGGGCTCCACCGCCACGGCGTCGAGCGCGGAGGCGGTGACAACGGCATCGATCGCTGCCCGGCTCCCGCCCACGTAGGTCAGGTAGCCGTCGATGTTGGTGGCGACCAGCCAGGCCCGATCGGCCGGCCACCACAGGCTCGCGCACCGCCACTCCAGCGGCGTCGGCAGCACCGGGGCGGCGGAAACGGGCCCGGCGAGCAGGTGATAGGCCCGGTGGGGAACCCGGACACGCATCGGCCGGTCCCGCCAGGCGTCGGTCTCCTCGACGCCGAAGCCCTCCCAGAGACAGAAGTAGGCATCCTCCGGTGTCCCGGTGAAGCCGGCGAGGACCTCGGCGAGGGACTCGGTCTCCCGCGCGTCCAGACCGCCGTCGGAGGGCCGGCCCCAGCGGTCGGACCCCGCCACGAGGGCGTCGAACTGCGTCTCGGCGGTGAGCGGGACGCCGGTGTGGGCCGAGATCTCCGACCACCTGTGCCGCGGCTCGCCGTGCTCGTCGTCCCGGTCGTACGTAGGGGGGAGCACACGGGCGTAGGCGGCGAACCCGGACGGCACCATCGTGGCCACGGTCCAGTTGCGGGCATCGGCGGTGGGCGCCAGCGCCCTCTCCACCCAGGCAGCCGGCCCGGTGTCGGCCAGCAACGACAAGCCCGGCGCCCAGGAGACAGGCTCCCTCGGTTCCAACCGACGTCCTCCCAGATCGTCCTGCCGGGGGTCAGCGTGAGGGGTTCGCGCGGATCGACCCTCAGGCCTTCCCCATGAGCGACCCCTGACCCGCGGATCTCCTGGTCAGGGGGCATCCCGCGTGGGCCCCGTGGGGATCGAACCCACAACCCGCGGATTAAAAGTCCGCTGCTCTGCCAGTTGAGCTAGAGGCCCGGTGGGTGCAGACCCTCTGGACGTGCGACGTCCCGTGGTCCTGCGGCCCGCGGGAAGGCTACCGCCGAGAGCTCAGCCGAAGGCCGCGGTCAGCCGGGTGCGCCGATGGTCCCGCCCAGCCGCATCGCCCGCGCCGCCTGCAAGTTCCTCGCCCGCTCCGTGCTGATGAGCTGCGCCGACTCGCACATCCACCGGATGCCCTGCGTCCTGTCCAGCACCTCGTCGACCGATCGCTGCGGGTCCCCGACCCCGGCGGCCCACGCGAGGGCCAGTACTGCAGCGTCCGCCGGGGACCCCGGCACCCCCGCGAACCCGTGCACGAGCCGCCGCTCCGGGGTGCGCCCCCACCGGTCCCGCGGCCGTCCCGGGTCGTACCGGGCCCGTCGCCGGAACCATCGGCTCCGCCGGCGCCACACCCCGGCGTCGACGAGCGCATCGACGACGTCCGACAGGCCCAGCGGCCCCGTGCGGATCCAATCGTCCAGCGTCCGACCGTCGTCGAGCAGGTGTCGGAGGGCCACGTCCAACGGCTCCCAACCCACTGGCGCGGGGTCGATCCGGATCGCGTCCCTCTCCTCCACCAGGCGCCCCACAGCAGCGAGATCGGCGGTGAGCGCCGCGCGGACGGCCTGGTCGATCATGGGGGTGCTCGACCAGCCGACCGCGCTCGTCGACGCACGCCCCGGCGACCCCGGTCGCGATGCGCCCCTCGCCCGCCACGACGTGATCCTCGGTCACCCCGCACTGCCTCGCAGCCTGCCGGGGCATCTCCCTGGTGGTCGCCGTCGGGCTCCTGGTGGTCCTGCTCACCGCCGGATTCCCGCCGCTGGTCCTGGTCCTCTTCCTGGCGTTCGCGGTGGCCATCACCGGCTACAACACCGCGACGGCGCTGAGCCGGGTCCGCGCCCACGACGACGGCTCGATCGAGGTGCGCAACCGGCTGAGGACCCGCCGCCTCCAGCGCTCCGACATCGGCCGGGTGATGCTGGGGCGCCAGGGCGGGCCCGGTTCCCTGCGCCGGCTGGAACTGCTCCTGCGGGACGGGCCGACGCTGCACCTCGTCGCCACCGAGGCGCCCCCGCTGCCCGGGCAGCGACGGCGGCTGGAGGAGCAGGCAGCCGAGTTGCGCGCCTGGCTGAGCGGCGCCGCGCAGCCGTATCGGGGGCGCGACGGCTCCTGACCTCCCGAGGACGGCGCGCCGACGGGGTGAAGGTGCACACACCGGCCCGCGCATGGGACCCGTCGGTGCCGGTCATAACCTTGAGGGGCCGTACCGGCGAATCACGGTGACATACCTCATACGCCGGCGGCGTATGTACCGGCCGATTTCGGCCGACGATCGATGGAGGGCGCTGCAGCGCCTCGCCGAGCACAGCCAGAGAGGCAGACGTGACTTCCGAGCGCAGCGTTCCCGACAGCGCGAACCCCGACGTCGTACTCGTCGGGGGCGGCATCATGAGCGCGACCCTGGCGCAGCTGCTCAAGGTCGTCGCCCCCGAGTGGAGCATCGCGGTCTTCGAGTCGGGCAAGGTCGTCGCCGGCGAGAGCTCGGGCCCCTGGAACAACGCCGGCACCGGGCACGCCGCCCTCTGCGAGCTCAACTACACCCCTGCGGGCCCCGACGGCCGGGTCGACCCGGCCAAGGCCATCACGATCAACGAGCAGTTCCAGGTCTCCCGCCAGTTCTGGTCGCACCTCGTGCGCGGCGGGATGACCGGCTCGCCCAAGGACTTCATCTCCCCGGTCCCGCACCTGAGCTTCGTCACCGGCGAGCAGGGCCGCAGCTACATGCGCGCCCGCCACGCCGCCCTGGCCGCGCAGCCGCTGTTCGAGGGCATGGAGTACACCGAGAGCCCGACCGAGTTGGCCGAGTGGCTGCCGCTGGTGATGCGGGGCCGCGATCCCGAGCAGATCGTCGCCGCCACCCGCTCGGCCGCCGGTACCGACGTGAACTTCGGTGCCCTCACCCGCCTCATGCTCGACGACGTTTCCACCCGCGGCGTCGACGTGCACGTCAACCAGCGCGTGGACGCGCTGGAGAAGCAGAGCGACGGGCGCTGGAAGGTCACCGTCCGCGACACCGTCTCCGGGGACCGCGTGACCATGCGCGCCCGCTTCGTCTTCGTGGGCGCCGGCGGTGGCGCCCTGCCCCTGCTGCAGAAGGCGGGCATCCCGGAGATCCGCGGCTTCGGCGGCTTCCCGGTCAGCGGCATGTTCCTGCGCAGTCGGTCGCCGGAGCTGGTGGGCGCCCACCAGGCCAAGGTGTACGGGCAGGCCGCCGTGGGTGCGCCTCCCATGTCCGTGCCGCACCTGGACCTCCGCCTGATCGACGGCGAGTACTCGGTCCTGTTCGGCCCCTACGCCGGCTTCTCGCCCAAGTTCCTCAAGGCCGGCTCGATGTTCGACCTGCCCAAGAGCGTCAAACCCAACAACCTGGGCTCGATGCTGGGCGTCGCCCGCACCGAGATGGCGCTGACCAAGTACCTGATCGGCGAGCTGCTGCAGACCCGGTCGGCCCGGCACCGCACGCTGCAAGCCTTCGTGCCCACCGCCGAGAAGGCCGACTGGGACATGGTCACCGCCGGGCAGCGGGTGCAGGTCATCAAGCAGGACCCGAAGACCGGCAAGGGCGTCCTGCAGTTCGGTACCGAGCTGATCGTCGGCGGCGACGGCAGCATCGCCGGCCTGCTCGGCGCCTCCCCGGGCGCCTCGACCGCCGTCTCGGCGATGCTCACCCTGATGGAGCGCTGCTTCCCGCAGCGCATCGACGCCTGGCGGCCGCTGCTGCAGACGGCGATCCCCTCCTACGGGCACTCGCTGAACGAGGAGCCGGCGCTCCTCGAGCAGGTCCGCACCGAGACCATGCAGACGCTGGAGCTCAACGGCTGATCGCCTGGTGGCCCCTCAGGGCCTCCCGCACTCCCCGGCATCCGCGCCCGGGCGGCTGGTCTGCACGCAGACCGGTCGTCCGGGCATCGTCGTCACAGCACGCCCAGCACCAGCAGCAGGATCAGCGTCAGCACCGCCGAGATCAGCAGCGAGCCGAGGCAACCGAGGCGGTTGGAGAAGAGGAAGAACATCCCCGGGGGGTGCCCGCCGCGTGGTACCCACGACACCTCGTGTGCGGCGCGTCACCTCGGTGCGCCGGGGGACCACCCGTTCAGGGGATCGCGGCCGACCCTGCCAGTTACGTACCGTCATCATCGTTCCGGTCGGGAGCGCGGCACCGCGCTCCTGTCCGCCGCATCGTCCGCCTCGCGCTCCGGCGCCCGGCGGCCAGACCCCGGCCCGGCTGACCCGTTCCCCCCGGGGCAGCCGGGCCGGCTCCTCTCCCGGCCGATTCAGCCTGCGGCCCGGCACACCCGGACCACCAGCTCGGCCAACGCGGTCCGCAGACGGTCGCTCACGGGCAGGTCCACGACCACCGCCGGCTCGTCCCCGATCCGCACCCCCAGCGGCACGACGTAGGGCTGCTTGACCTCGGCCAGCACGTGCGGCTCGCAGGCGGCCACGGGAGAACCGCACCGCGCTGTCCACCGTCCTGGCTCCCGCCGCCAGCTCGACCCCACCCGCCCGCAGGTCCGCCACCCCGAGGTCCACCACCTGGGCCACCGACACGGCCACGCACTCCTCGTCGTGCACCTGCTCCAGCGCCCGCCCGCCGAGCGGCACGCGCACGTTCTCCACCGCACCGTCCGGACGGAGCACCGTGAGACGGGCGGCAGCCGGCGCCCCGGCGCCCGGGCACCGCGCCGCCCAGTAGGGGCCGGCAGGTCGATGACCCGGCCCTGCACGAAGGCGGCGGTCACCGGGGACGGCGGGAGGGGTGCGAAGCCCGACACGCCCAGGGCCACCGCGGTGACGGTGAACGGCTCGTCCCCCGTGGCGGTGACCCGGACCTGGACCCGCCCTCCGGCGGCCTCGTCGGTCCGCAGCCGGACGGCCTCGGCCGCGATGCCGGGCACCGGCGGCACGGTGGCCCGGGCGGGCGGCGAGGACGCCGGCGCGGTGCCGGAGACGATCGGTTCCCCGCCGCACCCGGCGAGCAGCACCGCCGCCACGAGCAGGACCGGCGTCCGCCTGATGGCGCCGCAGCGTAGGGCCGCGGGCGACTGACGTCAGCGGTGGCGGCCCGGCACCCGCGCCTTGACCCGGCCGGCCTCCATGCGGACCTCGAGCTTCTCCTGCGGGTTCGCCGCGGGACCGCGCCGTGGCTCGCCGCTGTCCAGGTCGAACGCCGAGCCGTGCCACGGGCACACCAGGCAGTCGCTGCCCCGCACGCTCTCGACCGTGCCCTCGTCCAGCGGGCCGGACAGGTGCGAGCAGGCCGCGACGAAGACGTCGACCCGCGCCCCGCGCCGGACGACGGCCAGCGGCACCGCCATGCTGCTGCCCTTCCCGGTGCGCATCGCGGGCCGGCCCTCGGGCAGGTCGTCGAGCGGGCCCAGGTCGATCCAGTCGGTGCTCAGCGCCCGCACCGCGGGCGCCGCGTGCGAGGCGCCCGAGGACTGCGCGTAGGACATGTGGCCACCGATCGCCGCCGACCCCCCGGCGACGCTCAGCCCCGAGTAGGCCAGCACCCGACCCAGCGTGCCGCGCCCCCGGGCCCGGGCCACCAGCGAGCCGGCGTACAGCCCCAGCGCGGCGGTGTTCATCACCGCGTGCAGCGCACCCAGCCGGCGCACCCCGCTGCCCTGCTCCGACCAGTCCGCGGCACCCGACAGCGCCGCCGGGACGGCGGCGGCGACGCCGGTGCCGATCAGCACCGTGGCGGCCGGTCGCAGGGGCGGCACCGCGTCCAGCAGCCCGGCGGAGACCCAACTGCCGACCGGCACCTGGACCAGCACCGGATGCAGCGGGTGGCCCAGCCACGTGCCGTGCAGGACGTCCTTGACCGCGCTCGGCATGCCCTGGACGGCGCGCCGGGCCGGCTCGATGGCCTTGTCGAACGCCGACACGTCCGCGATGCGGTCCAGGAACCCCATGAGACTCATGGGCGGCCCCTACCCGGATGGCAGCGACCCGACGCACCGCACGGCCGGCACTCTCAGCCGGTGATCCACAGGGAACCGTGAGCAAGGACACGGGTGCGTCACAGGTCCACCCGGCATGTTCGGTGGTGACAAGGGTTATGCCGGAGAGGACCCTTGACCTCGCTCACCTCTGCTTTCGCCGCCTGCCCGAAGGACCTCCCGTGACCTGCCCGTCCCTGCTCCGCCGCGGCCACGCCGCCGACGCCGTCGGCGATCTCGCACGGACGACGGCGCAGCTGGCCCGGGTGTCCGCCCCGCACCTGACCGCGCGGCTGCGCAAGGACGACACCACCGCCCAGTTCCTCCGGTTCGTCCTCGTCGGCGCCGTCACCACCGGGGTCTACGCGGTCCTCTTCATCGCGCTGCGCAGCCGGGGCTACCTGGCGGGCCACCTGGTGGCCACCGCCGCCTCCACGGTGCTGGCCAACGAGATGCACCGCCGGCTGACCTTCCGGGCCGACGAGCGGGTGAACTGGTTCACCGCCCAGTGGGAGGCAGGCGGCGTCACGGTGATCGGCCTGCTCGCCACCAGCTCCGCGCTCGGCTGGCTGGACGCGGTCACCGACGGCGCCCTCCCGTGGCTGCAGATCGCCACGGTCGCCGCCGTCACCGCCCTCGTCGGCCTGATGCGCTTCCTCGCCCTGCGCTGGATCTTCCGCCCCGGGCCGGCCACCGCCTGAGCCGGCCCGCCGCGCCGACCCGAGGGGGCCGCGGACGACCGCTAGCGTGTGCGCGGTGAGCGAGCCCACCGAGACGACGTCCCCCTGGCCGGGCCGCGCCCGGGTGGCCGGACGCTGGGCCGCGCGCGTCGCCCTCGCCCTCGGTGGTGCGCTGATCGCCGTCCTGCTGTTCGCCCGCGTCTCCGCGCCGATCGGCCCGTTCGACGCGACGCTTGCCTTCCGGCCGGCCTCCGGCGGCGCCGAGGTCGCGGTGCCCCCGCTCGGCTCGCTGGCGGTGGACGTCTACGACGGACCTCTCCGGCTCGACATCTCCCTGCAGAGCGTCGACCAGGCCCGCGCCCAGGCGCTGGCGAGCGATCCGGTCCGACTGGCCGGTGTGGTCGACCGGGTCACCGAGAACCTGCAGTCGGCCGTCGTCCGGCTGGTGTGGGTGACCGTGCTGTGGGCGCTGGCCGGTGCCGCGGTGACCACCTGGGCGGTGCTGCGGCGGCGCCGGGAGCCGCTGATCGCCCTCGGCGTCACCACCGCCGTCCTGGCCGGCACGGGGGCCGTGGGCGCCGCGACGTGGCGACCGGAGGCCCTCTCCCAGCCGACGTACACCGGCCTGCTGGTCAACGCCAACAGCCTCATCGGCAACGCGCAGGACATCGTCGCCCGGTTCGACGCCTACCGGGCCTCGCTGGAGGACCTGGTGGCCAACGTCGGCACGCTGTACGCGTCGCTGTCGGCGCTGCCGACCCCCACCGGTTCCGGTGACTCGGTGGCGCTGCTGCACGTGTCCGACATCCACCTCAACCCCGCCGGCTTCGACCTGGTCCGGCAGGTCGTCGACAAGTTCGACGTGGACGGGGTCCTCGACACCGGGGACCTCACCGACTGGGGCAGCGCGCCGGAGAACCGGCTGATCACCTCGGTCGGCGATCTCGACGTCCCCTACGTCTACATCCGCGGCAACCACGACTCGGCCGCCACCGCCAGCATCCTGGCGGCCCAGTCGAACGTCACCGTCCTCGACGACTCCGGCGTCAGCGTCGCCGGCATCCGCATCGTGGGCGCCCCCGATCCGCGCTTCACCCCGGACAAGAGCACCGGCGACGACGAGGCGGGCGAGGAGGTGCTGGTGGCGTCCGGCGAGGAGCTGGCGGACTACGCCGGCACGCTGCCCGAGCAGCCGGCGATCGCCCTGGTGCACGACCCGAAGCAGGCACCGCCGCTCGACGGCGTCGTCCCCCTGGTGCTCGCCGGACACACCCACGAGCGCGCGGTCGAGCAGCTGTCCGAGGAGACCCTGCTCATGGTGCAGGGCTCCACCGGCGGCGCCGGCCTGCGTGCCCTGCAGGGCGAGTACCCCGAGCCGCTCACCTGCACGATCCTCTACCTCGACCCGGTCACCGGGGCGCTGCAGGCTTACGACGAGATCACCCTCGGTGGCCTCGGCGAGACGGACGTGACCGTGCAGCGCACGATCGTGGCGGCGGCCGACGAGGCGCTGGGGTCCGACGGTGCGCCGGGGCCGACGGCCGGGGACCGCACGGTCGTCGCCCCCGCCCCGGCCGGCGACGCGGTGGCGCCGGCGTCCCCGCCCGGCTGAGCGACGGGCCCTACGCTTCGCCCATGACGTCGACGACCCGCGCTCCCCGGATCGCCGGAGGGCTGCTCGCCGCAGGCCTCTCCCTGGCGGTGCTCACCGGCTGCTCCTTCACGTCCGAGAACGTCTCGTGCTCGTCGGGGACCTGCACCGTGACCCTGTCCGGCGACGGCGCGCAGGCCGAGATCCTCGGCACCACGCTCTCCTTCGACGGCGTGCAGGACGGCCGTGCCTCGCTCACCGTCGGCGGGAACAGCGTGTCCTGCGGCGAGGGCGAGGGCGTCGCCGCCGGGCCGCTGGAGATCTCCTGCACGAGCGTCGCCGCGGACTCGGTGGAGCTGACCGCCAGCGTCGGCTGACGGCGGACGTCAGCCGGCGTGGCGGACGTCGACGACCACCCGGGCCGGGTCCTCCAGCAGGTGCACCCGGAACGGCGTGCGGTCCCCGGTGCCGATGAACGCCGTGGTGACCCCCTCGTACGTGGCCTCGAAGAGCACCTCCGTCACCGCTCCGGTGTCCGGAGCGGTCAGCGGGTCGGGCCCGGAGTACTCCTCCACGCCGGTGTCGTAGGGATAGCCGGCCCCGATGATCTGCACCTGCAGCACCGCGTCCCCGGCGACCTCGATCGCGGCACCGCTGCCGGGGGCGGACGCCTCGTCGACGTACCGGACGTCCCAGCCGGGCGTTCCCGCCCCGGCGACCTCGAAGACCACCCGGTCGTAGCCGTCGGAGGTCCCCACCCGGACGTCGCGGACCGTCACCCGGGCGTCCGACGAGGCGTCCCCGGTGTCGGGCTCGGTGTCGGCGTCGAACGGCGCCCCGCCCGTCGCCGGCTCCGTCCCCGGGTCCGTCGCCGGCGCCGTGGTCGCGGTGGTCGTGGAGGTGGCGGGTGCCGTTCCCGCGGCGCTGTCCGTCGTCGTCGGGCCGGGAGCTCCGCTGCCGCCGGCGCATCCCGACAGGGCGATCAGCGAGGTCACGAGGGCGGGGAGGACCGCCTGGGATCGGGTGCGCACGGAACACAGCCTCACATCCGGGGACCCCGCCGCAGGGGAGGCGCGAGGGGCATGTATTGTTCTCGCTGCCCCCGGCGAACACGAGCCCCCATCGTCTAGCGGTCCAGGACGCCGCCCTTTCAAGGCGGTAGCACGGGTTCGAACCCCGTTGGGGGCACGCACCACCAGCACCATTCAGCAAGGCCCTGTAGCGCAGTTGGTTAGCGCGCCGCCCTGTCACGGCGGAGGTCGCGGGTTCGAGTCCCGTCAGGGTCGCTCTCCGGCGGGAACGCCGGGAGGGGCAGGTAGCTCAGTCGGTACGAGCGCTCGCCTGAAAAGCGAGAGGTCGGCGGTTCGACCCCGCCCCTGCCCACACTTTCGGAACGGGCCCGGCATCGCGCCGGGCCCGTCGTCGTCTCAGGCCCAGCTGCGGTCCGCCGCCACCTGCGCGTACACCTCGGCGTGGACCTCCTGCACGGCCGCCCGCTGCTGCGCGCGCCAGCTGCGGTCGGCCGGTCGCGGCATCGGCCGGGTCAGGGCCGCACCGATCGCAGCGGTCAGGGACACCGGGTCGAGGCCACCGCGCTCGTCGTTGGCGTAGGGCACGACCTCCGACCACTGGTCGGCGAACCAGCCGCAGCTCGGCGCCACCACGCGGGTGCCGACGTCCCGGCAGATCTCCACGTCCTGCGAGTGCGTCCCGCAGCGCTCCGGCAGCACCGCCACGTGCAGCTGCTGCAGCGCCGCGGCCCACTCGCCCGCCCGGTAGCGGACCAGCTCGAGCTGCCCGTCGTCGGCCAGCGCGGCGATCGCCGGGGCCAGGGCCGGTGCGGCCACCTCGTCGACCAGGACGCGCAGCCGGCCGCCGCCGGAGACCGCGCCGGAGAGGGCCGCCCGCACCAGACCGACCGGATCGGGAACGGCGCTCGACGCCGCCCCCACGCGCACGCCCACGAGGCCGCGCTCGGCTCCGAGATCCGGGTCGGGGGTCGCGATCGAGGGGTGCGCGACCACGATCGAGGTGCGCCCGTACCGCTCGGCGATCTCGTCCGCCGCGCCGGGCGTGAGCGTCAGGACCACCTCCGCCGTGGCCAGTACCGCGGCGAGGAGCGCGTCGTGCCGGCCCGGCGTCGCCTCGTCGGCGTCGCGCAGCTGGTGCACGGTGACGACCAGCGGCACGCCGAGCCGCTGCAGCTCCTCGGCCCACGCCACGAGTTCCGCGGTGCCCAGGTGCCCGTAGCCGGCGTGCAGGTGCACGACGTCGACCTCGCCCGCCGAGGCGGCGAGGTGGGCGACGTCCAGCCACGGGCTGGGTTCGGTGGCGTCCCCGACACGGATGGCACCCGGCGGGACGACGGCGTCCACGTAGGGGCCGGCGTGCGGGATCGACGCCACCCGGACGCCCTGCCCCGGAAGGGCGGGCAGCCCCGGGAGCGGGGGCTCTGCATGCGTCACGCGGGGGTACGTCTCCTCGTACGGTCGAGCGATCACGGTGGTCAGGCTCGACATCCAGGGACCGGCCGCGGTGCTGGAGCCCGTCCTCCAGCCTGCTACCCACCGTCCTGCGGGCCAACCCGTGACCAACTCCATCGGGTGAGCCGGCGTGGCCGGTGCGTCACCGGGCAGGTGGCCGACCGACCTTCCGGGCCATCGCGTACGCCGGCTCGCGGAAGCGCGCCATCGGCCCGTCGGCAGCCAGGCCCGGCGGCGCGTGGCGGACCGCGTCGAACCGGAGCGCCGGGTCCAGCGGCCGGCGCGCACCGGTGGCGCGCAGCGTGGCGAAGGTCCGCCACTCCCCGGAGCCGACCGCCGCCCTGAGCGCGAAGACGACGGCACCGCGGTCGGCCGCCCCGGCCACCGGCTCGGGGTCGGACGGGATGCCCGACCGTTCGGGTACGGCGGCCAGGCGCACCGCCCCGGGGGCCGACCGGTAGGCCATGATCGAGCCGTAGGTGACCGCCCCGCCGGACCTCGGCACCGGGATCCGCCGGGTCAGCGGCCCGCTCCCGCTCGTCGACAGCAGCAGGTCCACCGGAGGCCCGTCCTCGCCGGGGATGCGGATGGCCAGGCCGAGCAGGTCGGGCAAGGGCGCCGGCAGGCCGGCGCCGCGGGACAGGCGGACGACGACCCGGTCGGAGCGCACCGCGTCGAGCCACGGGACGCCGAAGGGCGGGCTCGCGCCGTGCCGCTCCAGGACGGCGTCCAGTACGGCCCCCCGGGGATGTATCGCCCGGCCCCGGCGCCACCGCGCCACGGCACCGAGGGGCACCGCCACCAGTCGCCCGGCGGCATCCACCAGATCGCGCACGACACCCTCCGCTCCTCGGACCGGCCGCTGCCCTACCCGCCGCGAGGTGCGGGGGATGCAGCAGCCACCGGAGGGGCTGCGTGCGGCGGTCGACCGTCTGGCGAATGCTGACCGTACGCACGGGAACGGCCGACGTCCGTGCGGCGAACTGTGCGTGTGTCGACGCTGATCTTCGGCTACATCTGCCTGGTGACACGGAACGGTCCGAACGCTTACGTTGAGTGCATGCTCTCGACGCTCCTGGTCATCGGTGGTGTGCTGGTCGGCCTGCTCGTGCTGCTGGCGGTGATCGTGAGCCTGAGCGGACGCCCGGCCACCCGCGGCGCGCAGACCGCCCCTCGCTCGCCGGGCTGGGTCGCCGACGCCGGTCGCCCGCACCCCGACGCGTGGTCGCCCCTCACCTCCACCACGACCAGCGAGATCCCCGCCATCCGCTGATCCCTGGACCCGGGGTCCCGGCGGCTGCGACAGCGCGCCGCCGGGACCGTCCGGCCGCCTGCGGCGGCCTCACCGGCCGGCCATCAACTCCGCGGCCCGCTCCCCGACGAGCACCGCGGTGGCCGCCGGCCCCCGGCTCGGCACCCGCGGGAGCACCGAGGTGTCGGCCACCCGCAGCCGGTCGACGCCGCGCACCCGCAACCGCTGGTCGACCACCGCGCCCGGATCGCCCTCCGGCCCCATCCGGGCCGTGCCCGAGAGGTGCACCGCCGTGGTCAGCCGCTCCCCGATCCAGGCGTCCAGCGCCGCGTCATCGGCCAGCAGCGGCTCGGTGAGGCCGCCGGCGGGCCGGCCGACGGCGGCCAGCGCCCGGGTGCGCAGCAGCCGTGCGGCGGCACGGACCCCCTCCCGCATCCGCCGGCGGTCGGCCTCCTCGGCCAGGTGGCCGTACTCCACGACCGGCGGAGCGGACGGATCGCCGTCGGCGAGGACGAGGCGCCCGAGGCCGAGGGTGCGCTGCAGCCCGACGCCCATCTCGACGACCTCGCCCGCCGGCGCCGGGCGACCGGTCATCACCTGCTCGAAGGGGGCCAGCCACGGCAGCACCTCCAGGTCGCCCGGCACCTCCGCCCCGGTGGACGTGAGGTGCAGGACGCCGTCCAGCGGGGCACGCCCCGGTCCCGCGGTCACCCCGTCGACCGGCGCGAACGGCAGGTAGACCAGCGGGTGGTCCGAGCAGTCGCGGCCCACCCCGGGAGCATCGACGAGCACCTCGATGCCGGCGGCGCGCAGCGCCGGCGCGGGGCCGATCCCGGACAGCAGCAGGAGGTGGGCCGACCCGACGGCCCCGGCGGCGAGCACGACCTCGCCGGCGGCGACGTCACCCGCGGTCGTCCGCACCCCCACCGCACGCCCCCGCTCGACCAGGACCCGGAGCACGCGGACTCCGCCGCGGACGGTCAGCCCGGGATGCCCGCGGCGCGGTGCCAGGTAGGCCTCCGCGGTGCTGATCCGCACCCCGTCGACGACGTTGCGCGGCAGCGGGCCGTAGCCGGGAGCGCTCCCAGCGTTCTTGTCCGGCTCGGCCGGCACCCCCAGCTCCTCGGCGGCCGCGGCGAACGCCTCGGCCAGCGGCGGTCCCCCGGTGGGGCGGGTCACCGGCACCGGCCCGTCGGCACCGTGCCCGGGGCGGTCGCCGAAGTCGCGGTCGGCCTCCAGCCGGCGCAGCACCGGCAGCAGCCGGTCCCAGGACCACAGGTCGTTGCCCGCGGCGGCCCAGCCGGCGGCGTCCGCGGGGGTCGGGCGCACGAAGTAGCCCGCGTTCACCGCGCTGGAGCCACCCGTGACCCGGCCGCGCGGCACGCGAACGGTCCGGCCGCCGGGCAGCAGGCCGGGCAGGTCCCAGTTGGCGGGGTGGCCGGGCACGGCGGCACGCAGCGTGGTGGCGTCGCGGAGCTCCTCGGGGGCGTCCGCGGGGCCGGGGTGGTGCGCCCCGGCCTCGAGCAGCAGCACGGTCCGGCCGGCGTCGGCCAGCCGGGCGGCCAGCGGGCAGCCCGCGGTGCCGCCGCCGACCACGACGACGTCCCAGTGCTCAGCCACCGGCGAGCCCGAGCACCCCCGGCAGGTCCAGCCGGCGCACCTTTCCCGTGGAGGTCCGGGGCAGGCCGGCCAGCGGGTGCAGCGACTTCGGGCGCTTCGCGGGGGCCAGCCGCTCCCGGGCCCAGGCGGCCAGCTCGTCGGCGCCCGCCGCGCCGACGTAGGCGGCCACCACCCGCTGCCCCCAGTCGGCGTCGGGTACGCCGAACACCGCGCTCTCCACGACGCCGGGATGGGCGTCGAGCACCGCCTCCACCTCGGCGGGGTAGACGTTCACCCCACCGGAGATCACCAGGTCCTCCCGGCGACCGTCCAGCCAGACGGTCCCGTCGTCGTCCACCCGGCCGAGGTCGCCGACGGTGACCCGGTCCCCCCGCCACGCCGCCGCCGTCTTCTCCGGCGCCCGCCAGTACTCGAACCGGGCCCAGCGCGGCACGGTGCACCAGAGCTGGCCGCGCTCGTCGGTCGCCAGCCGCCGGCCGGGGCGCGCCCGCCCGACGCTGCCGGGGTGGGCCAGCCAGTCCTCGGGCGGGCAGACGGTGAACTGGGCCTCCGTGGAGCCGTAGAACTCCCACACGCTGCCCGCCGGCAGGGCGGCGAGCGCCGCGCGCTTGAGCGGTTCGGGGCAGGGCGCACCCGCGTGCACCAGGCGGCGGAACGACGACCAGTCGACGTCGTCGCGGGCGAGCAGCCGCTGCAGGTGCGTGGGCACGCAGAACGCAGTCGTCGGCCGGAGGCCGGACAGCACCCGCGCGGCGCGGGCGGCGTCGAAGGGGCCGGGCAGCAGCACCTCGCCGCCGGCCAGCAGCGTGTGGACGGCGAACCGCAGCGGCGCGCTGTGGTGCAGCGGGGAGAGGACGACGTGCCGGTCCTTCGGGCCGAAGCCCCACAGCTCGATCTCCTCGCCGGCCAGGGCCCGCGCGTCGTCGTCGGCGAGGACGCCGGACCACACGCCCTTGCGCCGGCCGGTGGTGCCCGACGTGTAGTGCATCGGGCGGGCCAGCGGCACCGGTGCCAGCGCGGCCTCTTCGTCGCCGAGCAGGTGGGCCGGGTCGGTCCCGGCGTCGAGCGCGGCGTCGGCGTCCGCGGCCAGGGCCGCCCGCTCCTCCGCGGGCAGGCCGGGGTCCAGGACGACGGGCACGATGCCGGTGCGCAGCGCCCCGAGCACGACGGCGAGCAGCGCCGGCGAGGCGGCGGCGGAGAGCAGCAGCCGGTCGCCCTCGCGCAGGCCGGCCGTGGCCAAGGACGCCGCGGCCCGCCGCTGGTCGCGCTCGCTCCCGGCCGCGGTGACGACGGCGACGTCGCTCATGCCGGCCGCACCCCGCCGTCACCGGCCAGCTCGACCCGCCCCTCGGCGGCGAGCTTGGCCAGCGTGGCCCGGGTGGACTGCGCCGCGGCGGGCCACACCGCCCGGGGCACCTCCGCGTAGACGGTGGCCACCAGCTCGTCCACGCTCCGCGCACCGGCGGCCAGCGCGTCCACCAGCTGCTGCTCCCGGTACGCCCGGTGGGCCAGGTAGTAGTCGAGGACGGCGCCGGGGTCCTCGGTCAGCTCGGGGCCGTGGCCGCAGTAGAGGGCGCTGGGGCCGAGGTCGTGCACGCGCCGGAGCGACTCCAGGTACGCGACGACGTCGCCCTCCGGGTGGGTGACCACCGAGGTGCCGCGGCCGAGCACGTGGTCGCCGACGAGCACCGCGCCGGACTCGAGCCGGAAGGCGAGGTGGTCGGACGTGTGGCCGGGGGTGGCGACGACGCCGATCGTGGTCCCGGCCAGGCGCAGCCGCTCCCCCGCACCGAGCAGCCGCCCGCCCGGGCCGGTGACGGCCTCGGTGGCGGCGGCGACGGGGGCTCCGAAGCGGGCACCCCACGGCCTGGCGGCGTCGGCGTGGTCGCCGTGGTGGTGGGTGACCAGGACGGCGACGCAGCGCGCGGCGCGGGCGGCCAGCGCGGCCTCCACGGCCGCCAGGTGCGCCGGGTCGTCGGGACCGGGGTCGACCACCACCGCCTGCCCGCTGCCCGGTGCGCCGACCACGTAGGTGTTGGTGCCGTCGAGGGTCATCGGCGAGGGGTTGGGCGCCAGGACCCGGGTGACCAGCGGCTCCGGCTCGGCGGTGCGCGGCAGGGCGCCGGGGGCGGGGAGATCCCACGCGCCGCGGGGATCGGTCGGGACGGTCACGACGGGCACGCTAGCCGCGAGGCCCCCACAGCGCGCATCCGGCGGCTACCCTCCGGCCATGCGCCGATCCCTCGTCCGCTCCGGGTTCGTCCCGGCGGCCGTCGCCCTCGTCCTGGTCACCGGCTGCGGGAGCTCCGACGACGGGGACACCACCGCGTCGGAGGAGACCTCGGCCTCGGCTACGGAGACGTCGGCTCCGGAGACGACGGCTCCGGAGACCTCGCCCGCCGAGGACACCGGGTCCGAGGACGCCGGCTCCCGGTTCTGCAGGGAGGCGACGAGCATCCAGGAGCGGCTCACCGGCAGCGCCGGCGCGGCCGGTGACCCGCGCGGCCTGCCGCAGATCTTCCGGGAGGCGGCGGAGGAGATCCGCAGCATCGAGGCGCCCGCCGAGCTGGCCCCGGACTGGAACGCCCTGGCCGACGGCGCCGAGCGGTTCGCCTCGACGCTGCAGGACGTCGACCTCACCGATCCGAACGCGCTGGCCACCCTGGAGCAGCGGCTCGCCCCGCTGGAGCAGGAGCTGAACGAGGCCTCGACGAACGTGCAGAACTACCTCGTCGACGAGTGCGGCATCCAGCCGCCCACCGGGGAGACCGCTCCGTCCACCTGAGGCCCCCCTCAGCCGCCGCAGCCTCCGACCCGGACGCCGCGGGCGTTGAGCCACGGGACCGGGTCGACGTGGCCGCCGTACATCCGGCCGCTCGGGTGGACCTCGAAGTGCAGGTGCGGTCCGGTGGACTGCCCGCGGTTGCCGACCTCCGCGATCCGCTCGCCGGCCACCACCCGCTCGCCGACGGACACGAAGTACCGGTTGACGTGGCCGTAGACGGTCACGGCGCCGTCGTCACCCTCGATGTAGACGGCGTAGCCGAAGCCGGAGGCCGTGCCGGCGCGGCGCACCACGCCGCTGGTCGCCGCGTAGATCGGCGTGCCGATGGGGGCGGCGATGTCCACGCCCCCGTGCAGGGCGCCCCAGCGCCAGCCGTAGCAGCTGGACACGCGGCCCGACGTGGGCTTGACGTACCCGCCGCCGCTGACGCCGCCACCGCTGCTACCGCCGCTGCTGCTGCTGTCGCCGCCGCTCCCGCTGCCGCCGCTGGTGGCGGCGTTGCGGGCCGCCTCGGCCGCCGCCTCGGCCTCGCGCGCGGCGCGCTCGGCGGCCGCCCGGGCCGCGGCCTCCTCGGCCTCCTTCTGGGCGACCCACTGCTGGTAGGCGTTCCGGGCTCCCTGGAGCTCGAGCAGGTGGATCTGCGCGGCCTGCAGCTGCTCCTCGTACTGCGCCTTCTGCCTCTCGATCTCCACGTAGGCGGCCTGCTGGGCGGCGAGCTGCGCGTCCGCGGCCTCCTTGGCCGCCTGCGCGGCGTCCTCCGCCGCGGCCCGCTCGTCCCGCGTGGCGCGGGCCGTCGAGTCGGCGTTGGCCTGCCGGACCCGCGCCACCTCGAGCTCGCCGAGGACGTCGAGCTGGTTGGCGGCCACGTAGTCGAGCATCGCGGCCCGCTGGATCAGCTCCCCGGGCCCCTCGGAGTCCAGCAGCGCCGCCGAGCTGGACAGCGAGGAGCCGTTCATGTAGCTGTCCCGGGAGAACGCGGCGATCCGCACCTCGGCCGCGGTGACCGCCTCGTCGGCGGCCCGGAGCTCGGCGGCGGCGCGGTCGGCGGCCTCCTGGGCGAGCGCCAGCTCCTCCTCGGCGACGAGGTAGGCGGTTCCGGCGGCCTCGGCCTGGATGCCCACCCGCTCGAGCTCGGACTCGGCCTCCGCGACGAGCCCGGCGATGCGGCCGACCTCGGCGGCCGCGGCCGCCTGCTTGCCCTGCGCCTCGCCGATCTGGCTGTCACTGGGGTTGGGGGGCGGCGCGGGGACCGCGACGGCGGGGACGGCCGTGACCAGCAGCGTCGCGCCGGCCAGGACGCCGAGCAGGGCGGTGCGGAGCGGTCGGGGAGAGCGGCCCGCGACGGGCCGGCAGGTGCGGCCCCCCGGAGTCGCCGGTCCGGACGGACGGCGCTGGGACATGTGCTCGCTCCCTGGGGAAGAGGGTGGGCGGTGTGGCCCGCGAACGGTCCCACTGTCACCCGGAGTCACAAAGGCAACACGCGGGATTCCCGCCGCGCCGTAGATAGAACGGTCAGCGACCGTCTCGTCACGGTAGGTATGTCGACACGACGGGTCGGCGACCGCCCCCGGGTCAGCCTCCCGGCCGCTCCAGCTCGTGGCTGAGCGCGTCCAGCTCCGCCCCGCCGGCCATCAGCCGGGTGAGCTGGTCCCGGCTGATGTCGGCCTTGGCGAACTCACCCATGCTCCGCCCCCGGTTGAGCACGAGGAACCGGTCGCCGACGGGGTGCGCGTGGTGCGGGTTGTGCGTGATCAGCACGACGCCCACCCCGCGGTCCCGCGCCTGCGCGACGTAGCGCAGGACCACGCCGGCCTGCTTCACGCCGAGGGCCGAGGTCGGCTCGTCCAGGATCAGCACCCGGGCGCCGAAGTGCACCGCCCGGGCGATCGCCACCGACTGGCGCTCCCCGCCGGAGAGCGTGCCGACGGGCTGGTCGGGGTCGCGGATGTCGATGCCCATCGCGGCCAGTTCCCGGCGGGTGGTCTCCTTGGCACGCGCCACGTCGAACCGGCGGAACGGCCCCCGCCCGCGGGTGGGCTCCGCACCGAGGAAGAAGTTCCGCCAGATCGAGATCAGCGGGATCATCGCCAGGTCCTGGTAGACGGTGGCGATCCCGGCGTCGAGCGCCTCGCGCGGTGACCCGAAGTCCGCCGGCCGCCCGTCGAGCAGCATCGTCCCGCGGTCCGCCCGGTGCACCCCGGAGAGGATCTTGATCAGGGTCGACTTGCCCGCGCCGTTGTCCCCCAGCACGCAGGTGACCTCCCCGGCGCGCACGGTGGTGCTGACGCCGTCGAGGGCGATGACCGACCCGTAGTCCTTGCCGACGTCGGTCAGCTGCAGCAGCGGCGGGGCGCCGTCCCGGGAGCCGGTCATCGCCGCGTCGCCTCGGCGGAGCGGCGGACCAGCCGGTTGGCGAGGACGGCGAGCAGCAGCATGGCCCCGAGGAAGAAGTAGAACCAGTCGGCGTCCCAGCGCAGGTACGGGATGCCCAGCTGGGTCATCCCGAAGATCAGCGCGCCGAGGGCGGCCCCGACGGCCGAGCCGAAACCGCCGGTGAGCAGGCATCCTCCGATGACCGCGGCCACGATGTAGATCAGCTCCTGGCCGATGCCGGTGTTGGCCTGCACCGAGGTCAGCCGGACGGCGAGGGTGGTGCCGACGAACCACGCCGCGGCCGCCGTCGTCATGAACAGGGCGATCGTGGTGCGCCGCGCGGGCACGCCGACGTTGCGGGCGGCCACCTCGTCACCCCCGGTGGCGAAGATCCAGTTGCCGAAGCGGGTGCGCAGCAGCACCCAGGTCGCCAGGGCCGTGAACAGCAGCCACCACAGCACCGCCACCCGGATCGGCGCGCCCAGGATCTCCACGCGTGAGGCGAACACCCACTCCGCCGCGGCGTACCCCGGCACGTCGTCGATGCCGCCGACGGTGACCGTGTCGGTGAACAGCTTCGTCAGCCCCAGGTTCAGCCCCTGGAGCATGAGGAAGGTGCCGAGCGTGATGATGAAGCTCGGCAGCCCGGTGCGCGTGACCAGCCAGCCGTTGAAGAAGCCGATCGCGAGCGCCACCACGAGCGCGACGCCGATGGCCACCCACAGGTTCTGCCGGAACTCGACGGCGACGATGCCGACGGTGAGCGCGGTGGTCCCGGTCATCACCCCGGCGGAGAGGTCGAAGTGACCGCCGATCATGAGCAGCGCGACCGCGACCGCCATGATCCCCAGCGTCGACGCCGGGTCGAGCCAGTTGGCGATGCCCCGGGGTGACCGGAACACCTCGGACTGGGCGGCGAAGAAGGTGAACACCGCGACCGCGCCCACCAGCGCGCCCAGCTCCGGCTTGACCAGCAGCCGGCGCAGCGGTCCGGCTGAGCCCAGCCGTTCGTCGCCGCGCGGCTCCGTGGGGGCGGCGGCCTCCCGGGTGCTCAGCGCGTGCCGGCCGTGGCCAGGTCGGCGATCGCGTCGACGTTCTCGGCGTCGACGATCGCCGGTCCGGTGAGCACGGGCTGGCCACCACCGACGGTGTTCAGGTTCTCGACGTACAGCTGGAGCATCACGATCGGCAGGTAGCCCTGCTCGTACTGCTGCTGGTCGACGGCGAAGGCGATGTCGCCGGCCTGGATGCCCTCGATCACGTCCTCGTTGAGGTCGAACGTGGCCACCTGCGCCTCGGAGCCGGCGTCCTGGGCGGCCTCCACGGCGACGGCCGCCACGGCCGAGTTGAGCGCGAGGACCGCGTCGATGGTCGGGTCGCTCTGCAGCTGGGACGTGATGGTCGACTGCGCCCCCGGCAGGTCGTTGATGTCCACCTGCACGGGGGTGATCTCGCCGCCCAGCGCCTCCGCCGCCCCGGCGCAGCGCTGCTCCAGGCCGATGTTCCCCGCCTCGTGGATGACGCAGGCCACGTTCTGGGCCCCGTCCTCGGCGAGCCGCTGCCCGGCCCCCTGGCCGGCGACCCGCTCCTCCTGCCCGACGTGGCCGATCGCGCCGAACTCGGTGGACCGGTCGGCACCGGAGTTGATGGTGACGACCGGGATCCCGGCCTCGACCGCCTCCTCGATGGAGGCCTGCAGCGCGTCGGGGTTCGCCATCGAGACGACGATGCCGTCCACGTCCTGGTTCACCGCGGCCTCGATCAGCTGCGCCTGCCGCTGCGGGTCGCCGTCGCTCTGGTAGTCGACGTCGATCCCGAGGTCCTCCCCGGCGGCCTGGGCACCGTTCTGCACCACGTCCCAGAACGCGTCACCGGCCGAGCCGTGCGTGATCACCGAGAAGGCGAGGTCGCCGCCGCCGCCCGCCGCGGCGTCGCCGGATCCGCCGTCGCTGCCGCCGCCACCCCCGTCCGTGGTGCAGGCGGCGAGGAGCAGGGGCGCGGCCACGGCGAGTGCCAGCAGACGCTTGGGTGCGGCCATCGAGAGTCCTCCTGTGCTCGCGGGGCCCGGGCCCGCGCGTTCGGTCCGCCCAGGATCATGCCCCTCCCGCCCGCCGTCGGCGCCGTCGAGGGTGGCGACGCGGCCGCTCTCCGCCGACGGGGCACCGGCCTCCGGGCGTTCTACGCTCCAGTCGTGGACGTCCTGGCATCCGGTCATGAACAGGTCGTGTTCTGCAGCGACCCCGAGTCGGGGCTGCGGGCGATCATCGCGATCCACTCCACGGCCCTCGGGCCGGCGCTCGGGGGCACGCGCTTCTACCCCTACGCCGACGAGGACGCCGCCGTCGCCGACGCGCTGCGGCTGTCGGCCGCCATGTCGTACAAGAACAGCCTGGCCGGCCTCGACCTCGGCGGCGGCAAGGCGGTGATCATCGGCGATCCGCGCACCGACAAGACCGAGGCGCTGCTGCGCGCCTACGGCCGGTTCGTCGAATCGCTGGGCGGGCGCTACCTCACCGCCTGCGACGTCGGCACGTACAACGCCGACCTCGACGTCGTCGCGCGGGAGACCCGGTTCGCCCACGGCCGGTCCGAGGCCTACGGGGGCTGCGGCGACTCCTCGGTGCTGACCGCCTACGGGGTCTTCCAGGGCATGCGGGCGGCCGCGCAGCACTGCTGGGGCTCCCCGTCGCTCGCCGGGCGCACGGTCGCGGTGGCCGGCGTGGGGAAGGTGGGGTCCTGGCTGGTGGGCCACCTCGTCGACGACGGCGCGGACGTGGTCGTCACCGACGTGGACCCGGCCGCCGTGGAGCGCCTGCAGGCTCGCCACCCGGAGGTGCGCGCGGTCGACGACACCGCGGCCCTGGTGCGGACGCCGCACGACGTCTACGCGCCGTGCGCGCTGGGCGGGGCGCTGGACGAGGAGACGGTCGCGGTGCTGCCCGGGCGCGTGGTCTGCGGCGGGGCCAACAACCAGCTCGCCACCCCGGAGATGGCCGACCGGCTGCGCGAGCGCGGCGTCCTCTACGCCCCGGACTTCCTCGTCAACGCCGGCGGCGTCATCCAGGTGGAGGACGAGCGGCACGGCTTCTCCTTCGACCGCGCCCGGGCGAAGGCCTCTGGCATCTTCGGCGTGGCGCTGCGGGTGTTCGCCCTGGCCGACGCCGAGGGCGTCTCGCCCGCCGTGGCGGCCGATCGGCTGGCCGAGGAGCGGATCCGGACGGTCGGCCGGCTGGCCACGATCCGGCTCCCCCGCTGACCGACGGCGGGTCGCGCAGCACCCGTTGGGGGAGGGCATGTGCCCGCCGCCGATCCGTGTCGTAATGTTGTCCGAGACATAGTCACTCAGTCGGGGTCGCCACGCGGGCCGCATCAGCCGCTTGGCTGGTCCACCGCACTCCGTAACGAGGGGGTCGAGCCGATGGGGCGCGGCCGAGCGAAGGCCAAGCAGACACGCGTGGCCCGTGAGCTCAAGTACAGCTCACCGAACACCGACCTCACCGCGCTTCAGCGCGAGCTGGCCGGTTCGTCGTCGACCTACACCGCGCCCAGCGCGGCCGAGGACGACGACGAGGACGAGGACGACACGTACGCCGACCGTTGGGCGGACGACGACTCCGACGACGACTGGGCGGCCAGCCGCTGACCGGCTGATCCTCCGTCCGAGCACCACGACACCGCGACCCTCCGGGGCAGCGGTGTCGTGGTGTCGGGCGGGTCGGTGTCGTGGTGTCGGGCGGGTCTCGGGCCGTGGCGCCGGGACCGCCGCGCGGTCAGGTCAGCGGTAGGAGCCGGTCAGCTCGGCGGCCGGCGCCACCGCGTCGTCGCGGTCCCGCAGGGTGCCGGCGATCCACGCGGGCACCCCGCGCGCGGCGAGCAGGGCGACGGCGGCGTCGGCGTGCTCGGGAGCGACGGCGGCGACCATGCCGACGCCGCAGTTGAAGGCGCGCTCGGACTCCGCCCGCGGCACGCCGTGCTCCTCCATCAGCCGCACCGCGGCCGGTAGCGCCCAGGTACCGCGGTCGAGCACGGCCTGCAGCCCCTCGGGGACCACCCGCGCGGTGTTGCCGGCGAGCCCGCCGCCGGTGATGTGCGCGTAGGCGTGCACCGACTCCACGCCGAGGTCGGCCACCAGCGCCAGGCAGTCCAGGGCGTAGATGCGGGTCGGCTCGAGCAGCACGTCGCCCAGGGGGCGGTCCAGCCCGGCGGGGGTGGCGGCGAGGTCCAGCCCCGCGGCGGCGACCACCCGCCGCACCAGCGAGTAGCCGTTGGAGTGGAAGCCGGAGGAGGCCATCGCCACGACGACGTCCCCGCTGCGTACCCGTTCCGGGCCGAGGACGGCGTCGGCCTCCACGACCCCGACGGCGGTGGCCGCGAGGTCGTACTCGTCGGCGTCCATGAGGTCGCCGTGCTCGGCGGTCTCCCCGCCGACGAGGGCGGCGCCGGCCTGGGTGCAGCCGGCCGCGATGCCGGTGACGATCGCGGCGATCCGCTCCGGCACGACCTTGCCGCAGGCGACGTAGTCCTGGAGGAACAGCGGCTCGGCACCGCAGGCCACCAGGTCGTCGACGACCATCGCGACCAGGTCGATGCCCACGGTGTCGTGCCGGTCGAGCTGACGGGCCAGCGCGATCTTCGTGCCTACCCCGTCGGTGGAGGAGGCCAGCAGGGGCCGGCGGTACTTCTGCGTGTCGAGGGCGAACAGCCCCGCGAAGCCGCCGAGCCCGCCCACGACCTCGGGCCGGTTGGTCCGCTCCACGGCGGACCGCATCAGGGTGACCGCGCGCTCGCCGGCGTCGATGTCGACGCCGGACGCCGCATAGGTGAACGTCTCGCTCACGGCCGCCTCAGCGCGTCCTCGGCGCCGCCGGGAACCGCGGCGCTGCCGGCCTGCTGCCCGGTCCAGCCGCTCACCGCGCGGTGGCCGATGCCCTCGAGGACGTGCTTGCCCAGCACCTCCGGGGCGCCTAGCGGGATCGGGTACTCGCCGGTGAAGCAGGCCGTGCACAGCCGGTTGACCGGCTGCTCGGTGGCCGCGATCAGGCCCTGCTCGGAGACGTAGGCGAGCGAGTCGGCGTTGACCGACGCCCGCACGCCGTCGATGTCCAGGCCGTTGGCGATCAGCTCGGCCCGGCTGGCGAAGTCGATGCCGTAGAAGCACGGCCACTTGACCGGCGGCGACGCGATCCGGACGTGCACCTCGACCGCCCCGGCCTCGCGCAGCATCCGGACCAGCGCCCGCTGCGTGTTGCCGCGCACGATGGAGTCGTCGACGACGACCAGCCGCTTGCCGCGGATCACGTCCCGCAGCGGGTTGAGCTTGAGCCGGATGCCCAGCTGCCGGATGGTCTGGCTGGGCTGGATGAAGGTGCGCCCCACGTAGGAGTTCTTGACCAGGCCCAGCCCGTACGGGATGCCCGACGCCTCGGCGTAGCCGACCGCCGCCGGGGTCCCCGACTCGGGCACCGGGATGACCAGGTCGGCCTCGGCGGGGTGCTCCCTGGCCAGCCGGCGGCCGATCTCCACCCGCGCCGCGTGCACGCTGCGGCCGGAGATCGTGGTGTCGGGCCGGGCCAGGTAGACGTACTCGAAGACGCACCCCTTGGGCTCCGCCGGGGCGAAGTGCTGGCTGCGCAGCCCGTTCTCGTCGATGGCGATCAGCTCGCCGGGCTCGACCTCGCGGACCACCGAGGCGCCGACGATGTCGAGGGCGGCGGTCTCGCTGGCCACGACCCAGCCGCGCTCGAGCCGGCCGAGCACCAGCGGACGGACCCCCTGCGGGTCGCGCGCGGCGTAGAGGGTGTCCTCGTCCATGAACGTGACGGAGAAGGCGCCCCGCAGCTGCGGCAGCACCTCCATCGCCGCCGCCTCGACCGAGAGGTCCTGGTAGGAGGCGATCAGGGCGGTGACCAGGTCGGAGTCGTTCGTCGCGACGAAGGCTCCCGGCACCCCGGCGTCGGCGGCCTTGCTGGCCAGCTCGGCGGTGTTGACCAGGTTCCCGTTGTGGCACAGCGCCAGGCCGGTACCGGCCTCGGTGGTGCGGAACGTCGGCTGCGCGTTCTCCCACGTGGAGGCCCCGGTGGTCGAGTACCGGGTGTGGCCGACGGCGAGGTGGCCGCGGAGGCTGCCGAGGGTCGGTTCGTCGAAGACCTGGCTGACCAGCCCGAGGTCCTTGTAGACGACGACCGAGACGCCGTCGGACACCGCGATGCCGGCCGCCTCCTGACCGCGGTGCTGGAGGGCGTACAGACCGAAATAGGTCAGCTTCGAGACCTCCTCCCCCGGCGCCCAGACACCGAAGACGCCGCAGGCGTCCTGAGGTCCGGGGGACTGGGGGTCGAGGTCATGGGTCAGCCGTCCATCACCACGGGGCACAGCGCCGAGGGTACCGGCGCGGGCGGCTCCGCCCGCTGCCGAGGAGGTGGAGCGCGTCACTCCCGGCGCCGGCCCACCCTGGTCAGCGCCGGGACGCGCCCGGGAAACCTGCTCGTGCTGCACCCGGAGCGGGTACCGGCATCGGCCCTCACCCCGCTGCTCGAGCTCGCTGGGAAGCCGGGCTTCGTCGTCGCGGACATGGTCGACGTCGACGACTTCATGCCGGTCGAGCCCGTGCTGCTCCCCCGACTCGCCGGTGTACGCGGTCGACCGGGGAGACGCGATGCGGAGCTGGAGCCCCGATGACGCGCTGGTCCGCGACCACTGCTCCATGACTGCGGGCTCCCGCCGGCGCAAGGCCGACGGGACGCTCGACGCCCCGCCCGGGGTCAGCGGACGTTCGACAGCTCCGCGGCGATCGTCGTGTCTTCGCCGTGCCCGGTCCGCACGACGGTGTCGCCGTGCAGGCTGAGCAGCTGCGCCCGGATGGAGTTGACGATCGTCGGGTGGTCGCTGAACGACCGCCCGGTCGCCCCGGGCCCGCCGCAGAACAGCGTGTCCCCGGTGAAGACCGTCCGCAGGTCGGCCGCGTGCAGGCAGGTGCTGCCCGGCGAGTGGCCCGGCGTGTGCAGCGCGACCAGCCGGGTGCCGGCGACGTCGAACCGGGTGCCCGCCCGCAGGTCCTGGTCGGGCGCGGTGTCCGGGTGGGTCATGTCCCAGAGCATCCGGTCGTCGCTGTTGAACCAGATCGGGGCGCCGGTGGCCTCGCGCAGGGCGGGGGCGGCGGTGATGTGGTCGTTGTGCCCGTGGGTCAGCACGATCGCGGTGACCTTCCGGCCGCCGATCACCTCGACGATGGGGGCGGCGTCGTGCGGGGCGTCGATGACCAGCACCTCGTCGTCGTTCCCGACGAGCCACACGTTGTTCTCGACGTCGAAGTCCTGGCCGTCCAGGGAGAAGACCCCCGCGACGACGACCTTGTCGATCCGCGCGGTCACGCGGCCTCCTCGCTGGCGCTCGTCACGCGCGTGCCGCGCGGTGCAGTGTCCATCGGTGAGCTCGCACGCTCGCTCACTTGTCGAACACCACGACCGAGCGCAGCACCTCGCCGTGGTGCATCTTCTCGAAGGCCTGTTCGACGTCGTCGAGGGCGATCGTCTCGGAGACGAAGGCGTCGAGGTCGAACCGCCCCTGCAGGTAGAGGTCGACCAGCATCGGGAAGTCGCGGCTGGGCAGGCAGTCGCCGTACCAGG
Source organism: Blastococcus sp. SYSU DS0539 (assembly GCF_054050855.1). Taxonomy (NCBI): domain Bacteria; kingdom Bacillati; phylum Actinomycetota; class Actinomycetes; order Geodermatophilales; family Geodermatophilaceae; genus Blastococcus; species Blastococcus sp. SYSU DS0539. The sequence continues at coordinate 7,844 of NZ_JBJHAF010000005.1, read as the reverse complement.
AGGACTTGATCGCCCCGCCGCGGCCGAAGATCTCGGTGGCCGGCAGGGTGACCTCCATGCCCGGCGTCGGGACGCCGACCATGACGACGCGGCCGGCCAGGTCACGGGCGTAGAACGCCTGCTCGAACACCGCCGGGTGGCCGACGGCGTCGATCGCGACGTCCACGCCGAAGCCGCCGGTCAGCGCCTTGATCGCCTCGACGGCGTCGGTCTCCTTCGAGTTGACCGTGTGGGTGGCGCCGAACTGCTCGGCCCACTCCAGCTTCCGGTCGGAGATGTCGACGGCGATGATCGTCGTCGCGCCGGCCAGCTTCGCCCCGGCGATCGCGGCGTCACCGACGCCACCGCAGCCGAACACGGCGACCGTCTCGCCGCGCTGCACGGCACCGGTGTTGATCGCCGCGCCGACGCCGGCCATCACGCCGCAGCCGAGCAGGCCGGCGGCCGTCGGGGGTGCGGCCGGGTCGACCTTGGTGCACTGGCCGGAGTGGACGAGCGTCTTCTCGGCGAACGCGCCGATGCCCAGCGCCGGGGAGAGCTCCGTCCCGTCGGCCAGCGTCATCTTCTGCGCAGCGTTGTGGGTGTTGAAGCAGTACTGCAGCTGCCCCTTGCGGCAGGCGCGGCACTCGCCGCAGACGGCCCGCCAGTTGAGGACGACGTAGTCACCGACGGCGACGTTGGTGACGCCGTCGCCGATCGCCGACACCACGCCGGCCGCCTCGTGGCCCAGCAGGAACGGGAAGTCGTCGTTGATGCCGCCCTCGCGGTAGTGCAGATCGGTGTGGCAGACCCCGCAGGCCTGCACGTCCACGACCGCCTCACCCGGACCGGGATCGGGGACCAGGATGGTCTCGACCGTGACGGGCTGTCCCTTGCCGCGGGCTACGACGCCCCGCACCTCGTACGCCATACCGGCAGCCTAGGCGGCCGGTCGCCGACGCGTCCGGGCCGCTTCCGCCCCGCGGGAGGGGTCACGCGTGGATCACGGGACGCCCGTTGAGCGCGCAATGGCACCGATGGCGACGTACGGTGCCATCCGATAGCGACCCATATCACAGTGCGCGTCCCGGTGGCGTTCGCCCGGACGCACGGTCCCCGTCCCCGGAGGTACACCCCGTGGCAGTACCCAGCTTCCTGGCCCGTGAGCGCATCGTCGCCCGGCCGGGATTCAACCGCTGGCTGATCCCGCCAGCCGCGCTCGCCGTCCACCTGTGCATCGGCCAGGCGTACGCGACCAGTGTCTACAAGGTGGCGCTCGTCGAGCACTTCGGCACCGGCCTCACCCAGATCGGGATCATCTTCTCGATCGCCATCGTGATGCTCGGCCTGTCGGCCGCGGTGTTCGGCACCTGGGTGGACAAGAACGGCCCCCGCGCCGCCATGTTCACCTCGGCCGTCTTCTGGGTGTCCGGCTTCCTCGTCGGCTCGCTCGGCATCTACACCGAGCAGCTCTGGTTGCTCTACCTCGGCTACGGCTTCCTCGGCGGCATCGGCCTGGGCATCGGCTACATCTCGCCGGTCTCCACGCTGATCAAGTGGTTCCCCGACCGCCCGGGCCTGGCCACCGGCATGGCGATCATGGGCTTCGGTGGCGGTGCGCTGATCGCCTCGCCGCTGTCCCGCCAGCTGATGAACTGGTACGACCCGGACTACGACCCCGCCGTCGCCGGCACGGTGCCCGGCGGCAACGCCGTCGCCCTGCTGTTCCTGACGCTGGCCGCGCTCTACCTGGTCTTCATGATGTTCGGCGCGTTCATCATCCGGGTGCCCGCGGCGAACTGGCGGCCCGACGGCTTCGACCCGTCGTCGGTCAAGCAGAAGTCCCTCGTCACCACCGAGAACGTGTCGGCCAACAACGCGATCAAGACGCCGCAGTTCTGGCTGCTGTGGACCGTCCTGTTCTGCAACGTGACCGCCGGCATCGGCATCCTCGAGCAGGCCGCGCCGATGATCCAGGACTTCTTCCGGGAGAACGGGACCTCCGCGGTCGCGGCCGCGACCGCCGCCGGCTTCGTCGGGCTGCTCTCGCTGTTCAACATGGGTGGCCGATTCGTCTGGTCCTCGACCTCGGACTACATCGGCCGCAAGCCGATCTACATGGTGTACCTGGGCGTCGGCATCGTGCTGTACGTCATCCTGGCCACCCTCGGCAGCACCGCCACCTGGATCTTCGTGGTCACCGCCGCCATCATCATCAGCTTCTACGGCGGTGGGTTCGCGACGGTCCCGGCGTACCTGCGTGACCTCTTCGGCACCTACCAGGTGGGCGCCATCCACGGCCGGCTGCTCACCGCGTGGGCAGCTGCCGGCATCGCCGGTCCGCTGATCATCAACGGCGTCCTGGACGCCCGCGGCACCCCGGGTGAGCTCGTCGCCGGCGACTACCGGCCGGCGCTGTTCATCATGGTCGGGCTGCTGGGCGTCGGCTTCGTCGCCAACCTGCTGATCAAGCCGGTCGCCGAGAAGTGGTGGGAGCCCAAGCCCACCGACGTCCCCACCGCTGCCGCGGCCCCCGAGAGGAGCACCGTCCGATGAGCCACCCCGCGTCCACGCCCGGCGACCAGCCGACGACGCACACCCCCACCGGCCTCATCGCCTTCGCCTGGACGCTGGTGGGCGTCCCGCTGGTGTACGGCCTCTACAACACCGTGAAGGCGGCCAGCTCGCTCTTCGGCGGCTGAACCAGCTGAACACCCGCGACGGCGGGGATCCCTCCCGGGGTCCCCGCCGTCGTCGTTCCCGGCGTTTCGTGCACGAACCGCCGCCACGGGAGTCCCAGTGCCGCGTTATGTGCACAAACCGCCGCCACGGGAGGCCCGGTGCGGCGTTATGTGCACAAATCGCCGCGGTGTCGCCCGGAGGGCGACAGGGGGCGCAGCGGGAGGTGGGCGGACAGGTCGGCGCGGTTGCCGCTGGCGGTCAGCCTGCCCTGGGCGACGGCGTCGCCCCAGGTGAGTTGCCCGGTGGCCAGCCGCAGCCAGGTCGCCGCGTCCGTCTCGATGACGTTCGGCGGGGTGCCGCGGGTGTGCCGGGGCCCCGCCACGCACTGGACGGCGACGTGCGGCGGCACGCGCAGCTCCACCGACCGGCCCGGCACCTGCTGGGCCAGCCAGCGCGCCGTCGTCTTCACCGCAGCGCCGAGCACCGCCCGGGGCGGTTGCTCGGCCTCGCCGGCGAGCCACGCGCGCACCGGGTCGACGGCGGCGCGCAGCTCCTCGGCCGGGATGGGGGCGGCCGCCGGCATCAGGAGGTGGGGACGGTGCCCGCCGGAACGGTGCCGACCGCGTCCTCGGGGCGGCCGAACAGCGCCGGGAGGGTGGCGCTCCAGGCGGCGCGCAGCTCGGCGAGCGGCAGCTCCAGGACGCCGTCGAGGGAGAGCGCGTCCCCGCCCGTCGTCCCGAGTTCCGTCACGGCCACGCCGGCCCACTCGGCCGTCGTCTTCACACCGCCGGGGTCCGACGTCGTGATGACCGCGCGGGCCGTCGACTCGCTGAACAGCGCGGTGAACGGGTCGTCCCCGAGTTCCAGCCGGGCGCCGACGCCGTGGCGCAGCACCGACTCGGCCAGCGCCTGGGCCAGCCCGCCGTCGGCCAGGTCGTGCGCGGAGCTGATCAGGCCCTCCCGGCCGAGCGCGCCCAGCAGGTCCCCGAGCGCGCGCTCGGCGGCGAGGTCGACCGCCGGCGGCCGCCCGCCCAGCTGCCCGTGCACCACGCTCGCCCAGGCCGAGCCACCCAGCTCGGGCCGGGTCTCGCCGAGGAGCAGCACCGTCTCCCCGGGCACGCGCCAGCCGGACGGCACCCGGGTGCGCACGTCCTCGTGCACCCCGAGGACGCCGATGACCGGGGTCGGGTTGATGGGGACGTCGCCGGTCTGGTTGTAGAGGCTGACGTTGCCGCCGGTGACCGGGAGGCCCAGCTCGCGGCAGGCGTCGGCCAGCCCGCGGACGGCCTCGGCGAACTGCCACATGACCTCGGGCTCCTCCGGGGAGCCGAAGTTCAGGCAGTTGGTGACCGCGAGCGGCTTCGCCCCGGAGACGGCGACGTTGCGGTACGCCTCGGCTAGGTTCAGCTGGGCCCCGGTGTACGGGTCCAGCCGGGCGTAGCGGGCGTTGCCGTCGAGGGAGAGCGCGATGCCGCGGTGGCTGTCCTCGTCGATGCGGACCACGCCGGCGTCGTCGGGCTGGGCCAGCACGGTGTTGCCCCGCACGTACCGGTCGTACTGCTCGGTGACCCAGGTCTTGTCCGCGCCGTCCGGGCTGCTGACGACGGCGAGCCAGTGCGCCTGCAGCTCGGCACCGCTCTGCGGGCGCGGCAGCCGGGCGGGGTCGTCGGCCTGCAGCGCGTCGAGGTCGCGCGGCCGGGCCATCGGGCGCTCGTAGACCGGGCCCTCGTGCGCGACGGTGCGCGGCGGGACGTCGACGATCCGCTCGCCGTGCCAGTCGACGGTGAGCCGGTCGCCGTCGGTGACCTCACCGATGACGGTGGCCAGCACGTCCCACTTCTCGCAGACGGCGAGGAAGGCGTCGACCTTGGCCGGCTCGACGATCGCGCACATCCGCTCCTGCGACTCGCTCATCAGGATCTCGGCGGGCGTCAGGGTGCTGTCGCGCAGCGGAACGGTGTCCAGGTCGACGTGCATGCCGCCGGTGCCGGCGCTGGCCAGCTCGCTGGTGGCGCAGGAGAGCCCGGCGCCGCCGAGGTCCTGGATGCCGGTGACCAGGTCGGCGGCGAAGATCTCCAGGCACGCCTCGATGAGCAGCTTCTCGGTGAACGGGTCGCCCACCTGCACGCTCGGCCGCTTGGCCGGGCCCTCGGCGTCGAAGGTCTCGCTGGCCAGCACGCTGACCCCGCCGATCCCGTCGCCGCCGGTCCGGGCGCCGAACAGGATGACCTTGTTGCCGACGCCCTCGGCCTTGGCCAGCCGGACGTCCTCGTGCCTCATCACGCCGACGCACAGCGCGTTGACCAGCGGGTTCCCGGCGTAGCAGTCGTCGAAGAGCAGCTCGCCGCCGATGTTGGGCAGGCCCAGGCAGTTGCCGTAGCCGCCCACCCCGGCGACGACGCCGGGCAGCACGCGGGCGGTGTCGGGAGCGTCGGCCCGGCCGAAGCGGAGCGAGTCCATGACCGCGATCGGTCGGGCGCCCATGGTGAGGATGTCGCGCACGATGCCGCCCACGCCGGTGGCCGCGCCCTGGTAGGGCTCGACGTAGCTCGGGTGGTTGTGGCTCTCGACCTTGAAGGTGACCGCGTAGCCGTCGCCGACGTCGACGACGCCGGCGTTCTCACCGATGCCGACCAGCAGCGCGTCGCTGGGCGGCAGGTCGCCGAACCGCCGGAGATGCACCTTCGAGGACTTGTACGAGCAGTGCTCGCTCCACATGACCGAGTACATGGCCAGCTCGGCGGTGGTCGGCCGCCGGCCGAGGATCTCCTTGATCCGGGCGTACTCGTCGGCCTTCAGGCCGAGCTCGGCGTAGGGCTGCTCGTCGCCGGGCGTGCCCGCCGCCAGGTCGACGGTGTCGAGGCGGTTGGCCAGCCGGCCGGGGCCCGTGTCGAGGTCGCTCAGACCTGCGGTTGCTGACTCGCTCACGCGCTGACGACCGCCTTCAGGACGGAGGTGAAGAAGCCGAGGCCGTCGGTCGACGGCCCGGTGAGGTCCTCGATCGCGTGCTCGGGGTGCGGCATGAGCCCGACCACCCGGCCGTCCCCGCTGGTGACGCCGGCGATGTCGCGGGAGCTGCCGTTCGGGTTGCCGTCCGCGTAGCGGAACACCACGCGACCCTCGCCCTCGAGCCGGTCGAGGTCGGCGTCGGCGGCCACGTAGCGGCCCTCGCCGTTCTTCACCGGGATGACGATGCGCTGGCCGGCCGCGTAGTCGGACGTCCAGGAGGTGTCGGCGCGCTCGACGACCAGCACCTGGTCGCGGTTGCGGAAGTGCAGGTGGCTGTTGCGGGTCAGCGCGCCGGGCAGCAGGCCCGCCTCGCAGAGCACCTGGAAGCCGTTGCAGATGCCCAGCACCGGCATGCCCTGCTTCGCGCGGTCGACGACGTCCTGCATCAGGGGGGCGCGGGCCGCGATGGCGCCGGCGCGCAGGTAGTCGCCGTAGGAGAAGCCACCGGGGAGGACGACGGCGTCGACGTCCTTCAGGTCGTGGTCGGCGTGCCAGAGGCCGACCGGCTCACCGCCGGCGAGGCGCACCGCGCGTGCGGCGTCGACGTCGTCCAGGGAGCCCGGGAAGGTGATGACACCGATGCGCACAGCGGTCTCTCTCAGTCGGTGGGGAGGTGCAGCTCGACGTCCTCGATGACCGGGTTCGCCAGCAGCGTCTCGGCGATCTGCTTCAGCTCGGCCTCGTCCGGCGTCCCGTCGACCTCGAGCACGAAGTGCTTGCCCTGGCGGACGCTCCGGACGGAATCGTGGCCGAGCCGTCCGAGGGCGCCGAGCACCGCCTGCCCCTGGGGGTCGGAGATCTCCGGCTTCAGGACGACGTCGACGATCACCCGTGGCACGCCGACGAGGGTACCGGGCACCGGGGTGTGACCGTGGTCTCCACCGGGGAAAGGCTCGTTCACGCGTTCGGGGGAATCTGTTCCGGAATCCCTCAGGCCACCGCGCGGAGCTGACGACGGGGATGGCACGGCCGGAAGACCTCCGGCCGCTGCCGACCCCGAGGAGGACCCGTGAACCTGGTGGCCCGTGCCGGCACCGTGATCGCCCAGGTCCTCGCCGTCGTGCTGCTCTCCGGCGGTGCGGCCCTGGCCGCCTGGACCACCGACCCGGCGGCGGCGGACCGGCCCCGGATCACCATCACCCACGGGGCCCCGGCCGGCGCCCTCTACCCCGAGCCGGCGACCGGCTACCCGTCTCCCGCGGTGGGGGCCGTCTCGGCGACCGCGAGCAACCTCGGCACCGCCGCGGTCCGGCTGACCACCGCCGCCCTGGGCCGGGTGGACGTCACTCCGGCAGAGGGACGGACCTGCGCGCCCGGCAGCATCGTGGCGGTGAGCAGCGGACCGGTGACGCTCGACCAGCCGGTGGACCTGCGCCCGGGCGCCACCGGGGTGCCGGTCGTGCTGCCCGGAGCGTTGCGCATGCTCCCCACGGCTGAGCCGGGTTGCCAGGGTGCCGTCGTCACCGTGGCGATCACCCTGACCGGCACGGCGTGACGCCGGCTCCCGCGACGCAGCAGAGCCCCCGGACCCCCACGGACGGTCGTCCGCGGCCCCGAAAGGGTGACTTCACCCCTCCAGCACTTCCGGTACCAGTGCGTCCTCCCCTATTCATTGTCGTGACGCAGCGCGAGTGCTGCGTCACATCAGGCAACGAGTGGGGGGTCCCATGAACACCAAGCGGAGGCGCATCGGCGTCCTCGCCGTCCTCTTCCTGGCGCTGCTGGGCGGGAGCGTGGCGGTGGCGTCCTGGCTGGTCGACGGTACGGGTCCGGGTTCCGCGAAGGCGGCCACCGTCGCGGAGCTGGGCGTGTCCGCCGGCACGCCGACGGCGTCGCTCTACCCGGGAGCCACCGGGGACCTCGCCGCCCGGGTCAGCAACCCGAACCCGTTCCCGGTGATGCTCACCGGGGCCACCTTCGGCGCGGTCACCGTGACGCCGGTCGACGGCCGGACGTGCACCGCCGCCGACGTGGCGGTGTCCGGCCCGGTCAGCCTCTCCGGGATCACGCTGCCGGCCAACTCCGTCGGCATCAACGTCACCGTCCCGGGCGCGCTGACCATGCTGACGACGGCCGCCGACGGCTGCCAGGGCGCGACCTTCACCGTCGAGGTCACCCTGTCCGGCGCATCGGCCTGACCCCCCGCGCGGAGGCGCCGTCCCCGACGGCGCCTC